>JBAVXH010000189.1:0-15682 GCA_049698215.1 Xanthobacteraceae bacterium | reverse complement strand
CTTCAGCGGGAACGAGCGGATGCGTTTGCCCGTCGCCTTGAAGTACGCATTCATCACGGCCGGAGCGGCGACGCAGATGGTCGGCTCGCCGATGCCGCCCCACGGTCCGTTGCCGCCGCTCTGGATGATGATCGACTCGACCTTCGGCATCTGCGCGATCCGCATGGAATCGTAGGTGTCGAAGTTGGTCTCGACGATGCGCCCGTCCTTCACGGTGCACTCCTGATAGTAGAGCGCGGAGAGACCGTAGACGAACGAGCCGGCGACCTGGCGTTCGATCTGCGCCGGGTTGACGGCATAGGTTGGATCGCTCGCCGCCACGATGCGGTGCACCTTCAGCTTGCCGCCTTCGACCGAGACCTCCGCGGCCCCGGCCACGTAGGCGTTGAACGCCTTCATGTGCGCAAGTCCGCGATGGATGCCGGCCGGCGCAGGCTTGCCCCAGCCGATCCGTTCCGCGACCGCATTGAGCGCGGCGAGGTTGCGCGGATGGTTGCCGAGCAGCTTGCGGCGGAATTCCAGTTCATCCTGGCCCGCCGCCTGCGCCAGCTCGTCCATGAAGCATTCCATGAAGATGGCGTTCTGGTTGATGTTCACGCCGCGCCAGAAGCCCGGCGGGACGTGCGGATTGCGCATCGCATGGTCGATCAGCAGGTTCGGGATGGTGTAGCTGAACGAGTGCTCGCCCGACTGGAACAAACCCTGGAAGGTGAGCGCGTCGCGTCCCTTGTCCTGTTCCACGACCTGCGGGCGCACGCTCGCCAGGATCGACTGCCCCGACAGGCGGATGTGCAGGCCGGTCAGGTTGTTGTCCTTGTCGAGCGCGCCGGTCAGCTTGGCCATCATCACCGGATGATAGCGGCCCTGCACCATGTCCTCTTCGCGCGACCAGAGCAGCTTGATCGGCGTGCCCGGCATCTCCTTGGCGATGCGGACAGCCTGATGCACGTAGTCCTGGAACGCGCCGCGCCGGCCGAAGCCGCCGCCGAGGTCGATCATGGTGAGTTCGCACTTGTCGGCAGGCAGACCTGACGCGGCCAGCATTGCGGCGAACGACGCCTCGCCGTCCTGGGTCGGGACCCACACCTCGCACTTGTCGGCCGTGTAACGCGCGGTGGCGTTCATCGGCTCCATCGGGGCGTGGTTCTGGTAGGGATAGTAGTAGACCGCCTCGACCTTCTTGGCGGCGCTCGCGATGGCGGCTTTCGCATCGCCATTCTGGTTGCCGACGAAAGCCTGCTCGGCGTCGAGACCGGCTTTCAGGATCTCCATGATCGACGCGCTCGAGACCTTCGCGTTCGGCCCCTCGTCCCAGACGATCGGCAGCGCATCGAGCGCGACCTTCGCCTGCCACCACGTGTCGGCCACGACCGCGACGGCGGTGTCGCCAACCTGCACCACCTTCTTGACGCCCTTCATGCCGGCGACCTTGGCGGCGTCGAAGCTCTTCACCTTGCCGCCGAACACCGGGCATTCCTTGATCGTGGCATTGAGCATGCCCGGCAGCTTGAAGTCGGCGCCGTAGACTTGTTTGCCGGTCACCTTCTCGGCCGCCCGGAAGCGCTTCATCGGCTTGCCGGCGATCTTCCAGTCCTTCGGATCTTTCAGCGCGGGCTTCTCCGGGACCGGCAGCTTGGAGGCGGCTTCCGCCACCTTGCCGTAGCTCAAGGTGCGATTCGATGCCTTGTGCGTCAGCACGCCCTTGTCGGTCGTGATTTCGCTCGCCGGCACCTTCCATTCGTTGGCGGCCGCCTGGATCAGCATCAGACGGGCCGCAGCGCCGCCTTGGCGGACGTATTCATGCGACTCGCGGATGCCGCGGCTGCCGCCCGTCGAGTACGAGCCCCAAGGGCGCTTGCGCTTGACGCTCTCGGCCGGCCCCGGATGCTCGTAAGTCACCTTCGACCAGTCGGCATCGAGCTCTTCGGCGACGAGCTGGGCGAGGCCCGTGATCGTGCCTTGACCCATTTCGGCGCGCACGATGCGCACCACCACGGCGTCGTCCGGCTTCACCACGACCCACACGCCGAGTTCGGGGGTCGAGAGCGCCTGCGCGTTCGCGCTCTCCGGCGCGAACGGAATGCCGATTGCGAGCCCGCCACCGGCGGCGGCGGTGCCGATCAGGAAAGAACGGCGATCCATCTTCGGAATAAAGTTCATGACTGCCCCTTTACGCGTTCGCAGCCATGTGGATCGCTTCGCGGACCTGCTGGAAGGTGCCGCAGCGACAGATATTGGTGATCGCCTCGTCGATGTCCTTGTCGGTCGGCTTCGGCTTCTCGGCGAGAAGCGCGGAGACCGCCATGATCATCCCGCATTGGCAGTAGCCGCATTGCGGCACATCGTGATTGACCCAGGCCTGCTGCACCTTGGTGAGCACGCCGCCCTGCGCGAGGCCCTCGATGGTGGTGATCTTCTTGCCGGCGGCATCGCCGACCTGCATCGAGCAGGAGCGGACCGCCTGTCCGTCCACGTGAACCGTGCACGCGCCGCACGCCGCGACGCCGCAACCGTATTTTGTCCCGGTCAGGCCGACCTGTTCGCGGATCACCCAGAGGAGTGGCGTGGTCGGATCGACGTCGATGTTGTGCGATTGTCCATTGATGGTTAGCGCAACCATGTTTGCAGTACCTCCCGCTCACCCATCGGTGAGCCCTTTTTCGCCAACTCGCGCGCAGAGTTGTCGTTGGCGCGTTTTTCACAAGCGCGCGTCGGGGCACAGCCTAACGGTTCTAAGGAAGGCCGGACACTCTCAATTCCGTGAACGGGGACAATGCCGCAGGGCTGGCTTTCTTTGTAGACTTGAACAGTCTACAAGCTACGGTGCGCCATAGAATCCGTGCGGAAAGGTAAAATCTGAGGTAGAAATAGGGGTCCACCAGCACTTTCTTGCTTCGCCTCGATGGGACCGGCCTACACTCGAACAGGTGTCGTCACAGTAGCCATCGCTAGTGCGCTGGCTGCCTTTTGCATAGGCGCGGCACTGGGCATGGGTGCCCTTACGGCGCTCGAAGCTGTAAAGGGCTGGCAGATATTGATTGGTGCGCTCGTGGCACTTTTGGCGGCAGTGCTCACCTACCGCGGGGCCATGGCGAAAGTCAGGTTCGACTCGATTCTGGCGGAAGAGCAGACTCAGCGACAACGCTTCAAATGCACCGTTCAACTCGATCTCGCCTTGGACCGCATACTCGCGGGGACCACGATTATGCTTGGCCAAATTTCCAGCGAAAAATTTTCTCTCGGTCAGGGGTACTATGATTTGGATGACGACGAGGTGGTCGCAGCATGGAACAACATCGAGTGGTTCAGTAGCGAGATCGCGCGAGATGTCGGTCGACTGAGGTACTTATTGCGTGAGCTCAAGGCGGTTCCCCTCAAGGCGCAAGCAGGCTTCGGCGGGTCCGCCCCGGGGGCGCCCCGCGCAAATGAACTCGTAGGGAAAATTGCAGAACTCGCGAAGCAGCTGCGAGCCAAAATTGAGCCCTTGGTTCGCTCGGTCGAGAATTAGGAATTGCAGTCCTACCGAAGTTTCGCTTCGCCAGGCGCCGTTCGCGATAATTGGACCATGAGGAAGCAGCGGCGCTAGTTCACGCCCTTGCGGCGGCGAACGGCTTCATCCACCAGAGCAATATTGTTGGCGATGGTGGGATTGCCGGGGTCCTTGGACTGCGCCTCGGCGAATTTTTGCCGCGCACGGCGCAGGTCGCCGCGCAGAAGA
Source organism: Xanthobacteraceae bacterium (assembly GCA_049698215.1). Classification (GTDB taxonomy): domain Bacteria; phylum Pseudomonadota; class Alphaproteobacteria; order Rhizobiales; family Xanthobacteraceae; genus PALSA-894. Next base: position 11,964 of record JBAVXH010000189.1, on the reverse strand, counting down.
TACGAGTAGCCGATATTGTTGAGGACTTCAGGCCGCGGCCCGAAGATGGCGAGCGCCTGGGCGTAGGCGCGGTCGGCGAGATCGTAGCGCTTGAGCCGATCGTAGGAGGCGGCAAGCCCGATCCAGGCTTCGCCGTCGCGTGGCGCCTTCTCGACCGCGCGGCGGAAATGCTGCTCGGCGAGGCCGTAGTTCTTCACGCGGTAGTGCCGCTTGCCCAACACGACATCGTCGCCCGGATCGCCGCCCATCAGCGCGTCGTTGACGGCCACGGGATCGGCCCCGGCGACGACGGGGGTGCTGCCGGTGATCTCGGTCGAGGCGGAGGCGGGACTGCTCGTCATCTCGCCCGATCCGGGCGGCGGGGGCGGAGTGTCCTGCCCCCAGTTGAGCCCGGCGAGCTGGAGTTGACCGGAGGATCCGCAGCCGGCGAGCGCCGTCATCAAGGCGAACGCGGCAAAGACGCGAACGATACGCATGGACCAACACCACTCCGGCTCAACGCGCCGGCGTTACGCAACACACAAAGGCTGGGAATCCAACGAACGCGGCTCCCCCGGGCCGGAGGATAGCCGGACAAGAGTTAAGGGATTGTTTGCAACTGGCTTCCTCATGGTGAGGAGCCGCGCGACAGCGCGGCGTCTCGAACCATGGCCCAGAGCGATTGGCCATCCTTCGAGACGCGGCCCTCCGGGCCGCTCCTCAGGATGAGGATTTCAATACGCCCCCACCTTCAGCCGCACGAAGACCGGCAGCAGGATCACGATGATCACCACCGGAAACACGCAGAGCGTCAGCGGCACGGAGAGCTTGGCCGGCAGGCTGTAGGCCTTCTCCTCGGCGCGCGACATGCGCTTGTGGCGCATGTCGTCGGAGTAGACGCGCAGCGCTTCGGTCAACGACGAGCCGAGCTTCTCGGACTGCTGCAGCAAGGTTGCGAAGGAGCGGGCTTCCTCGAGCGCGAGCCGGTCGGCCAGATGGTCGAGTGTCTCCGAGAGCGTGCGGCCGGCGCGCATCTCGAGCGTCGCCATGTGGATGTTGGCGGAGAGCGAGCGATAGGAGTCGGCAAGCTCGCGGCCGACGCGGTCGAGGGCTGCCTCCATGCTCAGGCCTGCGTCGGCGCACACGACCAGCAAATCCATGAAATCCGGAAATCCAGTGCGATGCTCCGCCGTGCGCACCGCGATGATCCGGCTGAGATAGAGGTTCGGCGCGAAGTAGCCGAAGATGCCGCCGGCCAGCACCGTCGGCCAGAACATGCTCGAGTCGTCGCGCAGGATGTAGGGTGCGGCGAGAAAGGCGAGCACTGCCATTGCGACCGCCGCCACGGCGCGCGCCAGAAAGAACAGCGCGGGTGCACGCGAGTCGAGATAGCCGGCCTGGATCAGCCGGCGGCGCAGCTCCTTCACCTCGCCGGCGTTTTCGCCCGAATAGTGCTTGTTCGTGTAGTCGAGCAACCGCTGGGTTGCGACCTTGCTGGCGTAGCGCAGCGAACGCGGGTCGTCGTCGCCCGGCCTGCTCTCCGTCGAACCGATCCCGGCGGCGCGCCGCTTCACCGCGACGCGCACCTGGATCACCGCCATCGCGCCGAACGCGAGCACGGCCGCCGACAGGAACACGAACACGCTCACCATGAGCGTGCTGTCGCCGCCCGACAGGTCGTTCAGGATTTCGAACACGGCGTCCATGTCAGATCCGGAAATTGCACATTTTGTACATGACGATGTTGCCGAGGATCATCCACGTGCCGGCGAGCGCGAGGCCCATCTTGGTGAGACTCTGGTTCCAGATGACGGCGTAGAAGTCGGGCGCCACCAGGTTGAGCAGCAGGAAGATCGCGACCGGCAGGCCGGAGAGAAACAGTGCGGAGAATTTGCCCTCGGCGGCCAGCGCCTTGATCTTGCGCCGCATCTTGAAGCGCTGGCGGATCACCGAGGACAGGTTGGACAGGATTTCGGAGAGGTTGCCGCCGGTCGACCCCTGGATCGAGACCGCGGTGACGAACAGCGGCAGGTCTTCCTGGCCGACGCGGAAGTAAAGATTGCGCATCGCGGTCTCGACGTCCGCGCCGTAGGTGATTTCGTCCGCCGCGATGCCGAATTCGGTGCCGATCGGATCGGGCAATTCCTGCGCCACAAGCGCAACCGCGACCGGCACGGGGTGACCGGCGCGCAGCGAGCGCACGATGATGTCCATCGCGTCCGGAAATTGCGCGGCGAACTTGTTGTGGCGCCGCTTGCGCATGAACAGCAGCGCCGAGAACGGCAGCACGATCGCCGCGACGAGCGCGGCGGCGCCGGCTTCGGTCATGTCGCCGCGAAACTGCATGACGGCAAAGAACATGCCGCCGCCCGCCACGAGCGCGACCAGCGCGAGCGTCAAGCCGCCGCGCGTCATCCCGGATTCGAGCATCAGCCGGTTGAACCAGGAGAGCCCGAAGCGGAAGAAGCCTTCCTTGGTGAGCCCACGCTCGCGGCGCAGCTGGATCAGGATCGCTTCCCGATCGGGCTGGTTGGACGAGAGCTTGAGCCGGCGGTTGACGTTGCTGCGATAAGACGCGGTCGAGAAGCCGAGCAGGTAGACGGCCTCGGCGAACAGGACGACCGAGATCGCCGCGCAGATCGTGATCAATGTCGGTGTGTCGAGTTCGAACGGCATCAGTCAGTTCTTTTGCTTGCGCATGATCTTTTCCGAAAACCGGTACCCACTTTTCGGGATCATGCGCTACAGCGGCTTCGACGGATCGAAATAGGCGCCTGGGATGTTGATCCCGCGCGCGACGAGCTCGGAGAGAAAGCGCGGCCGCACGCCGGTCGCCTGGAAATGGCCCTCGACGCTGCCGTCGGCGGCGGTGCCGGTGCGCACGTATTTGTAGATGTCCTGCATCTGCAGGATCTCGCCCTCGAGGCCGGTGATCTCGGAGATCGCCGTCACCTTGCGCTTGCCGTCCGAGAGGCGCTGCAGCTGCACGATGACGCGAATCGCGGCCGCGATCTGGCCGCGGATCGACGAAACGGTCATCGGCATGCCGGCCATGCCGATCATCTGTTCGAGGCGCGAGATCGCGTCGCGCGGCGTGTTGGCGTGGATCGTCGCCATCGAGCCTTCGTGGCCGGTGTTCATCGCCTGCAGCATGTCGAAGGCTTCCTCGCCGCGGCACTCGCCGAGGATGATGCGGTCGGGCCGCATGCGCAGGGCGTTCTTCACCAGCTCGCGCTGGCGGATTTCGCCCTTGCCCTCGACGTTGGGCGGGCGCGTCTCCATGCGGCCGACATGCGGTTGCTGCAATTGCAGTTCGGCCGCGTCCTCGATGGTGACGAGGCGCTCCTTGTCGGAGATGAAGGCCGAGAGCGCGTTGAGCATCGTGGTCTTGCCCGAGCCGGTGCCGCCCGAGATGATCGTGGTGATGCGCGCATTGACGGCGGCGGCCAGCACCTCGCCCATTGGGCCCTTGATCGCGCCGACCTCGATCAGCTTTTTCAGGTTGTAGGGTTTCTTGGAGAATTTGCGGATCGACACCAGCGGGCCGTCGACCGCAATCGGCCGCACCGCGATGTTGATGCGCGAGCCGTCGAGCAGGCGCGCGTCGCAGAGCGGCTGCGTCTCGTCGACGCGCCGGCCGACCGCCGAGACGATCTTGTTGACGATGCGCAACAGATGCGGCTCGTCCTTGAAGCGCACCGGCGTCGGCTCGAGCATGCCGGCGCGCTCGATGTAGACGCACTCGTGGCCGTTGATCAGGATATCGTTGATGGTCGGGTCCTTGAGCAGGGGCTCGATCGGACCCAGGCCGGTCATCTCGTCGATGATCTCGTCGACGAAGGCATCGAGCTCCTGCGCGTTGAGCGCGATGCGTTCGGCGAGCACGTATTGGGCGACCAGCGCCGCGATCTGCCGCCGCACTTCGCCTTCGGACACCTTCTCGATCGCCGAGAGATTGATCTCCTCGATCAGGCGCCGATGCAGGCGAACTTTCGCGTCGAGCAGCTTGTCGCGCAGCGGCGAGGTCGAGAGCGTGGGCTCCGGAGCCGGCGTATCGAGCTTGGGGAGCTCCGCGACCATTTGCAGGCTGGGCGCCTCGACGGCGGGAAGGTCCGTTGGTGCAATCGCCGGCGCAGCCGCGGCAGCTTGCGCTTCGGCGATGCGGCGCGTGGCGGTGAAACGTCCGAACATTCTCAACCTCACCGCACCAGCGCGAGCTTGCGCTCGGTTTTGGTTTCAACCGGCTTGGCGCCGTTCTTTGGCTTCGGCGGGAAGACCACCTTGGAGAGCGCCTGCTGGATGTTGTTGCCGGGCTTGACTTCCTCGAGCGGAACGCCGCGGTCGATCGCCTCACTGACCAGGCGGAAATTGTTCGGGATGGTGCAGGCGAGCGATTGCCCGAGCGCCTGCTCGATGTCGGCGCGGCGCAGGCCGGGCCCGAACAGCCGCTGCTCGAAGCGGTTGACGATCACCTCCAGCGGGGGGCCGTCGGGCAGCCGCTGGCGGATGACGTTGACCAGATGACGCGCGTGCTTGAGCCCCGGCACGGTCATCTCGGTGACCAGGAACAGCCGGTTGGAGCCGATCAGCACCGAGTCGGTCCAGGAGAACCAGGTGCGCGGCACGTCGATCACCACGTTGTCGAAGTGCGAGGCGACGAGGTCGAGCAGGCGCGTCACCACCTCGAAGTCGAACGAGCGCATCTCGGCGGGCCGGCTCGGCGCCGCGATGACCTTCAGGCCGGAAGGGTGCTCGGAAATCATCACTTCGAGCAGTTGCCGGTCGAGCCGGTCGGGGCGCGGCTCGATCTCGTCGAGATCAAGGCGCGGCTCGAGATCGAGGTAGTCGCAGCACGAGCCGTGCTGGAAATCGAGATCGACCAGGCAGGTGGACGATTTCTGTCCGCCATCGCCCTTGAGCAGCAGCATGGCGGTTTCGATCGCGAGCGTGGTGAGCCCGACGCCGCCCGCTGCGGGGAGGAACGTGTAGATCTTCGCCTCGGTGGCGCTGCCGTTCTGCGCGCCCTGCGCGGCACGCGCGCAGGCACGCACCAGATCGATCGGCTGCACCGGCTTCACGACGAAATCGGCGACCCGCATCTGCAGCAGCTGCCGCGCCAGGTTCACGTCGAAGGAGGGGATCGCGACGATCACCGGCGGCATGCCGGCGCGCTGCGCGAATGTATTGAGCGTGGAGAGATCCGCCTCGCTTGCCGGATCGATGTCGACGATGACGACGGTCGCGTCAGTGGTATCGAGCTTGCGCACCTCGTTGGCGAAAATCCCGTTCGTGACGGCAAGGTCGACCTTGCCGTCGAGCCCAAACGTGGCACGCACCAGGCGCTCGAAGTCGGCGTCGCGGCATTGCGCCACGACGCGCGTCTTGGCCGGTTCGGGATTGGCGCGCGCGAACATCGATGTCACGGATGCTTACTTGGATCCGGGCTGCATCAGCACCGGCTGATACTGGACCGACGACGTGCCGGTGCCGGAAATCGCTTTCACCTTGTCGGTGCGGTAGCGCTCGGCTGCCATCGTCATGCGCTCGCCGTCGAAGGCGATGTTGCGGTCGCCGGCGCGGGGCGGCCACGGGTCGACCATCTGGACGACTTTGTTGGTGGCGACCGCGTCGCCGGCCCCGAAGCTCACGGTGTCGCGCCGGTCGAGATACATGTCGGTGCATCCACCGAGTGCGGTAGCCGCGGCCAGCGCGAGGATCGCGCCGCGGAGGTTATTTCGTGACATAGACGGTCTCTCCCTTGGCGACGTCGAGGATGTGGCCGATCGGGGCAGGGCGCCCATCCGAGCGGCCCTTGATGCGCCGCTCCATCGGCACGGTGATTTCAGCCTGACCGAGCAGGAAGAACTCAGGATCGTTCGCCGGCTTTGAGGTATCGAGCGGCGTGCGCAGCACGTCTCCCGGGCGGGCAGGGCGCACCAGACGCGGCGTCACGATGATGACGAGGTCGGTTTCCTTCTTTTGATACGAAGCGCTGCGCGCAAGCGCGCCGAGCACCGGCACGTCGGCGAGCCAGGGAAGCTGCTTCTGGTCCGCGGTGCTGATTGCCTGCAAGAGGCCCGCGATCGCGAAGCTCTGGCCGTCGCGCAGCTCGACCGTGGTGTTGGCGCGGCGCACGATCAGCGCCGGGATGGTGATCCCCCCGATGGTGACCGAGGTAGTCGGATCGATCTGGCTCACCTCCGGCTCGATCTTCAGGTTGATCACGCCGTCGCCGAGCACGGTCGGCGTGAAGGCGAGGCCGACACCGTATTTCTTGAACTCGACGCTGACGCTGCCCAGGTTCGACGAGACCGGAATTGGGAACTCACCGCCCGCGAGGAAGCTTGCGGTATCGCCCGACAGCGCCGTCAGATTGGGTTCGGCGAGGCGGCGGATCACGCCGCGCTCCTCGAGCGCCTGCAGCAGGCCATCGGCATTCACGCCGTTGCCGAGCAGGCGGCCGACAATAGTGCCGAAGGGCGCCGAGCCGGAGAGCAGTGAGCTGGCGCCGACCGCGGCGCCGACGCCGGTCCCGCCCGCGGCAAAGGTCTGGCCGAGCACCTGCCAGTTGACGCCGAGCTCGCGGCCCGCCGAGCGCGAGGCCTCGACGAAGCGCACTTCCAGCATCACCTGCTGCGGCGACGAGACCTTCACGGCGTTGATCACGTCAGCGCCGAACTGCTTGGCGACAGTCATCGCCTGATCGACCATCATGGCGTTCGGCGCGGTGCCGGACAGCATGATGCGGCCGTTCACCGAGGAGACGCGGAAGCGCGCATGCGGGAAGCGCTGCGCGAGCTCGCTGCCGAGCCGCGAAGTATCGTAGGACACCTCGATGTCGAACACGCCGACAAGCTTCTTGGCCTCGCCGTAAACGGAGACGCGCGCGGTGCCGATTTTCTTGCCGAGCACCGAGAGAGAGCGATCGGTGAGGGGGATCGCGTCGGCGACATCGGGATCGCTGACGATCACCTCCGAGAAGCTCTCGCCGGTGCGCACGCCTTCGGACTTGCCGATCGAGACCTTCACGGTCGCGGCCTGCCGGCCTGCCGTCAGCTCGACCTCGCGCGCCTCGACGGGCGCAGTCACGACGCCGGTGGCGAGCGTGGCGGCGGTCAGCAGCAGCGCCGCCCGCAAGGCGGTCTTCAGAACGCCGCCGCTCCTGTCAGGGCGCAAGCTGCGCCGCGATTCTTTCCCCATGACCCCATCCCCATGTTCAGCGGGTTGCCGCCAGTTCTTCGCTGCCTTGGCGCCATTCGGCTTCTTCTGAGGCAACGTTGTATTCTTGCTTGGTCGTTCCGCGCGTGACCGAGACCTTGGCGAAGCGCTTCGCTTCCGGCGCGCGCTGGATCGTCTCGGTCTGGCTCAGATCGCTGGTGGTGATGCGGCGCGTCGAGTCCATCACCTGCTCGCCGGCGCGGCGCAGCATCAGCGACAGATTGCCGAGCGAGGCCGCGAGCGCGATCTTCTGCGCCGCGACGGTGTCGACCTCGAGCGTCACGGCCTTCACGACCGTCGGACGGTCGGCTGCATCGTCGGCGAGCTGATCGACTGCGAGCACGCGCGCGTTCTGGATCACAACATCGTTGGTGCCGTTGGCGCGCTCCTGCTGGCGCGTCAGCAGCACGTCGACATGATCGCCCGGCAGCACGAAGCCGCCGACGCCTTCGACGTCGTTGACGCGCACCGTCACGGCGCGCATGCCGTCCTGGATCACGGCAGAGAGCGTCGCCTTCTGTCCGGATCCGGTGATCTTGGTGCGCAGCAGCGGCTCATTCTTCTCGATCGAGGCGAGCACGATGCGCTTGCCGCCCGACATCACTTCGGCGATCGAGCCGAACGTGCCGGCAGGCAGCGCTTCATCAGGCCAGGTGACTTCCTTCAGGTTGTCCGCCGAGACATGCGTGCCGAAACGCATCGGTCCTGCCGCAATGACGATGGTGCGCGTCGCAACCGGCTTGGCCTTCGGCTGCACGACCTTCCGGCTCAACTCGGCCTGATAGTTCAGCCAGCCTTGCGCGACGAACACCGCAAGGAGTCCGAACACGACCGCTATGCCGACCATCACGATGGTGTTTTTGCGCACCGCCAACCCCGTCGTTCTTATTCGCGTTTTGTGTGGGACAAACTGCGCGCCGAAACTGAATCCTTCCTGAAATTCGGTATTCGAATGCTTCCTATGTTGAACGCGCCATGAAGTTCCATCCTTTACGCTGGCTTAAGTGCTTCTCTGCAATCCGAGCAATCTTGCGTTTACCAAGGCGGCGGCGTGCGCGAACGGGCGTGCCTTGAAGCAGGCACATTGCAAAAGCGGATATCGGCAGCGTTTCGATAAGCACGGCGAAAGTCTTATCGAACTTTAAGACAAGTTCACGCTGCGTCGTGACCGAACAGTAAAACCTGCACGGCACTCTCGCACCACAGAGACCAAGGGGCTGAGAGCCATGCGATCACGATTTTTCGCCGACCAGAGCGGCGGCGTTGCTCCCTTGTTCGCGCTTGGCCTTGTTCCAATGGTCGGTCTCGCGGGCGCAGCGATCGATTACTCGCGCGCTAGTGCGGCGCGCACCGCGATGCAGGCGACGCTCGACTCCGCCGCGCTGATGGTCGCAAAGGATGCGCAGATCATTCCGCCGAACCAGGCGAGCTCTGTCGCGACCAACTATTTCAACGCGGCGTTCGACCGGCCGGAGGTGCAGGGTCTGCAGGTCACCGCCAGCATCGGCAGCGGATCGAACGGCACCACGGTCACGGCGACGGCCACCGCCACCGTGGCGACCACGTTCATGCAGGCGCTCGGCCGCAGCTCGATGGCTCTCACGGTGCGGGCCGGTGTGATCAACAACAATGACGGTCTCGGCTGCGTGCTGGCGCTCAATCCCTCGGCAAGCGGCGCCGCCACCGCGCAGGGCAGCACCACCGTCAGGCTCAACGGCTGCAGCCTCTATGACAATTCGAAAAGCGATACCGCGCTGACGGTCGGCGGCTCCGCCACCGTGCAGGCGGATTTCGTCGGTGTCGCGGGCGGCGTTGCCTCGACCTCGGGAATCACTGCGACCAACGGCATACGCACACACATCTCGCCGGTGGCCGACCCCTATGCCGACGTGCCCGCCCCGACCTACAGCGGCTGCAACCAGAACAATTTCACCGCCAAGAACACTGTTACGATCAATCCCGGCGTCTACTGCGGCGGCATCGGCACGAATGCCAATGCAGTCCTCACGCTCAGTCCGGGCCTGTACATCCTCGACGGCGGCGGCCTGACGGTGAACGGCGGCGCGACCGTGAACGGCAATGGTGTCACGTTGTTCTTCACATCGAGCGGTGGCAGCAACTGGGCCACCGTCACCATCAACGGCAATGCCAACGTCAACCTCACGCCGATGAGCTATGGGCCGACCAGGGGCATCGTCGTGTTCGCCGATCGCAACACGCCAGCGGGCACGTCGTTCAAGTTCAACGGCGGCGCGACCCAGTATTTTGCCGGCGCGGTCTACGTCCCGAGCGCCGCCGTCAACTTTTCGGGCGGCGCAAATGCGACGACGACCTGCACACAGGTCATTGGCGATACCGTCACCTTTACCGGCAACTCGAACCTCGCGATTGACTGCAGCCAGTACAACACGCGTCCGTTCAGCAGCAAGACGATGCGGCTGTCGTCATGATGCGATCACGATTTTTCGCCGACCAGAGCGGCGGCGTTGCGCCGATGTTCGCGCTTGCGATCGTCCCGATCGTGGGGCTCGCGGGTGCGGCGGTCGACTACAGCCGCGCGTCGTCCGCGCGCACGGCGATGTATGCCGCGCTCGATGCGACCGGCCTGATGCTGTCGCGCGACGCCGCGACCATGAACCCGGATCAGATCAAGGCCAAGGCGACCGACATCTTCAACGCGGAGTTCAACCGCACCGACGTTACGGGTATCCAGGTCAATGCGGTTCTCAGCAGCCCGCAGGCGGGCACCTTCACGCTCAACGTCACGGCGAGCGGTAACCTGCCGGCGACGTTCACCCGCATCCTCGGCCAAAATCAGTTCGCGCTGAACAGCGGCGCGGACTTCAAGTGGGGCATCAAGAAGCTCGAGCTTGCGCTGGCGCTCGATAACACCGGCTCGATGGGAAACAACGGCAAGCTCACGCAACTAAAGACCGCGGCGAAGAACCTGCTCACCACCCTCCAGGCCGCCGCGAAGCAGCCGGGCGACGTGAAGGTGTCGATCATTCCCTTCGATACCATGGTGAACGTCGGCACCGTCTACAAGGACGAGTTCTGGATCGACTACAGCGTGAAGAACATCCAGAAGAATCAGTGGACCGGTTGCGTGATGGACCGCGATCAGTCGAATGACGTGTCCGACACCACGCCGGTTTCGGGCAACCACAGCACGCTGTTCCCGGCCAAGCAGTGTGGATCACTCGTGTCGATGATGCCGCTCACCGATGTGCTCGATACGACGGGCTTCACCAACCTCAACAGCAAGATCGACTCGATGGTGGCGGCGGGCAACACCAATGTCACGATCGGGCTGGAGTGGGGCTGGCATTCGCTGACGACCAATCTGCCGCTCTCGCAGGCGGCGGAGCCCTCGCCGGACCGCGACAAGGTGGTGGTGCTGCTGACCGACGGCACCAACACGCAGAACCGCTGGTCGAGCAGCGACTCGCAGATCGATCCGCGCACGGCGCTCGCCTGCACCAACGCCAAGAACGCCAACATCAAGATCTACACGGTGCGGGTGATCGACGGCGACAAGACGCTGCTCATGAACTGCGCCAGCAAACCGACGATGTATTACGAGGTGAACCAGGCGAGCGAGCTCAACTCGGTGTTCTCCTCGATCGCACAGAACCTCGCGCGGCTGCGGATCGCGAAGTAGGCGGGACGCGCACTCCGTCGTCATCGCCCGCCAACGGGTCCGGCCTGCGGCCGGCCCGATGACAGGCTCCGGCGGGCGATCCAGTAAACGCCGCTAGCGCCAGCTCAGAACCAATGCTTCGCCGGTTCGCGCCGATGCTGTCGCGGCGACGATTGCCTCTTGATGCTGCGCGATAATCGACCAATCGGTAGTTGGCAGGACGACGATCGCGAGGCGGAATTCAGCTAAGTTCTGCTGGAAGCGCAGGCCCTGATCGGTCGTGATCAGCACGTCGAACTCAGCTTCGGCGCGCTTGAGCAGTGCACCATTCGACAGCTCTGCCCAGTCACGCTCGTAGGCGGTTGAAACGGTATGTGATGAGAATGCGCGCCGTAACGGCACAGGGACGCCTTGGTCCAACAGAATTCTCATGCATCCGACAGGGAGTCAGACCGATCAAGCCGACTCAAGGCTGCGCTCCGCATGCTTCAAGACAATCTCGACCTGTTCACGTGTGACCCCCGGGAACCACGCCAAGAAATCGTCCACGCGGGCGCCGCCTTCTAGATTCTCGAACAGCGATTTCACCGGCACGCGCGTTCCCTTGAACAGCCATTCGCCGCTGACTTTGCCGGGAATGCGCTCTACCGCAGGGCATTGTGTCCAATCGAGCATGATCATCTCTCAATTCTCAGTCATAGTATCACCCGTGCTGCCGCGTGCTACCCCGGCAAGAACGCCTGCTCGCCGGTTGAGGGGTCGGTCAGCCGCTTCACCGGCGCGCGGTAGAGCGCAGTGAGGTTGTCGAGCGTCAGCACGTCCGTGATCGGCCCGTCGGCGACGCACGTCCCATCGCGCAACAGGTAGGCGCGGTCGGCCGCGCGCAGCGCGTGGTTCGGGTCGTGCGTGGTGAACAGCACGCCATGTCCGGACGCCGCGAGCGCGCGGATCTGGTTCATCACCTTGCCCTGGTTGCCGAAGTCGAGGCTCGCGGTCGGCTCGTCGAGTACGACGAACTGCGGCTCCTGCGCGAGCGCGCGCGCGAGCAGCACGAGCTGGCGCTCGCCGCCCGAGATCATCGTGTAGGGGCGCGCTGCGAGATGCGCGATGCCGAAGCGCTCCAGCAT
>JBAVXH010000188.1:0-6548 GCA_049698215.1 Xanthobacteraceae bacterium | reverse complement strand
GCATAAACCTGTTGGAAGCTATCCTGATCGATACTGATGTTGTTGTGCATTGCAGTGTGAACTTGACCTGCTCATGACCCTGAACGCGCGTCGGCCTGTTTGGGCTCCCCTTGGTGGCCTGATGCTGCTCATCCTGTCGGGCTGCACTTCGACGTTCGATGCGCTGCCCGAGAAGATGGGCGGGATTCCGGAGTCGGCACCCGCGCGGCCCGCCACGCCCTACGCGGTCCCGAATGTCTACGAGGCGCGTCCGACCCGAGAGGCCAAGCCCTTAAGCACCGAAGAGCAGAAGAAGCTTGAAACCGATCTCGTAACGCTGCGCGAGCAGCAGAAGAACCTCGCCAACCCGCCGCCGCCGCCACCGCCGCCACCAAAAGCATCCGCCACGTCAGCAAGCAAGACGCCGGCCAAAGCTGTGGCTCCCAAGAAAGAGGCCGCGAAGACTGCCGAAACGAAGAAGAAAAAGGAGCCGGTGGTACCGGAAAGCGGGTCGGCGCCGCTGAAACCCATCAACTGACCCCTCCCACTCCGGCAAACCCATGATAAAAGGCGCGCGCTACGCCGCACCCAAGTGCTAGGCGGCGCCGCACCAGGAGCGACGACATGGAAGAGTTCCACCGCATTCGGCGTCTGCCGCCTTACGTCTTCGAGCAAGTCAACAAGGCGAAGCTGGCGGCACGCAATGCGGGCGCCGACATCATCGATCTCGGGATGGGCAATCCGGACCTTCCGGCACCGGCCCATGTGCTCGACAAACTGAGAGAGGTCGCCGGCAAGCCGCGCACCGACCGCTATTCGTCGTCCCGTGGCATTCCGGGCCTGCGCAAGGCCCAGGCGTCCTATTACGGCCGCCGCTTCGGCGTGAAGCTCAATCCCGACACGCAGGTGGTCGCGACGCTCGGCTCCAAGGAGGGCTTTGCCAACGTCGCGCAGGCGATCTCGGCGCCCGGCGACATCGTGCTCTGCCCGAACCCGAGCTATCCGATCCATGCCTTTGGCTTCTTGATGGCGGGCGGGGTAATCCGCTCGGTGCCGGCCGAGGCGAATGAGGACTACTTCCACGCGCTCGAGCGCGCGGTCATTCATTCGATCCCGAAGCCGCTCGCGGTGGTCGTCTGCTATCCGTCAAATCCGACCGCGCATGTCGCGACCCTCGACTTCTACAAGGACCTTGTCGCGTTTGCGAAGAAGCACGGCCTGTTCATCCTGTCGGACCTCGCCTACGCAGAAGTCTATTTCGACGACAAGAACCCGCCGCCCTCCGTGCTCGAAGTGAACGGCGCGATGGATGTCACCGTCGAGTTCACCTCGATGTCGAAAACCTTCTCGATGCCCGGCTGGCGCATGGGCTTCGCGGTCGGAAACGAGCGCATCATCGCGGCGCTGGCGCGCGTGAAGTCCTACCTCGACTACGGCGCGTTCACGCCGATCCAGGCGGCCGCGGTTGCGGCGCTCAACGGCCCCGAGAACTGCATCACCGAAATGCGCGCAACCTACAAGAAGCGCCGCGATGTCCTCGTCGACACGTTCACGCGCGCGGGCTTTCCAGTGCCGGCGCCGGCTGCCTCGATGTTCGCCTGGGCGCCGCTCCCCGAGCCCTTCCGCGAGATGGGGAGCCTCGAATTCTCCAAGCTCCTGGTCGAGAAGGCGGAAGTCGCCGTGTCGCCGGGTGTCGCCTTCGGCGAGCATGGCGAGGGGTATATCCGCATCGCGCTGGTCGAGAACGAGCAGCGCATCCGCCAGGCGGCGCGCAACATCCGCCGCTTTCTTGATACCGGGCTTGAAAAGCTGCACAACGTCGTTCCTCTGGCGACGCGGCGGTAAGCCAGTCGCATTTTAAGGCTTCTGGGGCGACGTCATGGCTGCGGCGCTGAAAGTAGGGCTTGCCGGTCTCGGCACGGTTGGCGCGTCGGTGGTGCGCCTGATCGAGCAGCAGCGCACGGCTTTGACGCAACGCTGCGGCCGCCCGATCGAGATCGTCGCGGTCACGGCGCGCAGCCAGGCCAAAAACCGCGGCATCGACCTCAAGAAATTGCGCTGGGTCTCCGATCCGCTCGCGCTGGCGCGCGACGAGGAGATCGATGTCTTCGTCGAGCTGATGGGTGGCGCCGGCGATCCCGCCAAGAGTGCGGTCGAAGCCGCGCTCAAGGCCGGCAAATCGGTGGTGACCGCGAACAAGGCGCTGCTGGCGAAGCACGGCGTCAAGCTCGCGGCGCTCGCCGAGCGCAATCATGTGGCACTGAATTTCGAGGCGGCGGTCGCTGGCGGCATCCCGATCGTCAAGACGCTGCGCGAAGGGCTTGTCGGCAACAAGCTCGCCCGCATCTACGGCATCCTCAACGGCACCTGCAATTACATCCTCACCCGCATGGAGCAGGAGGGGCTGTCTTTCGCTGATTGCCTGAAGGACGCGCAGCGGCTCGGCTACGCGGAAGCCGATCCCACGTTCGACATCGAAGGACATGACACCGCGCAGAAGCTCTCGATCCTCGCGAGCCTTGCGTTCGGTGTTCAGGTCGATCCGGCCGCGATCTACGTCGAGGGGATCTCGTCGATCGCGCCTGAGGATCTGAGCTGGGCCGAGGAGCTTGGCTATCGGATCAAGTTGCTCGGCGTCGCGGTCGACACGGGGCGCGGCATCGAGCAGCGCGTGCATCCGACCATGGTCCCGAAGGATTCAGCCATCGCGCAGGTGATGGGCGTGACCAATGCGGTGACCGTCGATGCCGACGCCGTGCATGCGATCACGCTGGTCGGACCTGGCGCCGGCGGCATGGCAACCGCCTCTGCCGTCGTCGCCGATATCGGTGACATTGCGCGCGGCGTGCGCACACCCCCGTTCGGCCGCGCGACCGAGCGCCTCGCGGTCAGCAAGAAAGCGCCGATGCAGCGCCACGAGGGCGGCTACTACATCCGCCTGCTGGCGCGCGACAAGCCCGGCACCGCCGCCACGATTGCGCGCAGGCTGGCCCAGCAGGGAATTTCGCTTGAATCGATCGTGCAGCGTCACGCCGGCACACAGGGCGGCACAAAACCGGACAAGACGGCGGGGCCGGTTCCTGTCATCCTGATCACCTATGCGACCACCGAGGACGCGGTGCGGCGGGCTCTTGCGGCGGTGAAGCGGGATCGGGTGATATCCGGGGCGCCGCAGGTCATCCGCATTGAAAAGAACTGAGTGGGCGGGCAGTTTGGGCTCGCCAACGGGGAAAGCGGGAATGTCGTCGATCACGGTTCAAGCCCATCAGATGCTCGAGCGCATCCTCTCGCTCGAGATCGTGCGCGTGACCGAGCGCGCCGCGGTATCGGCCGCGCGTCTGCGCGGGCGCGGCAACGAGAAGCAGGCGGATCAGGCGGCCGTCGACGCGATGCGGCGCGAGCTCAACAAGCTACCGATCCACGGCACCGTCGTGATCGGCGAGGGCGAGCGCGACGAGGCGCCGATGCTGTTCATCGGCGAGGAAGTGGGGCGCAAAACCGGCCCGAAAGTCGACATCGCGGTCGACCCGCTCGAAGGCACGACACTCTGCGCCAAGAACATGCCGGGCGCGATCGCCACCATGGCGATGGCGGAGGGCGGAACGCTGCTCAATGCGCCCGACGTCTACATGGACAAGATCGCGATCGGACCCGGCTATTCCAAGGGCGTGATCGATCTCGATGCGCCGCCCGAACAGAACATCCGCAATCTCGCGAAGGCGAAGGGTGTCACGCCGGCGGACATCACGGCGCTGATCATGGACCGGCCGCGGCATGCCGACCTGATCGCGGCAGTGCGCAAGACCGGCGCCTCGGTCGCGCTGATCACCGACGGCGACGTCGCGGGCGTAATCCACACGACCAATCCGGAAGAGACCGGCATCGACATCTATATCGGCATCGGCGGCGCGCCCGAAGGCGTGCTCGCGGCCTCGGCGTTGCGCTGCATCGGGGGCCAGATGCAGTGCCGGCTCATCCTCGATACCGAGGAGAAGCGCGAGCGATCAGCGCGCATGGGCATCAAGGACCCGAAGAAGAAGTACGAGATCGAGGACATGGTGCGCGGCGACTGCCTGTTCGCCGCGACCGGCGTGACCGACGGCAACCTGCTGCACGGTGTGAAATTCCGCGGTGACGTGATCCACACCGAGACCGTGGTGATGCGCTCGGTCACCGGCACCGTGCGCTGGATCCGCGCCGAGCACCGCCAGCTCGAGAAGTTCCATCTCGATTGATTGTGAAGTGCGTCATCAACCGCGATCCGTGAGCTCAGCATGCGCCGGTTTCTGATCGTTCTCGTCGTGGTGCTGTCCTCATTGCCGGTCGCGGCACGCGCGCAAGGCCCCGGGTCCCCACAGGCGCTGGAGGCGGCGCAAGAGCTCGTGAACGTCATCTCGGGCGACATGCTCGGCCAGATGGGCCGCACGATGACCGCACAGGTGTGGCCGCAACTCGAGGCCGAACTGCGCTCCAAGGTCGATCCCGCGGCGCTCACCGAATTGCGCGGCGAATTTGAAAAGATCCTTGAACGATTTCTTGTCGAGAGCATGAAGGACGCTCCTGCGCTCTACGCGAAGCATTTCAGCGCGCAGGAACTGGGTGATATCACAGCCTTCTACAAGACGCCCTCGGGCGCGCAGGCGCTAAAACTGTTGCCGACCGTCACGGCCGAGTACTTCGGCACCCTGATGCCGCGCATGGAGAGCTTCCAGCGCGAAATCGTGGCCATGACGCAGCGGGTTCTGCAGAAGCACGGCGTCCGGCGGTGACAGGTCGTCCAAACATCGAGATCAGACCGGTCGGCCCGAACGAGCGCGCCGCATGGGAGCCGCTGTGGCAGGGATATCTCACCTTCTACCAGGCGACGCTCTCACCCGAGCAGAACGATCTCACCTGGAAGCGGCTGCATGAGCCGGCCGAGCCGATGCATCTGCTCGGCGCCTACGTGGACGGCAAGCTCGAAGGCATCGTGCATTATCTGTTTCACCGCTCGACCTGGACGGCAGGTGACTACTGCTACCTGCAGGACCTGTTCGTTGCTCAAGGCGGTCGCAATCACGGGCTTGGTCGCGTCCTGATCGAGGCGGTCTACGCGCAGGCGCGTGAGGCGGGGGCAAGCCGCGTCTATTGGCTGACGCACGAGACCAACGAGACCGCACGCGCCCTCTACGACAAGGTCGCGGCCCGCTCGGGGTTCATCCAGTACCGCAAGATGCTGGGGTAAGCGGCATCCCATCCGCCCGCTCGTCCCCGCGAAAGCGGGGACCCGGAGCCAAGCAACGAAAAAACTGGATTCCCGCTTTCGCGGGAATGAGCGGAAGTCGGGATTAGGCCAGCGCAGTTTCCCGGCGCGCCCCCGTCCCGGTCTCGCGCGCCAACAGGCTGCCGAGATAGCTGGCGACCGCGCCCATTCCGCTTCGTGCCGTCCCCGTGCGTCCGTCCTTTGCCTCGGCGCCCGGATTGTAGTTCGTGTTGGTGTTGACGTCGTAGGTGAACGCGCGGCCGGTCTCGTCGACGATGAATTCGATGCCGGCAATGCGGATGTCGTTTCCCGCAAGGAACGCCTGCCACTTCAGCAGCAGTGGGTGGTCGAAGGCGCACACGATCTGGAATTTGTCCGCCGGCGCGACAGCGGGGCAGACTTCCGCCAGCGGCGGCGCGTCGATCTGGCATATATCGGCCGGGCAAAGCTCGAAGCCCTGCGAGGTATCGACCCGGACCGCGTAAAGGAACTTGCCGCCGACGAATTCGACGCGCGTGATGAACGGCTCCGGCGCCTTGATGTAGCGCTGCACCAGCGTGATGCCGTCCACGGATGGTTCGAAATCGTCGCTGGCAAGATGCTGGTCGAGCGCGGCAGCCGAGAGGAGCAGCCGGACGCCCAGACCCTTGCCGGCGCGGTTGTGCTTGAGGATCACCGGATAGCCGAGGCAACGCGCCGCTTCCGCGATGTTCTGTTTGCCGACGACAGCAAGCGTCGGCGGGGCCTCGATCCCGAATTTCCTCAAGGACTCGTACTGCGCGACCTTGGACAGCTCGAGCTGCAGCGCGCGCTCGCCGTTCACGACCGTGGCGCCATAGCCCTTGAGCCAGGCCAGTACCGCGCCGGTGAGCTCGGGTGCGTAGCGATGATCGCGGGTATGCGACGAGGCGCTCATGCGATTGTAGAAGACGCCGGGCGGCGGCGGGGCGCGAAGATCGAGGGTGCCCTCGTCGAGGTGCCACTCCGCGAACGGGATGCTGCGCGCTTCGAAATTCCTTCGCAGCGGTACGACCCACTCGTCATTCTCGTGAATGACATAGACGCGAGGCGAGCGATCGTCCGGATTGAGGCTCTGGCGCATAAGTTCCACCGCAACGTCTTTTCAGGCTCAAAGACGTATTTGGGCGCGGCGCGGGCGGCAATGCGCTGCGATCAGAAAGGAAAGTGCTGCTTTCTGACTGCTTCGGCGCAGACCATTTTTTCCACAGGCCGCAGAGTTTTTAGATCAATATCCCGGTCCGATTCGACCACACTGACACATGGCCCTGCCTTTACCTGCCTTGAGCGGAATGCCGCCCGCATTCCT
>JBAVXH010000187.1:0-1573 GCA_049698215.1 Xanthobacteraceae bacterium | reverse complement strand
CTCCTGCGCCGCGGCCGGCGTGGCGAACGCGATGGGAGCGGCGAGACAAGCGGCAATGAGCGCGCGCAGCATGGATGGTCCTCCGGTGTTTCCCGGATTGTCCGCGAGTTCTCCGGTTCCATCAATCGGTGGCGATGTCGCGCGGTCAGAACCCGCGGAACGGGATTGGCAGCATCCGGCCCTTGAGGGCGTGCGTGGGGCTAGCTTTGTCGTCGTCCCACGCCAGGAACGCGGTGTCGCCGTCCGGACCGGACGTGGCTGCGGCCGACAGGCTGAAGCGCTGGCCTCCGGTCAGCGTATTGACCTGCATGACTTTGCCGAGCGGCCCCTGGCTCGAAAAGAGTCTGGCCACGACGTTCGTGCCGGCCGCCGCGTTATCGATATTGACTTCCGTCCACGCAGCAAGAAAGCGGCTGCCCGAGAGCGGCACCAGCGTCGGCCATGAGGACTGGATGCGCTTCGCGCTTGTGACGGGAAAGCGGCGCGCGAATGCGCCGCCCGAGTCGAAGATGTTGGCCTGCATCACGGTCGTCTCGAATCCGGGCTCGCCGTCGGCCGCACTGCGGACATGCGCCATGACATATCGCCCGGAGTCGTCGAGCGGCGTCATCGCTGCCTCCGTTATTTCGATGTTTGGCACCTGCTCGCCACCAAGCGGTCCGTTCGCGTCGAACAACTGCATGCGAAGGTGAAGCGGGCCCGCGATCCGCGCGCGCCAACCAACCAAGAAATTCTCACTGGTCAGGCTCACCATCATTGGAACGCGGTGCAGCCCGGGCGTGGTGTTGGCGCGGAATTCGGCGCCCGTTCTCGTTCCGTCGGCTCCAAAGCGCTGCACGCGGATACGCTCGTCTGCGCGCTTGTCGGCCCAGGCGACCGCGAAGCCGCCGTCAGGGAGGCGGGTCATCGACGGGCGTATGAAACGTTCGGTCTCGGCAGTGCTGACCTGACTCTCCGGCCCGGATAACGAATCCTGATCGAAAGTGCGGAGCTTAACCTGGAAAAGACCGCCAGGTGCCTGCTCGTTCCAGGTGACTGCAAAGCCTTGGCTCGTTTCGATGACTTTCGGCAGTTGCCGTTTTGTGCCGGGTTCGCCCGGCACGTTCACAGCGAACTCGTCGGAAGTGGGAGCCCCGTTCACCCCGAACAGCCGCCCCTTGATGGTACCGGTGCCGTTGTCCTCCCAGACAGCGACGAATTGCGTTCCGCGAAAACCAGCGACGCTCGGCTGGTCCTGGTTCCCCGCCGTCGTCGTGTTGATCACAAACTCGTCCATCGCGTTTCCCCCCAAGAAGATGACTCTGAGCGTAGCCGTCGCACGACGTGAGGGAAAGCGGCATCAGCGTTGTCAATTCCCGCGCGCCGTCAACCGGGCTGTCGTCTGATCGTCCAGGCCGACAGATGCGCCTCGATATTGTCGGGATCGAATGGAGGCCCGGCGAAGGCGCCGATGCCGTCGGCCGGTTCGCCCGCGGGAAGCGTCGCGGCCTTGCCGATGCCGGCATCGTACAGGTCGGGGCGGAACACCGCCTTCGCGGTAGCGAGCATCTCGCGCAAGAGCGGCGCCTGACCC
>JBAVXH010000186.1:0-9290 GCA_049698215.1 Xanthobacteraceae bacterium | reverse complement strand
CGCTGCGGCCGAGACCGCGCTCGTCAACGCCGACAAGGCGGCGCGCGCCGCGCTCGAGGCGATGGGGGAAGCGCGCACCGAACAGGCCCGCGCCGAGGAGCGGCTCGAAGCCGCGAACCGCCGCACCACCGATGTGGCGCACGAAATCCGCGAGATGCTCGAAACCGAGCCGGAGAACGTCGCAGCGCTGGCCGAGATCGCGCCCGGCGCGGAGCTGCCGGATGTGGCTGCGACCGAAGAGCGGCTGGAAAAGCTGCGGCGCGACCGCGAGCGGCTCGGCGCCGTCAACCTGCGCGCCGAGGAAGAGCTGCGCGAGGTCGAGGCTCAGCACACAAGCCTCGTCACCGAGCGCGATGACCTGACCGAGGCGATCAAGCGGCTGCGTCAGGGCATCCAGAGCCTCAACCGCGAGGCGCGCGAGCGGCTGTTGTCATCGTTCCAGGTGGTGAACGGGCACTTCCAGCGCCTGTTCACCTCGCTGTTCGGCGGCGGCACGGCGGAATTGCTGTTGATCGAAAGCGACGACCCGCTCGAAGCCGGCCTCGACATCCTGGCGAAGCCCCCGGGCAAGAAGCCCGCGACGCTTTCGCTGCTCTCGGGCGGCGAGCAGGCGCTCACCGCGCTGGCGCTGATCTTTGCGGTGTTCCTCACCAACCCGGCGCCGATCTGCGTGCTGGACGAGGTGGACGCACCGCTCGACGATCACAACGTGGACCGCTTCTGCGATCTGCTCGACGAGATGACGCGGCTCACCGACACGCGCTTCGTGATCATCACCCACAACCCGATCACCATGGCGCGCATGAATCGCCTCTACGGCGTCACCATGGCGGAGCGCGGCATCTCGCAGCTCGTGTCGGTCGATCTGGAGACCGCGGCGAAGATCAGGGAAGCGGTTTAGGTTTTCGCTCCCTGGCTGAATGCTAGGCGACCCGTGAAGCGCAGACATGGCTTGGGTGAATGAGATGGGCGCATATGATGTTCCCGGGTACATTTATGTTGCCACTTCAGATGAATTGATTGCGGACGGAATCGCGAAAATTGGCGTGACGAGGAATTTGCGTGCACGTCTGTCGAACCACAGAAGAAATTCTTCGTCCCCCTACTCGCTGTTTTGCTTTGCGGGCTTCAGGTTTGAAACGTTTATCCAAGCAAGGCGAGTCGAGAATTGGGTCAAGCGAGAACTAAGGAACTCAGGATTCAAGTGCGAGAACAAGACTGAGTTCTTTCAAGTTTCACCGAGCACGATGTGTGACGCTATTCACGATGCGGTGGAACAGCTTGAGCTACAAGCGATCGAACAATTCCCCTCCGATATCGATGCTATTCTTGGCAAGGCCGGCGACTTTGTAAGCCTGCCCCGAGAATTGCTTGCTTGCCTGACGCCGGAGGAGGCCAAAGCTTATTGGCAGGGCGCCAAGGATATCTTGTGGATTCTTTCGCGGCTGGAAGGAATTGCGATCCACCCCGACGACTATCGACATCTGTGGCGCGAACTCAAAGTTAACGCGGAGTGCAATGAGCCGAGCGCAGCATCGACTGTTTCACAATATTTCCGAAACAGAGCAAACACCCGCAGTATTGGAGAGCGCGTGTCGAAAGAGGTAATTCAGCAAGAACGGCATGGTTTCTCTTGGCTCCCCAGAGAGTGGAGCATTCCCGACTGGAGACACAAGGCGAAGACGGCTTAGATGTCTTCCGAAACCGTGGCGCGGATCCGGCAAGCGGTCTAGCGCTTCGCCTCCAGAGCCGCGCGCTGCTGGCTGAGCGGCTGGAACGCGGCCACCTGCAGCAAATCCTTCTTGCTCGCCGCCAGCGTGACGTGATCGATCGCGTCGGCCGTCCTGTTGCGCATGATGATCAGCGACTTGAAGGTGACGGCGACGTCCTTGTGACGGATGTCGAAGAAGCCGCCGACCGAGATCACCGCAGCTTCCACCGCGCCGTTCTCGTTCACGATCAGGTTGGAGACGCGTCCGATCGACTCGTTGGTGATGCTCATCACCTTGGCGCCGATCAGGTTGGAGCCGAGCAATTGGGTCGAGTCCTGACGCACCGGATAGGCACCCGTCGCCGGCATCGCGATACGCGACGGGGACGGATTGTCCTGCGCCAGCGCCGGCACGAGCATGATCAGCGCTGTGGCGGCGAAAAGACCATGACGCATGACCATGGGTAGTCTCCTTGTGGCATCGTTCGATAACGGCCGCACGGGAACCGGGTTCCCTCTCCACTTGGTAGCAGCGGGAGCCGTTCCGGTTCGCCTGCTCCGATTCTCTCATCCCGGACGGTTACCGGCTCCCGAACGGCCGGTTTGAACGGCCCAGCCGGCCAGGGCGACCAAAGACCGCGCCAATCCAGGCGCAATGGCGTTATCGCCGCGCCCTGCCGCCGACTCGGGCGATAGGGTATGGTCCCGCGCGCAAATCACCCTTTCCGGACCCCTAGGGAGCCCCCATGTCCAACATCTCCTCGACCTGGATCATCCTCGGCATCCTTGTCGTGCTCGTGGTGTGGATCATCATGATCTACAACAGACTCGTTGCCACGCGGCAGCGGGTCAACCAGTCGTTTGCCGACATCGACGTGCAGCTCAAGCAGCGCAGCGACCTGATTCCCAACCTGGTCGAGACCGTGAAGGGCTACGCGAGCCACGAGCGCGGCACGCTGGAGGCGGTGGTGAAGGCGCGCCAGATGGCGGTTGCGGCGCCGAACCTCGACCAGAAGATCCAGGCCGAGAACATGCTCTCCGGCGCGTTGCGCCAGCTCTTCGCGCTGTCGGAGTCCTATCCGGACCTCAAGGCCAACGCGAACTTCCAGCAATTGCAGGCTGAGCTGTCCGACATCGAGAACAAGCTCGCGGCGGCGCGGCGCTTCTTCAACAACGCGGTGCAGGAGTACAACACCGGCATCCAGAACTTCCCCGCCGTGCTCATCGCGGGCCCGCTCGGCTTCCGCGAGCACGCCTTCTTCGACCTCGGCGAGCAGCGCGCGACGCTGGAGCAGGCGCCCTCGGTGAAGTTCTAGCAGCCCGGCCGTCGTCTATGGATCCCGGCTCGCGCGGCCGGAGCCTGCACTCGGACGGCGCGAAGCGCCGATCCGGGTGACCGCTTGGCCGGAATGACAGGTAACCCGAATGGCAGCCTACGGCCTCTACACCCACATTCAGTCGAACCGGCGGCGGTCGATCCTGCTGCTGATCGGCCTGTTCTTCCTGGTCTACCTGATGGTGTTCGCGGGCGCGCTGGCGGCCGAGGCGATGACCTATGACGCCTCGCTGAAATGGCTGTTGCAGCGCGCCTGGATCGATGCCGTGAAGGCCTCGCCCTTCGCCACCGTTGGCGCCGCGCTGTGGATCGCCATCGCGTACAAATTCCACCAGTCGCTGATCGACATGGTGACCGGCGGGCGCGACGTCACGCGCCAGGAAGAGCCGCGGCTCTACAATCTGCTGGAAAATCTCTGCATCTCGCGCGGCATCCCGATGCCGAAATTGAAGGTGATGGAGAGCCCGGCGCTGAACGCCTTCGCGAGCGGCATGAACGAGAAGCAGTACGCCATCACGGTCACGACCGGGCTGCTCGAGGCGCTCGACGACGCCGAGGTCGAGGCCGTCCTCGGCCACGAGTTGACCCACATCCGCAACGGCGACGTGCGCATGCTGGTGATCGCCGTGATCATCGCGGGCGTGATCTCGTTCTTCGCCGAATTCTTCTTCCGCATGTTCTTCTATGCGCGCTGGAGCGGCGGACGCTCATCGGGGGACAGCGACCGCGGCAAGGGCGGCGCCGGCTTTGCGATCGTGATCGCGGTGGCGCTGATCGCGCTCGCCTGGTTCCTGTCCGTGGTGATCCGTTTCGCGCTGTCGCGCCGGCGCGAATACCTCGCCGATGCCGGCTCGGTGGAGCTCACGAAAAATCCCGACGCCATGATCTCCGCGTTGCGCAAGATCGAGAACCGCGGCGAGCTCGAGGGCGCCACCTCCGCCGTGATGGAAATGTGCGTCGACAATCCGCGCGAGGGCATCGAGGACCTGTTCGCGACCCATCCGCCGGTCGATGCCCGCGTGGACGCGCTGGTTAAGTTCGCCGGTGGGCACGATCCGGGGCCGCTCGCCGTACCGCAGTTCGACGGCGAGCCGGAAGAGCCTGAGCAGCAGGACACGCAAGTGCCGCAGCCTGCCGCCACCTCCGAAGGGCCGTGGGGGCCGGACAATTCCGGCGGCAAGCCGTTCCTTCCCTCGCGTCCGCCGATCGACCTCACCACACCGCCGCCCGGATCGTCGGCTAGCGGATCTTCCGATCCTGCACCTTGGGGACCGCATGGCGGCTCACGTCGCTAACAAATTTGCGCTGATCGCTTGTCTCGCGGCCCTCGCGGTTGCGGGCTGTGACACCGTGAGCGATCCAGCCGCCTTCGGCATCGTGTCGCAGGACCGCTACGACTTCATGGCCTGCAAGGAGATCATCGCCAACCGCAACGCCCAAACCGCACGCATGAAGGAATTGGGAGACCGGATCGAGAAGGCCGAAGCTTCGCCCGGGGGATTTATCGTCGGCGCTGCGGCCTACCGGTCGGAGTACGTGCAGGCGCGAGGGCTCGCGGCGGCCGCCGACCGCGCCGCCCGCCAGAAGAATTGCGACGCGCCCAAGCCGAATTAGGCAAAAAAGCCGGCCCCAGAGGGCCGGCCTGAGTCGCTCAGACAGATCCAGGCTATTGCAGCGTCGCTTCGGCGAGCCAGTCAGTGACGGCGCGCAGCGCGTGATTGCGGTCGTCGCTCTTGCCCTGCGCCTGCTCGAACACGGCGAGCTGGGTATCGGCCGAGGTGCCGCTGCCGACGATCGAGCGGCAATGCTCGATCTCGTCGACGCAGCCGAGAACTTCCGCGTCGCGGTGCACGTCATCGAGCACCTGCTCGAGCAGGTCGGCCACCGAAATCGCGCCGTTGCCCGAGATATCCACGAAGGTGCCGCGCACACCGTAACGCTGCGCGCGCCACTTGTTCTCGACCACGATCGCGCGCGTCACGGCGGTCAGATCCCAGTTCTGCCACGGATTGCGGGTGAGCCGCCGCGCGATCGCGCGGTAGAGCGCCGCGATCGCGATCGAGTCCTCGACCAGCGTGCAGCTATCCGGTGCGCGCAGCTCGAGCGTCGGATGCCGCATCGAGGGCCTGATCGCCCACCACACGTAGCTCGAGTTCTCCATCACGCCGGCCTTCACCAGCGCCGCGATGTAGCTTTCGTACTCGGCTACCGTGCGGAATAGCTCGGGCACGCCGGTGCGCGGCAACTCGTCATAGGCGGCGAGCCGATAGCCCTTCAGCCCGGTCGGACGCGCGCGCCAGAACGGCGACGAGGTCCCCAGCGCGATGAACAGCGGCAGGTACGGCAGCATGCGCATCATGATGTCGACGCGATCGTCCGGATCAGGCAGCTCGACATGCACGTGCAGGCCGCACAGCATGTTGCGCTGGCCGATCATCTGCAGGTCTTCCATCACGATGTCGTAGCGGTCCGCCTGAGTCTGCAGCGACGAACGCCAGGTCGCGGTCGGATGCGTGCCGACCGCGAGGATCGCAAGGCCGTGCTCGGCCGCGATGTTGGCG
This sequence comes from Xanthobacteraceae bacterium, assembly GCA_049698215.1. GTDB lineage: Bacteria > Pseudomonadota > Alphaproteobacteria > Rhizobiales > Xanthobacteraceae > PALSA-894. The sequence goes on along the minus strand of JBAVXH010000186.1, from coordinate 3,682 downwards.
ACAGTCTGGCGCAGGAAGCGCAGCTCGGTGCGCGCGTCCGCGATGCTGGTATGCGGCGCGGTCGCGACCTCGAGCTGCGACTGCAGCATCTCGCCCATCGCCTGTCCGTCAGTCACGGACTTCAGCTTCTCGAGAAATGTCGGTGGCATTTCGCGCGCGACCGACTTGGTCTCGGCGTCGACCAGGAAATACTCCTCCTCGATCCCGAACCTGTATTCGTCGGACATGGTCCACCTCTCCCGTGCCAATGTCGTTTTTCCGGAATCGTGCGCCCCCTTCAACGCACGACGCGCATGCGGCGCGCCTCGCCAAGACTGCGGGGCATTCCGGCTGCACTGAGGCTGAATGCGGCCGCCATTGGGCCAATCCTCAGTCAGGTTGTGGCGAGCGGAAACGCGCTTGCCTTGATTTTGTTCCAGCGCAGGCGGCTTAGTGTGGCGGTCCAGAAGTCCGCACTAGCGCCAGTCGCCCAGCACCGCCTGGACCAGCGTCAAAGCCGCAACCGCGGCGGTATCGGCGCGCAGGATGCGAGGGCCGAGCGCAAGGCGCACGACGTTCGGCAGCTTCAGCAGCGCGGCGCGCTCCTCCTCGGCGAATCCCCCCTCGGGGCCGATCAGCACGCTGACCGGCAGCGGTCCCGCAATGCCGCCGCCGCGCGCCGAAGAGAGCGCCGCGACCGGATCCTTCCCGTCGGCCTCCTCGTCGCAGAACACGAGCAGCCGGTCGGGCTTCCAGCCGCGCGCGAGCGAGTCGAACTTCACAGGCTCGGCGACCTCGGGGATATTGAGCACGCCGCACTGCTCGGCCGCTTCGATTGCGTTCGCCCGCATGCGGGTAAGATTCACCCGCTCCGCCTGGGTGTGGCGCATGATGACGGGCGCAAGACGCGAGACGCCCATCTCGACTGCCTTCTGCACCATGTAGTCGAGGCGCGCATGTTTGAGCGGCGAGAACAGGTACTGCAGATCGCCGGGCGCGGTCTGCTCCCGGATGCGTTCGACGATCTTGAGCGTCGCTTTTTTCCTGCCCGTGGGGGCGAGCTCGGCGCGCCATTCGCCGTCACGCCCATTGAACACGAGAACGGTCGCGCCCGCCTTCAGCCTCAGGACGTTGACGAGGTAGTTCGCCTGCGTGGCTTCCAGCGGCACGATCGCACGTTCGGTCAGCGAAACCTCGACGAACAGCCTCTGGGAGCGGAAATCGTACCGGGCCATGGATTCGGTTTATCCGGGGCGGGAAAGGCGTGCCAGCCCGCCCAATAAGGTCATTTCTGACGTTTCGGTCGGGTTTGCCGCGTTGTAGCCGGAATTCCCCCCGATATAGTCCTTGGGGGATGCGGCCCGCGCGCCTTGGGCTTGACTTGGCGGCGCCCGGCAACCGACAAAGACAACCTTCCGACCGGGATTGAGGGGAATGTCGATTCGCGCTGTGCCGCTGGCGGCACTGATGATCGTGGGGCTCGCGGCGAGCGCTGCGGCGCAGATGATGGGTCCGGGCACGTATATGCCCGGACAATCCCCGTTTCAGCAACGACCGCAGGAGCCGCCCTGCTACCGGGACTTCGCGCCGCTCAAAGCGGAGGCCGAAAAGCGCGGCCTCGCCGTCAAGAATGCGACCGAGCGGAAGGACAAGGCCCCGCGCGAGGAGGTTTGCACCCTCCTCAAGCGCTATTCCGAGGCCGAAGGGGCGATCGTGAAGTTCATCAAGGCGAACGCGTCCAACTGCGGCATCCCGCCCGAGGCGGGCGTGTCGATGCAGCAAAATCACGCCCGCACCCTCAAGACCGTTCAAGGCGTGTGCTCAGGGGGGGGCGGCCCGGCGAAGCCGACGGGCCCGGGCCTGAGCGAGGCGCTCGGCACAACGCGCGTGCCCGGCACGACGCTCGATCCGTTGGCCCCGCAAAGCGGCACGTTCGACACCCTAACGGGTAACATACTGAGCAGATGAGTGAAACGAGTGCTGCCGATTTGAAGTTCCTGGACAGTCCGCGGCAGGCTCGATCGGGAACTTCAAATCGATAAGCGGCACTCGAACACGTTATTCTCGGTCAGTGCCCCTCTTGCTTTCGAAGTTCGTGCGAGAGTTTGCCGCGATGTTTTACGAACTTCGAAAGCGGGGCACTGACGACCGCGTCGCCGACTCGACCGGCAACTGGGTCGATACGCTCGCGCCACCCTTCTGCCGCCCGTATCTGCGGCTCGCGCGCGCCGACCGGCCGATCGGTGCATGGCTCCTGCTGATGCCGTGCTGGTGGTCCGCAGGGCTGGCCGCGGTGGCGGCAGGACATTCCTATCCCAATCCCTGGCATGTAGCTCTGTTCTTCGTCGGCGCCTTCGTGATGCGCGGCGCGGGCTGCACCTGGAACGACATCATCGACCGCAAGCTCGACGCGCAGGTCGCGCGCACGCGTTCGCGCCCAATTCCCTCGGGACAGGTGAGCGTAGGCGCGGCGGCAATCTTTCTTGTCCTGCAGGCGCTGGTCGGCCTTTTCGTGCTGGTTCAGTTCAACCGCTTCACGATCATGATGGGCATTGCGTCGCTTGCGGTCGTCGCGGTCTATCCGCTTGCCAAGCGCGTGACGTGGTGGCCCCAGATCGTGCTCGGCCTCGCCTTCTCGTGGGGCGCGCTGATGGGCTGGGCCGCGGTATTCGCGCGGATCGATCCGCCCGCGCCGCTCCTCTATGCCGGCTCGATCGCCTGGGTGATCGGCTACGACACGATCTATGCGCACCAGGACCGCGAGGACGATGCGCTGATCGGCGTGAAATCGACCGCCCGGCTGTTCGGCGAGCGCACCCGGCTGGCGCTGATCTGCTTCTATTCGCTCGCCGTGGTGCTGATCGGACTGTCCGGCGTTGCGGCCGGAACGGGGGTGGTGTTCGTGATCGGCTGCGTCTTTTTCGGTGCGCATCTCGGCTGGCAGATCGAGCGGCTCGATATCAACGATCCCGAGCTGTGCCTGAAGCTGTTCAAGTCGAACCGCAATGCGGGACTGATCCTTTTCGCCGCGCTGATCGGCGATGCGCTATACCAAAGCCACTTTCTTCTCTGAGATCGTGTTCAGATACAACGGAGATCCGATGCCACTATCTCGACGCTTCACACTCGCGGCCGCATTGGCCCTCGCCGCCGGTGCGGCAGCAAGTCCAACCCTTGCACAGACCGGGCAGACCATGACCACACCTTCAGGACTTCAAATCACGGATACCAAGGTCGGCACCGGCGCAACGCCGAAGACCGGTCAGACCTGCGTGATGCACTACACAGGGTGGCTTTATGAGAACGGGGCCAAAGGCAAGAAATTCGACTCGTCCGTGGATCGCGGCGAGCCGTTCGACTTCCCGATCGGCACGGGCCGCGTGATCAAAGGTTGGGACGAGGGCGTCGCCAGCATGAAGGTCGGCGGCAAGCGCACGCTGATCATTCCGGCTTCGCTCGGGTACGGCGCGCGCGGCGCCGGCGGCGTGATCCCGCCGAACGCGACGCTGATTTTCGAGGTGGAACTGCTGGGCGTGAAGGGCTGATCGCGGCCTTCCGACTTCGCACCGCGCTAATTGCGCGCGATGATTTCGTGCTCGCCCTGATGGATCAGCGGCGCGTGGCGCGTCACTCCGGCACGACGGCGCGCAAGGAATCGCGGGCGGCGCTTGCTCACGGCCGAGCGGCGCCGGCGGCGTTGCGC
>JBAVXH010000185.1:0-13757 GCA_049698215.1 Xanthobacteraceae bacterium | reverse complement strand
CGATGCGACCGTCGGCTCTGACATCATGCATGCGGGCGCGCGCGCCGATTTTCTCGGACGGCCGCTGTGGTCGGCGCTCGCCGAGTGCAGCGCGCGCATGGACTACATCCAGGTCAAGACCGGCGACTCGGCGAAGCTGCAGTCCGACAGCTATTCGCGGCGCGCCGCCTATGTGCTGTGGGGCAATCGCAGCGCCGACGTCGGCGGCAGCGGACTCGGCGGGATGAACGCACCCGTCGCACAGGAGCGCACCCGTCTTGCACCGCGCGTTGCCGCCACATGGGATGCCTGGCGCCAGCAGAACGGCGGCGCGCTGCCGCATGCGCAGTGGGGACAGGTCTGCCACGGCCTCGACCAGTACGCGCTGGCGCTTGCGGGCCGCATCCATGCGGCGAAGAAGCAGCAGGCCGACCGCCAATACCAGGAGGCGATGAAGCGCTTCAACTCGACGCCCATGACGCCGCACGGCGAATTCAATTCGGCGGGCTACAGCTCGGGAGGCGGTAATAACAGTCTCGATGCCGCGGCGGCCGCCTCGCGCGCCGAGCATCAGCGCAACATGGATCAGTACAAGCGCGACACCCAGCAAATCCGCAACGAGATCCGCGCGATCGACCGGAAGTATCGGTGAGACAGTTTCGCTCGTCCCCGCGAAGGCGAAAGCGGGGACCCAGTTCTTGGTTCTGGATTCCCGTTTGCGCGGGAATGAGCGGAGACAGATCGCTGAGCGCGGTCACCCGCCGAGCGGCGGAATGCCCATGCTCTTGATGATGCCGCCCCATTTGTCTGCATCTTTCCGCATGCGCTCGGAGAGCTGTTCCGGCGTCGATGACGCGACCTCAACCGCGATATCGTCCATGCGCTTCTTCACCTCGGGGAGGAATAGCGCGCGGGCGATCTCGCCATTGAGCTTGCCGACGATGTCCTTCGGCATTCCGGGCGGGCCGAAGGAGCCGTACCACACCGTCATCTCATAGCCCGGCACAGTCTCGGCGACCGTCGGCACATCGGGCAGGTACGGCGAGCGCTTCTCCTCGGTGACGGCGAGCAGCTTGAGCTTGCCGGCTTGCACGTGGGGCAGGCTCTGCGTACCGGCGGTGAAGAACAGCTGCACCTGTCCGGCGACCGTATCGGCGACGGCGGGCGCGCCGCCGCGATACGGCACATGCAGCATCTCGATGCCGGCCATCTTCTCCAGCATGGCGGCGCACAGATGATTGGTCGAGCCGGGACCGGAGGACGCGTAGGCGACCTTGCCCGGATTGGCTTTCGCGTAGGCGATGAATTCCGGAACGGTGTTCGCCGGCACGGACGGATGCACCACCATCGTGTTGGTCACATAGGCGAGCAGCGTAAGCGGCGAAAAATCCTTCACGCCGTCGAACGGCATCGTGGCGAACAGAGCGTGGTTCATGGTGTGCACGCTCATGGTGTTGAACAGGATGGTGTAGCCGTCCGCCGCCGCGCGCGCGACCGCGCCGGTGCCGATATTGCCGGCCGCACCGGTGCGGTTCTCGATCACGACCGGCTGCCCCATCGACTGATGCAGGTGGCCGCCGACGATGCGCGCCAGGATGTCGGTCGATCCGCCGGCCGCCCATGGGACGATCAGCGTGATCGGGCGGCTCGGATAGGTTTGCGCGAGGGCGGGCACGGCGGCGAAGCTGGCGAGCGACGCAAGCGTGGCGCGGCGGGTGGGGTGGGTCATGGGGCGAATGTAACACGCGGACAAGGGGCGCGAGAGCGCTCAAGCACCGCGTTCCAAGCAGGCGAAGCAGCATGATGGTGCCTGAACGGCCCTGCGTCCCGGCCGCCAACTGGGCCACCGCCGAACCCCCGCTAGAGTCCGCCTGAGGTATCCGCCGTGCTCGCCCATTTAACGACGCCGTCGCGACTGCGGTGGAGGTATCTAGATACTACCAACGGTTCATCTCCAATTCAGTTTCAGAGGCGTAGGCAATTTGTCTCAGTACTATCAACCATGAGGTTTCAAACATGAAGTCGATACGCACTGCGCTCCTCGCAGCGGCCGGTGTCGTTGCCTTGTCGCTGTCGGCCCACGCGGCCGGCTCGACAACGGCCACGGACACTCCGGTGTTCAAACCGAGGACGTCAACGGACTCCATGCTCCTGGCCCAACGGAGCGAAAATCCCGGCGGCGGCATGTTCCGGAACGAAAATCCGGGCGGCGGCATGTACAAGAAGTCGAAGAAGAAGAAAAAGAAGAAGTAGGATTCCGTAGCGCAAGCCGCTTTCATCGGCACGCGCAGAAGCCCGGGGCAACTTGCCCCGGGCTTTTTCATATCCCTGTCAGCGCAGGGCTCGAAGTTTGCGTGGGAGCGTCTTCTGGATTGGACCCGACCATAAAGCAGACCAGGTCGTAAGGCGCGCTGCAGATCGAGGCCGTGCGCGTCATAGAACGCGAGTGCGTTCCCTACCGGGCGACAGAGCGTTCACGCCCCGGCGATGGCGTGCTGCCTACAGCGCCTGCGCGACCTGATGCAGGCCCATCACATGCGCCATCTGCTTCACCTTCTGCTTCTGCTCGTAGGAGAGGCGCGAGATGAGCGGCGCCGCGGCCCAATAGAGTCGCTGGACGGTGTCGCTGTCGAGGTTGACGCTCTGGCCCTTGTGGGACTTCAGGAGCTTGCCGAGCGCGCGCAGCTCGGTCGCGATCGCGGGCCAGTACTCTTCCTGCTCGGCGGTGAGTGCGAGCGCGAGCTTCATGCGCTCGATGCCGGCGGCGCCAAGCACCTCGCCGTCATAGGCTTGAAGCTTGCCCGTTGCAGCCGCGATTGCGAGCGAACCCGGCTGATACGCGAGCTCACCGTTCTCCAGCGTGATGGGCGCCGAGGCGGGGCGCGGACGCGGCAGCGGCACGGCGGCAGTCAGCTTCGGGGTAGCGGAGGGCTCAACGCGCTCCTCGCCGTAGAGCATCGGGATGGTCTTGACCTTGATCGGCGCGAAATCGACCGGGGTCGAGGTGGTGGAGGCGAGCGCGTAAGCCGGGGCCGGCTGTGCTTCCTCGGCGGACTTGGCGACACCGACGTTCACGACCGCGGCTTTTTGCGGCATCGGCATCAGCAGATCGATCGCCGCATTGGCGACCAGTCCAAACGCGAACGCCCCGCCCACGCACCCAAGCGAAAGCAGACAGACCTGTGCTGATTTCATCGTGATTCCCACGCTCCCCCTTCAGACCAAAGTGCGGGATCAGAGTGAATAAGAGATTACCCGATTCACCCATCAATAAGGCGATCCCAAGGCAATCGCCCCAATCCCGGTGGAGTACCTGTAGTCATGGCCGTATGAGCCCGAAATCTCTCCGTTTTTCGTTATTTCGGCGTATCCCAGACCCGCAGCGCGGCGGAGGTCGCGACCCCCCCGATCACGCACGGGATGCCGAATTCGACCTGGCCGGCCACCGCCAGCGCAATACAGGAGATCGCGAGCGCGCCCTCCCCGACTTGGGCCCAGACGGACAGGTCGCGCCGCGAGCCCGGGCCCTTGCGCTTGAGCTCCTCGATCGCGGCCAGCGCCTCGGCCCGCATCTTCCCGGTCTCGACCGTCTCGGCCGCCTCGATGATCTCCTTGAGCACCGGCTTCACCGCATCCAGTTGCGGCTGCGTCTCCGCCCGCTTCAGCCGCGCCAGCAGATCGGGATTGCGGCCCGCGTTGATCGCCAGCGTGTACTTCGCCATCGAACCCAGCGTCAGCTTTTCCAGAACGTCGCGTTCCTTCACCCAGCGCAGCATCAGGATGATGCGCGACAGCGGCCGGTCGTCGCCGGTCGCATAGAAAGTGCCCCACAGCGTGTCGAGCACGTCGGGGGTGAGCGCCAGCCCGAACTCCTTCTTCGGCTTGCTGAAGTAGTTGACGAACAGCATCTGCGCGCGGACGCGATCGCCCCAGGTCTCGTCCTGCTCGATCGGCGCCTGATCGAGCGTCGGCAGCTTGCCGGCGAGAAACCGCTCGATCATAACGCGACGCGCCGGCATGCGCTCAGCGTTACGCTGCAACACGGTGCGCCAGTCCGGCAGCCCGGAGTAGGCGATCGCGCGTACGATCGCCCATTGATGCTCCCCGCTGAGCGGAAACATTTTCGCGATCAGCGCATCGACCGTGTCGGGACTTTTCGCAAACACGCCGGCGAGGAAGCCGACATAGACACCGGCGCCCTCGGTATCGGAAAGGATGCCCAGCCGGCTCAAGCCGCGCACGGCGAGCGGCGCCTGCTCGGGTTCGGGATGATGGCGGTACTGATTGATCCAGCCGAGGATGACTTCCTTCGGCGCAATGTCGAGCTGGCGCTCCGCGAGCGGCCGCACCGGCGCGGCGGCAAGCGGCGCCGACAACAGCAGCGCCATCACGATCAAGATTACACGACGCATCAGGTCTCCCCGTCCTCTCCAGACCGACGGGGCGGAGGTCATCAACGCGGTCGGGCGAAATCGGGGCGCAATCGGCGCGCGATTGGTCCGGAAAGTTGATTTCTTGTGGCGCGGGGTCATCCCGGGCGACCGAACGAAAGCGAGGGAGGCCCGGAATCCATAACCACGAGCCCATCAAAGGATCGCTGACCTGTGTTTATGGGTCCGGGTCTCGCTACGCTCGCCCGGGATGACAAATCTACGCACGCCTTCCTGCGGCGCGCCAGATGGCGTAGCCTTATTCAAAAGAAGCAAAAGCCGGGGTGGGAACGTCATGACCATGATCGTCAGGATCGCGGCCCTTTGTGCCGCGCTATTCGCGGGCAGCGCATTCGCCGCCGATAATTATCCGAGCCGGCTGGTGCGCATCGTCGTGCCGTTTCCGGCGGGCGGGCCGACCGACGTGATGGCGCGCCTCCTCGGGCAAAAGCTCGGCGAGCGGCTCGGCCAGCAGTTCATCGTCGAGAATATGCCGGGGGCGGCCGGCAACATCGGCATGGGCAACGCGGCGCGCGCGGCGGGCGACGGCTACACCATCCTGTTCGTGTCCTCGAGCTACTTGGTCAACCCGAGCCTCTATTCAAAACCGCCCTATGATCCCGACAGGGACTTCGTGCCAATCACCAAGGCAGCGGCCGCAACGCACGCGCTGATCGCGCACCCCTCGGTCGCGGCGCGCAGCGTGAAAGAGCTGGTTGCCGCCATCAAGGCCGACCCATCGAAATATTCGATCGCCTCGCCCGGGGCCGGCACCACGCCCTCGCTCTCGATCGAGCTGTTCCGCCAGTCGCTCGGGTTGAACGAGCTCCTCGTCGTGCCGTTCTCCGGCGGCACGCCCGCGATCCAGGCGGTGGTCGCCGGCCACACGCCGCTCTCGTTCCAGGCGATCCCGCCCGCGACCGAGCTGATCAAGGACGGCAAACTGCGCGCGCTCGCGGTCACCTCGCTCAAGCGCGCGACCGCGCTGCCCGACGTGCCGACCCTCGACGAGCTCGGCATCAAGGGCCAGGAGGCCGAGACCATGCAGGGCGTGCTCGCGCCCGCCGGCACGCCGAAGGAGATCGTCAATCTGCTGCAGCGGGAGATCGCCGCGATCCTCAGCGCACCCGACGTGAAGGAGAGGATCGCCGCGCTCGGCTTCGAGCCCTCCGGCATGAGCCCGGCGGAGTTCGACGCTTACATCAAGGCCGAGATCGCGAAGTGGCGCGGTGTGATTGAGAAGGCGGGGATTTCGAAGATTTGAGTGTCTGGGCGCCGCGGGCCTTGCATCTGAATTGCCTAGGCGTTTCGCCCGATTGAGCCTATATTACGCGCACTATCGGGAACTCTCGTCGGATCTGATCCAGGCCCCGATAGCCGAGAGATGCGTGCGCTCCCGCCTGCAAACGGAAGGAGGGACGCATGCTCGGCGTTCAACACGCATTGAAGGCAGACGCGTACCGTCGCAAGGCTGCGATGTGCGACTCCTATGCGGCTTGTGCGCAATCGGGCGACGACCGCGAGCAATTGGTGCGCATGCGCGACAGCTGGCTCGCACGCGCCGCCAACGAAGATCGGCTCGACGGCATGCCGCCGCCACCTCCTGCCAGGGCCTTGGCGCTGCCCGCTCGCGTCTGAACGCCCTCCCCGGGGCTGAAACCTGCGGATCGCGGGGCACAATGGGAGAGCCGGTGCGCGAGAGCGTGCAATCGATCAAGACTGCGCCGTTCGACTTCGCGGCAGCAGCGGAGCTGTATCCCTGCCGCTACCGCAAGTCCAAGCGACCGGTCGGTTACAAGCGCTTCGACACGGCTGCGGACGCGGTCCGGTTCGCCGTCGAAGAGCTGCCGGCGCCGCTGCTCAACGGCACGTTCCTCGAGGTGGAAGATCAGCGCTTCGACGGCGACGGCATTCGCGCGCTCTATGAACGCCAGGATTATCCGCTGAGTCGCGCCGCGCGCGCGCCGCAGGACGAGCCGGAAACCTGACATCAACAGGGCGCGGCGCAGCGGGCGCGAGCCTGTTGCCGCGCCGTTCGCCGTTTCGTGCTGCGGCTTCTTCGATACCGGAATGGGTCAACCCAGGAGCAAGGCCATTGCAGATACTCGTCCGTAACAACAACGTCGATCAGGCGCTGCGCATGCTGAAGAAGAAGATGCAGCGCGAAGGAATTTTCCGGGAGATGAAGCAGCGGCGCTTTTACGAGAAGCCATCCGTGCGCGCCACGCGGGAGAAAGCGGAGGCGATTCGCCGCATGCGCAAGCTGGCGCGCAAACAGGCAATCCGCGAAGGACTGATCGCCGCGCCGAAAAAGAAAATCGAAGCCGGCAAGGGGAGACGGCCGCTAGCCGCGCCGATGCGCGCGACCCTGAATGGAGGCGAACCGCAATGAACATCTATATCTTCAAATCCGAGACCAAGAGCGAGCTTCGCGCCTTCGCGGGAGATCCCCAGGGTAGCAAGCTGCCGAGTCAATTTCGTCCATGGCATGCGGTCGGTGTGGTCGCCGCCGGCAAGGCGCTCCCGCACAAGATTTCCCGCGCGACGATCGAAGACGCGATCGAGGCGCAGGGCTTTCAGCTCTGGCGCTTCAAGCCGAAGGCGGTCGCGGCGCCCGCCGCGGCGGATAGCGGGAGTTCCTGAAGACAAGTAATGCTGCGGCTCGCCGTGAACGACGGCAGGTTCGACGGATTTCATGCAATACTGGGGAAAAACATGATGAATGTGGCAACGCTTCAACTCTATGCGCTCTGGACGGTCGCGGCCATTGGCGCCGCGGGCTTCTGCCTCGCCTGGTGGCTGATGTAACGCCAACCTGCTGCAGCGGAGAATCGCCAATCGCTTCGGAGACGATTTCCGCGCTGGACACCGTGGCGCAGCAGCCATTCGCCCTAAATCGGCAAAGGTTTTCCCGGCGATCGCGCTTTCGATTCCCTCAATCGCCACCAGCATTTCCCGCAGCACCGGGCGGATTTTGTGCGCCATCAGGCGGGGTTACGGAGAATTAATTAGGTCTCCGATTTGACGGCCATTACGCTGCGGAACGGGCACGCGATTGGAGGCGACCATGCAAATTCCATTGCTGTCGCGCCGCGCAGCGTTCGCGGCTCTCTCGGTACCCGCCGCCAATGCAGTCACCGGCACGGCATTCGCGGCGCCCACCGATAGCGCATTCCGTCATATCTGTTTCATGACGCCGCAATCGATCGAGGGGCCTTATTACCTCGATCCGCAACTCGTCCGCGCGCGGATGGCCGAGGGCCGCGTGGGCGTGCCGCTGCGTGTCGACTTGCGCGTGATCGACGGCGCCACCTGCAAGCCGAGCGAGCGCGCCCGCGTCGACCTCTGGCACGCCGATGCGCAGGGCATCTATTCGGGCTACGACGGCCAGGGCGACAAACAGGATCTTTCGACCATCGGACAAAAATTCCTGCGCGGCACGCAATTCACCGACAGCGAAGGCGCGGTCAGTTTCGAAACGATCTATCCGGGCTGGTACACGGGCCGCGCCACGCACATGCACTTCAAGGTGCTGCTCGACGACCGCAATGTCCTCACTGGGCAGATGTATTTTCCGGATGCGGTGAATGAGTTCATCTATGCGAACGTTCCTGCCTATGCGGGCCGTCTCGCCCCGCGCGCGGTGGTCAATGCCAACGACCGGTTCGCGAATTTCAACGACCCGAACCGGCTGAGCTTCTGCGCCATCAAGGAGGAGCGCGACTGCTATGCGGCATCGCTCGTTCTCGGCGTCGATCGCTTCGCCGTCGCGCAGGCCGACCGGCCGCCGCGCGAGGGCGAGGTCCCGCAGCCGCCAGCCATCGAACGCGTGCGGCTGTTGATCCCGGGGTTCAGTTCGAAATGAGCGGATGAGTCATTTCCGCTGCGGGTTAAAAGGCGACATTGCGGCATTCTCGGGCGCTGTCTGCTTCACCTCGAAGCGGACATTCGCGCGGTCCATGACTCTGCCGCGAGCGCCTCCAGCCCCCTTAAATCCGGTCGGACACGCAGGTACTCCTGCCACGCCCGCTCGGCTGCTGCATGTCTCCGCTCTCTCCGGCCGCCGAATGAATCGAGAAATGCCGTCACGAATGCCGACCGCAGCGGGTCGCCATAGCCAAGCCCGAAGACCGAGCTCGCCCGATCGGTGCAGGCCAGGAGAATGAGCGTCAACTCCCGATCCGGCACCTTGAACAACAGCGACGAGAACGCGTCCGAATACCAGCCGTAGTGCCAGGTGAACTTGGCAAACGGCTCCCAGACAAACCAGCCAAGTCCGTACGGAAATCTCTGCCCGGTGGGAGACTGCGCCGCGGACCAGATCTGCTGCTTTGCCTGCGGGCTGTAGACCCGGCCGTGATCGATCGCGACGTCATACTTGGCCAGGTCCATGACGGTCGAGATCATCCCCGTGGCCGCGCTGATAAAGTCGAGCGGCGGCGTGAACGTGTTCGATTCCACCACCTTCAGGTCCGCATCGAGCCGGTACGGCTTCGCCATGCGGGCGACCACGGCGGCCTTGTTCGGATCGGCGGCGCCGAGCGAGGTATCGTTCAACCCGAGGGGATCAAGGATGTCCTCCTCGATCGCGCGAAGGAATCCCTTAGGCAACACCGCGTCGACGACCGCGGTCAAGCGCGCGAACAGCGATCCATTGTACTGGTAGGCGGTACCCGGCTTGCCTTGGGCGGTGTGCGTGAGGTGATGGCGCACCGTGATGCGTTCGGACTCGCAGTTGTAGTCGCGCGCCCAGGGCGCGTTGCGCGCCTTGATCTCGCGGCACCATTGCGCATAGCCGGGATCGTAGCGCGACATCGGCTCATCGAGGTCGAGCTTTCCCTCCTCGACCAGCCGCATGATCACGGCGGCGGCGAACGTCTTGGTGAGCGACGCGATCGGATAGGGCGTGTGCTCGCTCGCCGGTGTTCCCTGCGCGAGGTCGACCACGCCAAAGCCGCGCGCCAGGATCGGCTCCTGCTTGTGCAGCACGGCAACCGACATGCCCGGGATGTCGAGCGATTGCCGGATCAGCTCGATACGCTGCGCGAAGCGTTCGGTGTCGCCCATTCTGCCACCTGCCGTTTGTGTGCGCGCGACGTAAAGGAGAAGATCGCCGCGCTCGGCTTCGAGCCCTCCCGCATGACATCGGCGGAGTTTGACGCCACCATCAAGGCCGAGATCGCCAAGTGGCGGGGTGTGATTGAGAAAGGAGGGATTCCGAAGATTTAGAGGGGCGATCCGCCGCGAGAATGATGGTGGTCAGCCATCCCAGGCCTGCACGACCACTTGGCGTGCGATCTTTCCACCCTTCAGATCGATCATCGCCGAACAGAACACTTTTGTGCCATCGGGGTAGGCGCAGCTTTGCGTGAACGCGAGACGATTGCCCACGGTCAGACCGCATTCGACCTTGTGAGTCATATCGCGTCCGCAAACATCTGCGAAATACGAGGCGATGGCGTCCCGGCCTTTCAGATGACGCGGGTTGCTTGGCGGATTGTCGCGATCGATCACCTGAACGATGGCATCATCGGCATAGAGACCGGCGAGCGCGGAAGCCTTGCGCCCCTCGATTGCGCGCTTGAGCCCAGCGACGGTCACCACGCCGGATTTGGGTTTGGATTTCGACTTGAGCTTGGATTTTGACCTGCGTTTCGATTTTGCCATATCGCCCCTCTTTTGATCGCGGCCTCGCGGCAGCAGTAGCCCGAGCACCCGCTATGCTACGTCGCGATTTGAGATGGGACCAGTCGTGCGGAGATGGCCGAACCTCGCGCTCGGCTTCCAGCCCTCCGGCGTGACCTCCGCGGAGTTCGACGCCGACATCAAGGCCAAGATTGCCAAGTGGCGGAAAGTGATCGAGACTCGGGATTTGGAAGATTTGAGCGCGGAGCGGCGCGCGCCACTCTCAGTCCTCATTCTGAGGAGCGGCCGAAGGCCGCGTCTCGAAGGATGGCGGCAAACTCCGGAGCGCATGGCCATCCTTCGAGACGCTCGCTGCTCTCGCTCCTCAGGATGAGGTCCGAAATGGGGCTATCGCGCTTCAATTCCGTCAATCGCGACTAGCATTTCCCGCAGTACCGGGCGGATCTTGCGCGCCATCAGAATACGCGCACCGCCGAATGCTCGATATCGGCGCGCAACATCGGATGCAGGCTGTCGCGCGTCGTCACATCGACGTTAACCCCAAGCTTGTCCTCGAGCAGAAGCTTGATCCCGACCAACTCAAGGAGAGAGAACTTTCCGTCCGGGTCGTAGTCGATGAACAGATCGAGATCGCTTTGCGCCCTCGCTTCATCGCGTGCGACGGAGCCAAACAAATGGAGCGACGTGGCACCAAGCACCTTGACGGCCTCGGCGTGACGTTTGAGCCTTGCAATTGCCTGGCGCTTGTTCATCGCGTGCGCATTATACAAAACTTCCGGAGTTTCGGCCAAGCACGCAGCCGCGCGTTCTGCACTGCGATTTCGCGATGGGTTGCCAGTTTCCCCGCCACCGACCAGTTTGGTTCAATCACCGGATCAACGAGGGAACCATGCCGAAAAAGCCCGCGACCGAGATTCCGTATCTGAAGCCCCGCGCCGTCACCGAGATTTTAAGAAAACAGGTCCGCGAGGAATTGCCGGAAATTGCTCAGATCGCCGACGCGGCGCTGCAGCGGAAGGTCGCCGAGGCTTGGGCATTCGCGCTCGCCCATTCGAGCTTCAAGTCCATCCGGCAAATTCCGCCGGCGGGAAACCCGGATACGAACGAGGCCAAGCGCGGCGACCAGACCGACCACTTGCGCGGGGTGACGCGGCTCGCGGTCGGTATCGCCAAGGAGATGGGCACCGCCTATCCCGAGCTTGCCATCAACATGGACGTGATCGTGGCGGGCGGGCTGGTGCACGATGTCGGGAAGGCGTGGGAGTTCGATCCCGTCAACCGAAAGCGCTGGAAGGCGATTCAGAAGCAGACCGGGCGGCCCTCGATCCGGCATCCGGCGTTCGGCGCGCACATCTGCCTCACCGTCGGGCTGCCGGAAGAGGTCGCGCACATCGCCATGGCGCATTCAGGAGAAGGCGAGTTGCTCGTGCGGAGCCTCGAATGCATGATCGTGCATCAGGCCGACTACACGTTCTGGAATACGCTGCTCGCGGGCGGGCAGCTGAAGCCCGAGACCGTGCCGCCCGCGACACGCAAGTACGTCATCGACAGGCCGTTTTGACGTTGACGCGCCGCAACCGTCATTGCGAGCGAAGCGAAGCAATCCAGATTCTCAAGAAGGCTGGATTGCTTCGTCCCGCTTCGGCCACGCCTCGCGCTCCTCGCAATGACGAACCTCACTCCGCCGCCAGCGCCTCCAGCCCCCATTCGTGAATCCGATCCGGCATGTGCAGGTACTCCTGCCACGCGCGCTCGGGGCGCTGCATGCGCCCGGCTCCGTCCGTCTTGCCGTGAATGCAAGTCGCGCCGAACTCGCGCGCACGATCGATGATCCAGTCGCCCGCGGCCTTGCGCACGGCGTCGTCGCCTCCCACTGCTGATCGAGCGCCTTTCCTTCTGTTGTCGGATACGCGGTTGGAAAAGACTTCGGCGTGTCGTCTGTAGATGTTGTTTGTGCTCTGTGGCTGCCGCCCAAGTATGACCGTCTCGCCTCAAACTTTCATCTTGTCATGATCTTTCAACTCTCGGATCGATTCGTAGAAAAGGCGGACCAGCTCACCGACCGCGACGCCCTCGCTTGTTAAACGATAGTCGATGCCGTTTTCTGCGTGCGCCGATTTCACCTCAACCGCGAAATTGTGCCCTTGGAGTTTCTTTACCCGATGCTCTAGGGACATGGCGTCGCCCAGAGCTGCCTTGTTGCCGGTCCTAAGGCTCCCGTGACCCATTAGGCTCGCATAGAGTACTCGAACGTCGTTCTGGGTCAGCGACATGTTGCGCAACTGGACCGCAGGATGTTCTTCGACGCGCCCTAGTAGGACGCCAGCCTTCGGATGCACCGCGAGTCGAAAGACCATGAGGCAGAGCATCGCGAACCCACCCAACATACCGGCGATAAGTATGGTGAGGTTCTGGTCGGTGGCTCGGACCGCGATGCCGCCCAGAATAAGTTCGATTACCAAAATGCAGAGCGTGAAGAACCCCAAAGGACTCTTAACACTTTCTAATACGCTCAACCGGTCGGCTGATTTTGGGCTGGTCGACATGGCAGATACTCGCGTCGTGTCCGCTCCATCATAACTAAAACCAAAAAGAGCCCAAGCGACAGTCAAAAATCGACGCCCCTCACTCCGCCGCGAGCGCCTCCAGCCCCCATTCGTGAATGCGGTCCGGCATGTGCAGGTACTCCTGCCAGGCGCGCTCGGCGCGCTCTCTGCGCCCGGCTCCGTCCGTCTTGCCGTGAATGCAGGTTGCGCCAAACTCGCGCGCACGATCGATGATCCAGTCGCCCGCGGCCTTGCGTGACCGCCCGTAATGCGCCAGCGCCGCCTCGATGCTGTCGTGCTCGGTGAGCGCGTCCGCGAGACACGCGGCATCGAGCGCCGCCTTGGTGACGCCCGCGCCGACATGCGGCCGCGCCACGAAGGCCGCATCGCCCATGATGATCGCGCGGCCGAACACAAGCTCGGAGGCTGCCAGATCGTAGATCGCCTGGAAGGTCGGGCGCGGCGTCGCGACGAACATGGTGGCAAGAGAGGGCGCGATCTCCTCGCGCGCCGCCTGCTTGGCGGCCTCGATCACGTCCTGCCGGATCAGCGGCGGCGGGATCTGCTCGTGCTCCCTGCCCTGCGCGTCGGTGTTCATGAGGCGAAGCGTCGCCGCGTCGGCCGGCCGGTACCACACGATGTTGTAATCGCGCTTGCCGGGCGTCACGTCGCCGTCGCGCGCCGGCACCGGGTACGACACCCAGAGCTCGCCGTCCGGAATGCAGAACGCGTTGCGCGAATAGAGCAGTTCGCGCTGCGCCTTGCTCGCTTCCGCCTCGGGCCAGAGCGCGCGCCACGCGAAGTAGCCGGCGTATTCCGGCTTTGCCTGCGGCGCGAGCTGCGTGCGCACCGCGGAGCGCGAGCCGTCCGCGCCGATGAGCAGATCGCCGGTCTCGCGCGAGCCGTCCGAAAAGATCGCCGTCACGCTGCGGTCGTCCTGCTCGACGCGCGCCAGCGATTTCGAGGGGTGGTAGAGCTCAGGCGGCAGCAGGTCCTTGAGCGGCCGATAGAGCCGCGACCACGCGGTCATCAGGCGCGGGCGCGGCACGTCGGCGACCACGCCGCCGTCGCTGTCGAGCCAGACGTAGCGCGGGATCGAAACGCCGAGCGGCGCGGAAAAATCGATGCCGATGCGCTTGAGGATCGCGACCAGCGC
>JBAVXH010000184.1:0-8027 GCA_049698215.1 Xanthobacteraceae bacterium | reverse complement strand
CATCGTGCTCGGCGGCGCAACGCCGGCCGACAGCCCGTTCCTGCGCCGGCCGGACCTGTTGAAGAGCATCGGGCTCTATTGGCAGCGCCATCCGTCGCTTTCCTACCTGTTCTCCGGCCTGTTCATCGGGCCGACCAGCCAGTCGCCACGCGTCGACGAGGCGCGCCATGAGGCGCTCTACGAACTGGAGATCGCGCTCGCACAGGTGCCGAAGCCAGGCGAGGAGGCGCGGCCCTGGCTGGTCGACCGCCTGTTCCGCAATCTGCTCGTCGACGTCACCGGCAACACGCACCGTGCCGAGATCTGCATCGACAAGCTGTTCTCGCCGGATAGCCCGACCGGCCGGCTTGGCCTCGTCGAATTCCGCGCCTTCGAGATGGCGCCGGACGCGCGCATGGCGCTCGCGCAGCAATTGCTGGTGCGCGCGCTGATCGCGTCCTTTGCGCGCGAGCCGCAGGAGGGCGCGTGCGTGCGCTGGGGCACCGCGCTGCACGACCGCTTCATGCTGCCCCATTTCGTGTGGGAGGATTTCCTGAGCGTGCTCGCCGATCTCGAACGCGCCGGCACGCCGTTCGACCCGGCATGGTTCGAGGCGCAGCGCGAATTCCGCTTTCCCTTCCACGGGGCAGTCGAGCATGGCGGCGTGCGGCTCGAGCTGCGTCACGCGCTCGAGCCCTGGCATGTGCTGGCCGAAGAGACGGTGAGCGGCGCGACCTCGCGCCCGGCGGATTCCTCCGTCGAGCGCGTCCAGCTGAAGGCCGAGGGGCTCAACCCGGCGCGCCATGTCATCGCCTGCAACGGGCGGCGCGTGCCGCTCACCTCCACGGGCCGCTCCGGCGACTACGTCGCCGGCGTGCGGTTCAAGGCGACGATGCTGGCGACATCGCTGCATCCGACGCTGCCGGTGAATACGCCGCTCACCTTCGACATCCTCGACACGTGGAGCAAGCGCTCGGTCGGCGGCTGCGTTTATCACACGCGCGATCCCGGCGGCGCGGAGCCCGACGGCTATCCGACCAACGCCGCCGAAGCCGACGCGCGGCGGCGTGGGCGCTTTCAGGATGTCGGCCACACGGGCGACCTCGTCGAGGTGCCCGGAGAAGAACGCGCCGACGAGTTTCCCACGACGCTCGACCTGCGACGGCCGCCGCGGCGCATGTGACCCGCGGGCGTTCCGCCGCTACGCCACCCCTGCGATGCGGATCAGCGCGTAGCTGATGAGCCCGAGCACGATCAGCGAGGCCGTCACCGCCGCGGTGACGCGCAGTCCCGCCTGCGCGACCTTGCGCACGTCGACGCCGAGCCCGAGCGCCGCCATCGAGATTGTGGTCAGGATCGACGCCACGGTGCGCAGCGGCTCGACGAGAGTCTGTGGAATGAACCCGAGCGAGCGCAGCAGCGCGAGCAGCAGGAAGCCGATGATGAACCACGGCACTAGCTCGGTGAACGGCGGCCAGCGCCGGCCGCTTGCGCCGGCGTCGGCACGCATGCGGCTCGCCAGGAGCGACAGGCCGAGTACGACCGGCCCCAGCATCAGCACGCGCACCAGCTTGACGATGGTGCCGACCTGGTTGCTGAGCGCGCCGATCGGCAGGGTCGCGGCGAGCACCTGCGGCACTGCATAGACCGTGAGGCCTGCGAGCGTGCCGTACTGGGTGAGCGAAAGCTCGAGCACCGGCACGAGCAGCGGTAGCGTCAGCACCACGACCACACCGAGCACCGCCGTGAATGCGATCGACGATGCGATATCGTCGGGCCGCGCCCCGATCACCGGCGCGACCGCCGCGATCGCCGAGTTGCCGCAGATCGAATTGCCACACGCGATCAGCACCGACATTTTCTTCGGCAGGCCGAGCGTGCGGCAGAGCGCGTAGCTCGAACCGAGCGCGATCATCACCACGGTGGCGATGCCGATGAGCAGGATCGGTCCGAGCGCCCAGACCAGCGCGCCCGAAATCGAGGCGCCGAGCAGCACCACCGCGAACTCCAGCAACTGCTTTGCCGAAAAGCTGATGCCCTTGGCCCAGAGCGGGCCGGGCGCCCAGAAGGCCCGAATCGCGACCCCGATCAGGATCGCGATCACCAGCCCCTCCAGATAGAGGTGGCCGAAGGCCGCGACTTCGGCCTTCTCGATCAGCTTGGCGGCGGCGGTCACGCCGACACAGAGCGCAATCCCGGGCAAATAGAGCCGGAGCGGTTCCATCACCGGGAACCCCGGACCAGCTCAAATGACGTTACGCCTCGCGTCATAATCCCCAACACATAGCCCCGCTTCCGCCACGAATCCTGTAGACTGAATTAATGGTCGCGTAACCGCCAGCGCGGAAATTGGACGGGAATATTTCGCATTGCAGTTGCTGGCGCGAGATCGAAAAGAAGTTCACTTAGGGGATTCCATGCAGGCCGGTGAGATGCCCGGCGCAGGGATACGATGTCGGGGTCAAGCGGAATAGGCATTCATTCGGTCGGGCGCTTCACGAGCCCGTTCGTCAGCGCGGCCGACGCGCAGAACGTGTCCGCCCTCCTGGGCGGCACGGCGTGGAACGGCTCGACGATCACCTACAGCTTCCCGACCTCGTCGACCCAATACGGGACGAGCTATCCGGACGACGCCCCGTTCAATGGTTTCAGCCAGCTCGATTCGGCCGGTCATTCCGGCCAGCGTGCGGAAGTGCAGCGCGCGTTCAACCTGATCGCGAGCTACACGCTTCTTAATTTCAACCAGATCACCGAGACGAACAGCACCCACGCGACGATCCGCTTCGCCAACACGAGCCAATCCTCGGTCCCGACAGCCCAAGCCTATCTGCCAAGCAATGCGGTGACCGGCGGCGACGCATTCTTTGGCGGCGCCGGCAAGGATCCGGTGATGGGTAATCTCGACTCCGGCCAGGCCGTCCTGCACGAGATCGGTCACGCGCTCGGCCTCAAGCACGGCCAGGAACGGTCTGTCTACGGCGCGATGAATGCGGACCGGCTCGACATCGAATTCTCGCTGATGAACTACCCGAACTACATCGGGTCGACCGAGGACTTTGCGACCGCGCGCAGTTCGCCGCAGAGCTACATGATGTACGACATCGCGGCGCTGCAATACATGTACGGCGCCAATTTCAACAAGACCAGCCAGAACGTCACCTACACCTGGTCGGCCACGACCGGCGCCGAATTCATCAACGGCGTCTCGATGGGCACGCCGTTCAACGGGGATATTTTCCAGACGATCTGGACCGCCGGCGCGATCTCCACGTACGACCTGAGCAACTTCTCGCAGAACCAGATCGACGACATGAACCCCGGCGGCTGGATGCTGTTCTCGACCGGCCAGCTCGCCGACCTGAACTTCTCCGCGCCGTCGAAGCCGAACGGCGAAATCTTCGCGCAAGGCAATATCTACAACGCGCTGCTCTACAACGGCGACCCGCGCTCGCTAATCACCAGTCTCATCACCGGCTCCGGCGATGACGCCATCACGGGCAACGCCGCGGATAATACGATCGACGGCAACGGCGGCCACGACACGATCGACGGCAAGGGCGGAACCGACACGGCGGTATTCGCCGGCATGCGCGCCGCCTACATGCTGACCTCGCTCGGCGGCACCGGCGTCCGCGTCGCCGGACCGGACGGCACCGACACGCTCAGCAACGTCGAGAAGCTGGCTTTCGACGATCAGACCATCGCGTGGTCGCCAGTCCCGGCCGGTCCGCGGGTGCATTGGGCCGCCACGTCGGAGGTCGGACCACATCCGGCGGGCTGGCTGCCGAACGCAACGGGAGATTTCAATCATGACGCCACCAGCGATCTCATCTGGTACAGCGCGACGACGCGCGATCTCGACCTCTGGAAGATCGTCAACGGCAAATGGGCGGGCAGCGTCGACATTGGAAGTCACCCCGCCGGATACACGCCATCGGTGACGGGCGACTTCACCGGCGATGGCACGGCCGACGTGCTCTGGTACAACCCGAGCAACGGCGACGTCGATATCTGGAAAATCGCCAACGGCCAATGGGCCGGCAGTGTCCCCGTCGGATTGCACCCGGCCGGCTATCAACCCGTAGCGAGTGGTGACTTCAACGGCGACGGCAGCAGCGACGTGTTCTGGTACAATCCGTCGAACGGAAACACGGACATCTGGAAGCTTTCGAATGCGCAATGGGCGGGCAGCACCACGATCGGCGCGCACCCGCTCGGCTGGCAGCCGGTTGGGAGCGGCGACTTCGATCACAGCGGCACCAGCGACGTGCTCTGGTACAACCCTTCGACGCGCGCTCTCGACCTTTGGAAGGTGTCGAACGGCCAGTGGGCCGGCAGCGTCGATTTCGGCGTCCATGCTGCCGGCTGGGCACCGGCCGGGGTTGGCGATTTCAACAATGACGGCACCAGCGATGTCCTCTGGTTCAACGCCACCACCGGCGACGCCGAGGTCTGGCAGATCACCGGCGGCACCTTGTCGGCGATCACCGATCTCGGCACGCATCCGGCCGGCTGGTCTCCCGCCGGCGTCGGCGATTTCAACAGCGACGGCTTTTCCGACATGCTCTGGCGCGAGGCGTCGACCAACCGCATCGAGACCTGGCTGCTGACGTATAGCTGAGCCTCGGCGCGTAAGGCGGGCAAAGCATGCCCCCGCGAAAGCGGGGGCGCAGCGTGCCCGCCACATCGCGGGCGGCGGGTACGTCGCTGCGCTCCTTTGCCCGCCCTACAACCCCAACGTCGCGACCGCTTCCCCCACGGTCTCGTCCGACGCGACATGCACCGCCTCCAATCCGCAGGCCCGGGCGGCGTCGACGTTCGCCAGCGTGTCGTCGAAGAAGAGAATGCGGGGAGCCGGCACGCCGATCTCTGTCCCGATGTGCGCGAACGACGCCGGCTCCGGCTTGCGCAGGCCCATCTCGTAGGAGGCGAACACTTTGCGGAAATGGCCGAGCACCGGCGCAAATCGCCTGGCGTAGTGCGCCGCATGCGCACGATTGGTATTGGTGAAGGCATAGAGCGGGATTTTGGGAGCGATGCGCGCCAGAAGCATACTCATGCCCGGCATCTCCTCGACGAAGACCGCATTCCACCCGTCGAGAAGGCACGCATCGTCGAGGCCGACGCCGAGCGTATCGCGCAGGCTCGCGAAGTAGACCGAGGTATCGATCTCATCGCGCTCATGCCGCTGATAGGCCTCGTCGTACGAAAATCTCTCGCGCAGTTGGCCCGCATCGCAGCCTGCCAGTACCGCCCACCGCGCGAACACCCGGTCGAAATCGATGCGGATGACGACGTTGCCGAGATCGAACAAGAGTGCGTCGACGGGGGCGGAGGTCATCGCTGCGCTATCATGCGGGAGGCATCAAGCTTTCCGCCTCTTCTGCGCGGGCAGCTTGGCGGCCTTGCGCAGCACGCTGTTGATGCGGCTCTGCCAGCCGCGGCCGCTGCGGCGGAAATGCGCGATCACATCGGCATCGAGCCGCAAGCTCACCGGCTGCTTCGGGCGCGCCGACTTCGGCCGCCCGCGCGGCACCGGCACGCCGCCGATGTGCAGGACGCCGCGCGCGAAATCCTCGTCGGTCTGCTCGGGGATTTCCTCGTAGTCCTTCGGGCCGAGCACATAGGCATCAACCTTCGCCCAGTCGGTCTCGATAGCGCGCTTTTTCCCGCTCATTGGCCTTCCTCATCGACATCACGTGCCGCGCCTCGCCGCGCGGTGTCCAGCAAACGATCATCATGCGCCCGTTCAGGTAGCCGACCGAGTTGATCCGCCGTTCGCCGTAGTCACGGCGCAGATCGGGGATATCGATCGTCGGCCCGGCGAAGATTTCCGCAGCCCGCTCGAAATCGAGCCCGCGTTCGCGCAGCGTCCACTCGCGCTTGGCGGGATCGTAGGTGATCTTCATCCGCTCGGACTCGATTTAATGTATATACGAAAAGTCGCACGGTCAATGGCTGCGCGACCCAAAGTCGAACGGCCCGATCGTGATAGTGTCCGGTACCCGATCGGGTCGGGCAACGGGGGCAAAGATGGTTCGCGGCGGATTGGTTATTTTGGGTGTGACGTTTGCGGGCAGCGCGTTCGCGCAGACGCCATACACGGCGGCCGAGATGCAGGCACTGCTGGCAAAAGGGTTGGTGGTCGCGTCATCCGATCTCAACGGCGGCAAGACCTTCACGGCACGCATCACGCTCGCGGCGGGAGGCCAATTGTCCGGCGCGCTGACGCCGGCCGGCGACAAGGCGATTGCGGTCTCGGGCGTGTGGAAGCTGAAAGGCGCGCAAGTCTGCCGCACGCTCGCGCCGATTCAGCCGGAAGAAATCTGCGAGACCTGGGTGAAGTCCGGACCCAAGCAGGCGACGATCCAGGTGGATGGGAAGGACGCGAGCATCAACAAGTGGCAGTAGGGAAGAATCCTAGGGTGGGCATAGGCGCAGCGCATGCCCACCCGTGTTGATGATTGTTGGCGGATGGCGGGCACGCTCCGCTCTTTGCCTGCCCTACGCTCGCTTCCAGTGGCCGCGCGGCGGGGATGGTGGACCTATGTCTCTGTGGTCCATGTGAAGCGAGAGCGGATTGTGTTCGCCTCTCCGGAGAGCGCGGTTATTAAATACGATTGACGAACAGTTTTGTGTCGAGGGCCATTCGGCTCACGTGACCGGCGTATTATGACAAACTCTTCGCCACAGTTCCTCACCGTCGATCCCTTTCCAAGGGACGTGGTCCAAAAGATCGAGCAGGAGGCCGTAGACAAACGATAGCTGTTCGCGGTCCAATTTATCTTCGACGTTTCGCCCGATGCCGTGAAAGGGGTTTCGAGTTGCCTTCGGACGGATATGCAAATGAGCAAACGTAATCTGACGTTCAATGTCCCAGCCAGTGACCCTTCTGTGGCGGCTTTGCTCACGTTGGCGCAATCGGTCTAATTCCTTTCTGTATTGCCTGACGCATTCGAATCTAAAGCGCTCAAACTCTTCTTCAGATAGTGAGCGCCTATCAAGTCCTGCTAGGATTACATCTCTGCTGTATGACGATGTTGATGGTAGCCGCTTCAAGGTTTCAGGCTTCTGCCTGTTCCAAATTTCGGCACACCGAACGCGCTCGATCATTGGCCAGCATCGTTCGCAATAGCCGTTCCGCTTATAGTGAAGACGCTGCGTCGCGCAATTGAGGCAAGCGTCGTGATACCGCGACCACTTTGGCTTCATCGCAAATCCGGGAGATGACAAAACAACAATCTGTTGAGCTTAGCTCCGATGGCGCGTCAGTAAAATACGCGGCCGTTCTGTCGCCCTTACTTCACCTTCACCATCTTCAACTCCTTGCGTGCATCGAGCGTGTTGTTGAGAGCGGCGTTAAGCACATCGAACACGCGGCGCGCGTTGGTAACGCGGATCGGTTCACCACCTTCGAGACGGTGTATGGTCGAGCCACTCGGTCTGCCTTCGGGAATCCGGCGAACGATGTCGGAAACTTCCCAGCCCAACCGCTGTTGCCTGATCTCGCGGAGACGCGGAAACAGCGCCATCCTGTGCATTCGGGCTCTCTTCGTCCCCTTGGCCATGGCGATTGTCGCTAGGCGATGACCAAATCAAACGCAAGCTCTTGATATTGTTTACATTCTACGGTTCCCGTCAGATACTATTGACAATCATTGATTATCATCTAAGGTGGAGTTGTAAGATGGGGCGCGTAGTACGGTCGCATGAGCGGAGCCGAATCACGTGACCTCACGGCCGACACCCGCGCCATCCTCGCCCGCCTGCGTTCCGGCTGGCAGCCCTCACGCGAGCTAGCGGACGCGCCGGAGCTCCAGCGATGGCAGCTCGTCGCCGCCCGTCCCTGCCTGCTGCAAGGATGGGTCGGGATGACTCTGAAGTCCGGCGTCGCATTTGCGTTCGACGCGCAGGCGCGATGGGCGCGCTTCATCGACCGTTGGGTGCGCCTTGGCGCGCCCGCACGCGCGCAGCCTCTTCCCTCCAATGAGGCCGTCATGCGTTGCGCAATGGCGGCGCTCGCGGGCCGCGACGAGGCGGCGGACATC
>JBAVXH010000183.1:0-14935 GCA_049698215.1 Xanthobacteraceae bacterium | reverse complement strand
GGGCGGCGGCATGCGCATGGGAGGTGGCGGCGGACGCGGTGGTGGCGGCGGCGGCGGCCGCGCACGCCGCTCCGACATCAACGTGAAGCACGACATCGCTTTCCTCGGGCGCCTCGACAATGGACTTGGCTTCTATCGCTTCAGCTACAACGGCAGTGACAAGGCCTATGTCGGCGTGATGGCGCAGGAGGTTCAGTTCGTGCGGCCGGATGCGGTCAGCCGCGATGCGGAGGGCATCCTGCGCGTGAATTACGACCGGCTGGGCGTCCGCTTCCAGACCTACGATCAATGGCTGGCATCGGGCGCACGCCTCCCGGTGCGCGTCCAAGCGCACTAGCCGACTGACGTCTACGCAACATCAAGCCCCGGCGTGACGCGCCGGGGCTTGAACATTTTCGGGTTGCCCGCGCAGATTCGAACGTCGCCGGGTTGCCCGGAAACGCGCCAGCCGATACTTGAGGCGTGTGGCCCCGTAGCTCAGCTGGATAGAGCATCAGACTTCGAATCTGAGGGTCGGGAGTTCGAATCTCTCCGGGGTCGCCAGCACCGCTTCGCACTCGTTCGTCGCGACGGAACCAGCAATCTGCCCTGCGCGTTCTTCATCCGAGTTGGAGAAAACGCAGGAGCACGCCATGCCCTATCTGTTCTGGGCCGTGCTGCCGTTCGCCCTGATCGATACCTGGTGGGGCATGTGCGAGCAGCGCCGCGACGCCGAATAACGACGGTGATCGTTTCTGTGTCGCAAGACACTCCGCGATTACCCTCGTGGAAAGGCTCGGTCGAACGACCGGGCCTTTCGCTTGCAGCCGGTTGAAGCGAATCCGCCCGCGATGAGCTATGATCGCGCGATGACCAAACGCAGCGGGAGCGCCGACCTGCCGCTTCATGGCGGCCGCGTGCCGCCGTGGCTTGGCGAGCGCATGACGCGGCTCGGCACGGTGATCACGCAGGCGATCGTGCATCACTACGGGCGCGAGGAATTCCTGCGCCGCCTTGCGCATCCCTTCTGGTTTCAATCATTCGGCGCCGTGATGGGCATGGACTGGCATTCCTCCGGGATCACGACCAGTGTGCTCGGCGCGCTGAAGCGCGGCCTCACCCCGTTGCGTGGCGAGCTTGGCATTCATGTCTGCGGTGGGCGCGGCAAGCATTCGCGCAAGACGCCGGATGAGCTGATCGCGGTGGGAGATCGCACCGGCATCGACGGTGCCTCGCTTGCGCAGGCGAGCCGGCTC
Organism: Xanthobacteraceae bacterium; assembly: GCA_049698215.1. GTDB lineage: Bacteria > Pseudomonadota > Alphaproteobacteria > Rhizobiales > Xanthobacteraceae > PALSA-894. Next base: position 13,700 of record JBAVXH010000183.1, on the reverse strand, counting down.
GTCGCCAAGGTGGATAGCGCGGCGGTGCAGGACGGCTTCGACCTCTACCTGCACGGCTTCATCGTCACCGACGACGGCCAGTGGGTGGTCGTGCAGCAAGGCATGAACGGGGAGAGCCGCTACGCGCGGCGCTATCACTGGCTCTCCGAAGGGCTCACGAGTTTCGTCGATGAGCCGCACAGCGCGATCGACGGGCCGCAGCAGGGCGTGATCGTGAATCTCACCGACCATCGCGCCGAGCCATCGCGCGACGCGCAGCTTGAGCTGCTCGACCGGCTCGGGCCGGACGGCATCGCGCGCGAGCTTGCTGTGCTGGATAACGCGCCGCAAAGTGTGGCGCAGCCGATGCTGCCGCATCTCCTCATGCCGGCGCATCACGACGTGCGCCCGAAAGATGTGCACGTGCGCCGCCTGCGCGGCAATCTGGCGGCCGCGGCCGATCGCGCGCCGAAGGATTTTGCCGATCTCTTGCTCACGCCCGGCGTCGGCGCGCGCACCGTGAAGGCACTCGCGATGGTGGCCGAGGTGGTGCACGGCGCGCCCTACCGCTTCACCGATCCGGCGCGTTTCTCGCTGGCGCACGGCGGCAAGGATCGACACCCCTATCCGGTGCCGCTCAAGATCTACGACGAGACCATTCGCGTGCTGAAATCCGCCGTGCAGAATGCAAAGCTCGGGCGCGATGAGGAGCTTGGCGCGCTGAAGCGGCTCGACGACCAGTCGCGCACGCTGGAGCGCTCTGCCGACGGGCCGTCGGTGCAGGAGGTGATCGCGCAAGAGCGCGAGCGCTCGCACCTGTACGGTGGCCGCAGCGTGTTCGGCTGGGAGCCGCCGCCCGGCAAGATCAGGTCGGCTTAAGCATCAGCGCCGGTATTCGTAGTCGAGGTCCGCGCGCAGTTCGGCGAGCTCCGCCACCAGCGCATGGCGCGGCGAGAGATGGCACACGGGATCGGTCGCGCGCGCGTCGCCGGTGAGCGCGAACGCCTGGCAGCGGCAGCCGCCGAAGTCTTCCTTGGCCTTGGGGCATGACCGGCAGGGCTCCTGCATCCACTCGGTGCCGCGAAACGCCATGAAGGCCGGCGAATTGTCCCAGATATCGGCGAGCGAATGCTCACGCACGTTCCAGAACGTCAGTTCCGGAATGCTCTCGGCGGCGTGGCAGGGCAGCACCTTTCCGGATGGCGTGACATTGAGCGAGCGCCGGCCCCAGCCGCCGACGCAGGCCTTCGGAAAGCGCGCGTAATAGTCCGGCACCACGGCATCGATCACGATCTGCCCGTGATGCTGCTGGCGTAGCCGCTCGACCGTCGTCACGGCGCGCTCGACCTGCTCGCGCGTCGGCATCAGCTGCGCGCGGTTCTTCAGCGCCCAGCCGTAATACTGAACATGCGCGATCTCGACGCGCTTCGCGCCAAGCCGCAACGCCAGCGCCACCATGTCCTCGACGTGATCGATGTTGGCGCGGTGCATCACGGCGTTGACAGTGAGGGGGATCTTCAGACGCACGACCTCCGCGGCGAGCGCGGCCTTGCGCGGATAAGCGCCTTTGTAACCCGCGATACGGTCGGCGTTGCCAGGCTCGCTGTCCTGGATGGAAATCTGCACGTGGTCGAGGCCGGCATCGGAGAGCTTGCCGAGCCTCTCGTTGGTGACGCCGACCGCCGAGGTGATCAGGTTGGTGTAGAGCCCGGCGTCATGCGCGGCCTTGGTGATCTCGACAAGATCGCGCCGCGCGCCGGGCTCGCCGCCTGACAAATGCACCTGCAACACACCAAGCGCAGCGGCCTCCTTGAAGACGCGCGCCCACGTGGATGTGTCGAGCTCATCGGCGCGGCCCTCGAGCGCAAGCGGATTGGAGCAGTAGGGGCAGCCGAGCGGGCAGCGGTGTGTCAGCTCGGCGAGAAGGCCGAGCGGGCGCGGGGCTCTATTCGGCGTTGCATCCATCAGACTTCGATCAGTCTCTTGTCCACCAGGCCCGCCAGCATGTTCGACACGTCGGTCATGATACGCTCGCGCGGCGCGTTGAAGGTCTTCGCGAGGTCATCAACAATTTCATTCACTGTCGAGTCGCCGGTGCAGCGCTTGATGATCTCATGCGCCGGTCCTTCGGCCTTGAACACGCGCTCCGGTGCGAGCAGCACCCAGCCGCCCTGCGCCTCGTTGTGGGTGAGCCGCACGCCGCGCGGCAGCTTCGGCTTCGCGTCGGGCGCAATGCTCATCGTCACTCCTGCGGCACGAACGAGCCCGGCGGGATGTGCCCCGGCGATACGTAGGCAAAATGCAGCACGTCGAGCATCGACCACAACACGCCGCACTTGAATTCGAGCGCGGCGAGCACCGCGCGCTGCTCGGCCGGCGTGCGCGCATGGCGCTTCACATAGTCGAGCGCGAAATCCGAGTCCTTCTTGGCCTGTGGCGGGCGCTTGGCGAAATAGGCGAGCGTCTCGGGCGTGACGAATGAGTAGCCCTTCAACATGCCCTCGACGCGTTCCCCGATGATCACCGGCGAGAACAGCTCGGTGAGCGACGAGGCGATTGCCTCGAGCAGAGTCTTCTCGCGCACGAAATACACGTAGGCCTCGACGGCGAATTTCGTGCCGGGAAGGAGCCCGCGCAGCGATGTGACGTATTCGCGGTCGAGCCCGAGCCCGTCGGTGAGCTTGAGCCAGCGCGCGATGCCGCCGTCGTTCTCGCCCTCGCCGTCATGGTCGTGCAGGCGCGAGCGCCACTCGCGGCGGATCGCGGGATCGTCGCAGCGCGCAATCAGGGCGGCGTCCTTCAGCGGAATGCAGGCCTGATAGTAGTAGCGATTGAGCGCCCAGGCCTGGACTTGGCCCTTCGTGCATTTGCCGCCGTGCAAGAGCCCGTGAAACGGATGCAGGCGGTGATAGCGCTTCGCGCCGATCTCGCGCAGCTCGGCTTCCAACTCGTCGGGCGTCATCAGCTTCATAGTCTGATCTCCAGCCCGTCCGCGGCGACCTCGAAGCCCGCGTCCTCGACCCGCCGGCGCTCCGGCGAGCCTTCGATCAGGATCGGATTGGTGTTGTTGATGTGGATGTAAATGCGCCGCTTGCCAAGCCCTTTGAGTGCGGCAAGCGAGCCGTCGGCGCCGTCGATCGGCATGTGGCCCATGCGGCGGCCGGTCTTCTCGCCTGTGCCGGATGCAATCATCTCGTCGTCGGTGAACAGCGTGCCGTCGAACAGGATGACGTCCGCGCGCACAAGCCGCTCGCGCAGCGCCGGTGTCACAGCCGCCGCACCAGGAACGAACGTCAGCGTTGTCCCGTCAGCTTTGATCTCCACACCGACATTCACGCCGCTCTCGACGGATGTCTGCACGGCGCCCGTCTCCAGATAGAGCGGGACCTTGCCCGGTACCATGAACAGCTCTGCGGAAAGCCCGCCCGGAAGCTCGAAGGGTGCGCCGGGCACGACCGCGCGCCGCGCCACCACATCGGGCGCGAGCGCTCCGAACATCGGATTGCCGGCGAGGGCCGCGAGCGTATCCTGGGTGGCGAACAGCGTGAACGGCTGCCGCTCGCGCAGATTCAACAAGCCAGCGGTCTGATCGATCTCGCCGCCGGTCAGCACCACCGCCTCGATCGGGCTTCCCCTTAGCGCGCGCGGATGCAGTGCCGGCGTTACGGCAAGCTGCGCGCGCAGGTCGGGGGAGGCGTTCAGCAGCGTCCAGCGCTCGCCGTCAGCGGAGACCGCAAGGCTCGCCTGCGTGCGCGCAGTCACGCGCGGGTCGCCGTCCCACACGAGACGGCATACCGCGCAACGGCAATTCCATTGAGGGAAACCGCCACCGGCCGCGCTACCCAGCACAATGGCGGTGAATAGGCCCATCGACGACCCCTCAGGCGGGGCGCGGGCCCAGTACCAGGAAGTCTAACGTCAGAATTCGGCCGGCAGGTAGCCGTTGATCTCGAGGCCGATGCAGATTTCGACAAGCGTCGGGGTTGTCCAGGCCATGGGTTCCTCCGGGAGCCAAACGGTCGGTGGGATAATAGGGACGATTGTGGCAAGCCGCAATGCGACGGTTGCCATCGCAAGCAAAGTTCGCCTTCACATTTCGCTTCGCACCTGAGTTTGTCTGTTCACTTTATGTCCCCGAGGGTCGTCTCGGTGCTGGGGCGCCCAAGACCGCTCTCTTTTCGCCGACACAATCCAATGTAGTATTATCCCGTTTCTGCCTTACGGAGAAAGGCACATAATCGCTCCTCGTCTCTTGGCGACAGCCGCTATTGGGACTTCAATCATCCTTATTTTGGCCCAAGGTGCTGGCGCTAAAGAGAAGCCGAAAAGCAGCGCGATCACGCCGTCGCCGAGCGCTGTTTACGGCTGCTATCAAGGTACTCGTTACGTGAAAGGAGACGGAACGAGTTGGATCGGCCCGGTCGGAAAATGCAAGGCCGGCGATATCCAGATTTGACAAAGTTGAGGGATGCCGCGGCAGGCCTGGCAGCGAAGTGGGCATGGACGCGGACGGGGTCCGGCTGAGCCCCGGCCGTGACGGCGCGCGGGGCTACCCCGGCGCCGGCGGCTTCTCCAGGTCGCGCAAATCCGGCTCGCCCACGTGCTTGAGCATCGCGTCGCGCGCCGCATCGCGCAGCGCGAGTATCGCGGTGAAGTCCGTGCCGTTCGGCTCGATCGGCTCCTCGATCACCACCTCGATCGCGGTGCGGCGCGGGAACCACTGATCGCCGCGCAGCAGCGTGCGCACGCCGCGCAGCACGCCCGGCACGACCGGCAGGTTCGCATCGGCCGCCACCTTGAACGCCCCCATGTAGAAGCCAAGCAGGCCGGCGCGGCGCGTGAACGTGCCTTCCGGGAAGAACACGAACAGGCGGCCTTCCTTCGCCATGCCGCTGATCTTGTCAGCGTCCGCGAGGCTCGCGGAGGCATCGAAGCGCTCCACGAACGCGACGCCGAGGCGGCGCATGAAGCTGCCGGCGAAGGGCTGGTTCTCGAATTCCTTCTTGGCGACGAAGGCCGGCGTGCCCGGCAGCACCCCCGCGATGATGACGGCGTCCATATAACTCGTGTGATTGAACAGGATGACGGCGTTGCCCTTCGGCAGGTTTTCGGCGCCGCTGACATTCACGCGGACGCCGGTCAGCGCGAGCACGCTGCGCACAATGCCGCGCAGCGCGGACCAGCGCATCGACAGCGTCGGCAGGATCATGGTGGCGATGAACGCCGCGACAAGACCGAGTGCCGTGACGAGGTACCACCAGCCGGCGTAAAGCGTGTCGCCGATGCGACGCAGGAAGCCCGTCACCGTGCGTCCCGCGCTCGACAGCGCAAGCCGGACGATCTGAAGCCACACGCCGTGCTCCTTCACGTCGGTGCGGCCGGTCTCGTACAGCTCCTTCGCCGAGGAGCGCCGCACCTTGCCGCTCGAGGTCTTCGGCACGCCGCGCGGCGGCACCAGCACGATGTCGTCCGCGGCCGAGCCGGCGATCGCGGTCACCACCTCGTGCGCGGCAGCGATGAGCTGCGCGCGCGCTTCGGGATTGGCCTCCTTGGTCTCCGCCATCACGATCAGCCGTTCGGTGCCAGTCTGCGGATCGGGCGAGCCGAAGGCCGCGACGCCGCCCTTGCGGATTCCCGGAATTGCCGAAATCTGCTCCTCGATCTCGTGCGGATAGGTGTTGCGCCCCGCGCGAATGATGATGTCCTTCACGCGCCCGGTGATGTGGATGTCGCCGCCCGCGATATAGGCGCGGTCGCCGCTGTTGATCCAACCGTCGTTGAACAGCGCGCGCGTCTTCTCCTCGCTGCGGAAATAGCCCTTGGTCATCGAGGGGCCGCGGAATTCGAGCCGGCCCTCCTGGCGCTCGCCGAGCTCGTGACCCGCATCGTCGACGATGCGCACGTCGTTCTTCTCGATCGGATGCCCGCAGGCGACGACCTCGAACGCGTCCTGATCGTCCGGCCCCGCCGGTTCGGCATAGCCGCGCTTGGCGAGCTGCTCGCGCTTGATGCGATCGATCTTCGGACCGCGGCCGAAGGGCGGGAAGCAAAGCCCGACGCAGTTTTCGGCAAGCCCGTAGCTCGGGGAGGGGACACCGCGATTCATCCCATGCTTCTCGAAGCGGTCGGTGAACTTGCGCAGGGTCTGCGGGCTGATCGGCTCGGCGCCATTGACCATGAAGCGCAGCGCCGAGAGATCGAGCCCTTGCAGGTCTTCGTCCGGAATACGGCTCGCGCAGAGTTCGTACGCGAAATTCGGCCCGCCCGAGAATGTCGCGCGGTACTTGTGCATGGTCCACAGCCACGTGGCGGGCCGCACGAGGAATGAGATCGGCGACATCACGTAGAGCCGCGCGCCGAAATAACAGCAGCCGAGCCACGCGCCGATCAGGCCCATGTCGTGATAGAGCGGCAGCCAGCTCACGAAGATGTCCTTCGACGAGGCCTCCATGGCGTGGCCCATCGAGCGCACGTTTTCCAGGAGACCCCAGTGCGTCAGCATCACGCCCTTCGGGTCGCCGGTCGAACCCGAGGTGTACTGCATCAGGCCGAGCGCTTCCGGATCGTTCAGCGGTGGCAGTGCGTGCTCGGACCGTTCGGCTGACAGCGTGGTGACGGTTTCGACCGATTTCAGCGTCTCGACCTGCGATCGCAGAAGTACCGCGAGCTTGCGCCCCTCCGGCACCGTGATCAGCATTTTGGCGCCGGCGTTGTTCAGGATCACGATCTGGCGGCGCATGTGTTCTTCGAGCTGCGCCATGCGCGCCGGCGGATAGATCGGCACCGGCACGGCGCCCGCATAAAGGATGCCGAAGAATGACGCGAAGAAGTCGGTCGAGGTCGGCAGCATCATCGCGATGCGGTCGCCCGGCACGATGTCGCGGCTGATCAGCCCCTGCGCGACGGCGCGCGCCGCGGTCTGCAGGTCGCGGTAGCTCATGGTGCCGAGAACGGTGTTCTCGTCCTGCAGCACCGTGACGTGGATGTGATCCGGATGGTTCTCGACATGCCAGTCGAGCATCTCGGTCAGCGTCTTGGCGTCGTCGGGCTGGCCGATCACCGGCGCCTCGGGCGCGAAGGTCGAAAGCTCGACGCCGGTTGTCGTGAGGCTGCTCGGCGCACCCTGCTCGACCGCCTTGAGCAGGTCCGCGACCGTGTCCATCTCGGCGACGTCGGTAACCGCAAGCCGCACGCTGAATTTCCGCTCGATGCGCAACACCAGTTCGGTGCGGCCGAGCGAGTCGATGCCGAGATCGCGGTCCAGCCGTGAGGCGAGCGTCACGTCGCCGCGCTTGAGACGCTGGGGCGCAAGCTCGCGCACCAGCTCGCGCACGACCGCGATCAGCTCAAGCTCGCGTGACGGCATATCCATTCGAGAGTCCCCTCGCGGCCGGAACATAGGAGTCCGCCGCCGCCAAGGCTAGTGTCCCGATTCCGAAGTTCGTCTCATCGTGCAGCACCCTCGTATGCGAACTTCGGAATCGAAAGGACACTAGCTACTTATTGATTCTAGTGTGGCTTAGGGTTCAGAAGTCCGCATTTTGGACTCGCCGCAAGTCTGTTGCGGACTTGAACCGCCACACTAGCGCAGGGCCGACACCTCGACCGGCCGCCCGCTCCTGGCCGATTCGGCAATTGCCAGCGTTGCGGCAAGCGTGCGCGCCCCTTCGGCCGCGTCGATCACGGGCTTTTCCTCGCCGCGGATCACGCGGGCGAAGTGGTGAAGCTGGCGCGGGTAGGGGTCGGCATGCCGCACCGGCAACGTGCGCCGGGTCAGTGGATCGGCCCAGGCGCCATCCGGCTTGTCGTAGGACCAGTACTGCAGTTGCGGGATCGAGAGGCTGCCGCGTGTGCCGGCGACAATGAAGCAGTTCTCGAGCTCGCTCGGGGTGATCGCGCTTTCGCGCGAGGTCGCCTCCCAGTTCCAGGGACTTGCGGTCGCATCGCTGACGATGAACGTGCCGATCGCGCCGTTCGAAAATCTCAGCACGGCGGCCGCCGTATCCTCGACCGGGAAACCGCGCGCCTTGCTCGACGCGGTGGCCTGCACGCTCTCGATCTCGCCCACGACCATGCGCAGGCAGTCGATGTCGTGGATCGCGTTGATCAGGATCGGCCCGCCGCCGGTCTCGCGCCGCCACGTCACATCGAAATAGTCCTCCGGCTTGCGGTGCAGCCAGGTGCCGTTGGCGGCAACGACTTTGCCGAGTGCGCCGGTCGCGACGAAATCGCGCGCCGCCTGCATGATCGGGTTATGCCGGCGGTGGTGGCCGGTCAGCATCGGCACGTTCGCCTTCGCGGCGGCGTCGACGATGGCGCGCGCATCGGCGAGCGTATCGGCCACCGGCTTCTCGACGATGGCTGGAATCTTGCGCGCGATGCAGGCCAGCGCCGTTTCGCGATGCAACGCATTCGGGTTCGCGATCACCGCGCCCGCAGGCTTGGTCTTGTCGAGCAGCGTCTCGCTGTCTTGGAAATACGGAAATCCGTGCTCGTGCGCGTAGGCTTCCGCCTGCGGGGAGGGATCCGCGATCCCCGCGACCTCGAACGCCGGATCCTCTTTGAGAAGGCCGAGGTGCTTGCGGCCGATCAGGCCGGCCCCGATGACGGCGATGCGGGTGGGAGTCATTGCACTCTCTCCTGTGTCCCGGGCGCGGCGCAGCATGAAATGATGCGACGCAGACCCGGGATCGCCAGAGTGTTGGGCGGTCCCGCATCTGCGATGCACCGCTCACGCGCCGTATCGCGTGCGGGACGACTGGCCTCAAAAGAGGCCAGTCGTTTGCCCGCCGTCGACCGCGATTGCGGCGCCCTGGATGTGCCGCGCACGCGGACTTGCGAGGAACACCGCAAGCTCGGCCACGTCCTCGGGCTGGCCGATGCGGCGCAGGCCGTCCTTCGCCATCGTCTGCTTGCGGATCTCTTCAGGCGTCGTGCCGCTCGCCTTCGCGCGCTGCTCGAACAGCGTGACGATCCGATCCGTCTCGGTCGTGCCCGGATGGATCACGTTGACGTTCACGCCATCCTTCTTGCCAAGGACGCTCAGCCCTTTGGAGAAATTCGCCATCGCGGCATTCACCGAACCGCCGACCAGGAACAGCGCGTCGGGCGTGCGCGCCGCGCCGCCGATGATGTTGACGACACTGCCCTCGCGCTCCTTCAGCATCGGCCAGAACAGTTTCGAAAGCCGCATGCAGGCGAAATATTTCAGCGCGAAGCCGTCGTGAAACGCCTCGTCCGGCATCTCGAGGAAATTACCTGAGCGCGTCGCGCCCGCATTGTTCACCAGCACGTCGCAGCGCCCGGCCTTCTCCTTCACGAAGGCGTGCAGCGCCTCGCAGTTCTCCAGCTTCTTCAGGTCGTCCGCGAAGGTGAGGGGTTTCGGCCCCGAATTGCCGATCTCCTGCGCGGCCTTGTCGAGATTGACCTGCGAGGAGGCGGCCAGCACGGTCTGCGCGCCCTCGCGCGCGAACGAGGCCGCGATCGCCTTGCCGATGCCGCGGCTGCCGCCGGTGACCACAACGACTTTGTCGGAAAACTCGCCCATGCTCGCGCCCTCGTTTTCTTGTGCCGGCGGAGTTGTAGGGTGCATAGTCCGCCCGATCAACGGGGCTCATCATGAGCGATTTCTACGTCGCGATCGGCGACACGACGACGTTCAGCAAGACCGTCGGCGAGTACGATGTCTACAGTTTTGCCGGCATTTCCGGCGACTTCGCGCCGAACCACGTCAACAAGGCCTACATGGAGAAGTCGGGTTACGGGGCGCTGATCGCGCATGGCGCGCTGCTCGTCGGCTACATGTCTACGGCTTCGACCCAGATGGCGACGCACTCGCGCGCCGACGCAAGCGTCACCGGCGTGTCGCTCGGCTACGATCGGATGCGCTTCCTCGCGCCGGTGTTCTTCGGCGATACCATCACGGTGAGCTACACGATCGCGTCGATCGACAAGGAGAAGCTGCGCGCGACCGCGGACATCAGGATCACCAATCAGGATGGGGTGCTGGTGGCGGTCGCGACGCATCTCTTGAAGTGGGTGAGGAATTCGTGACCTCTCCCGCTCGTCCCCGCGGAAGCGGGGACCCAGTTCTGTGGCCAGCACTGGATTCCCGCTTTCGCGGGAATGAGCGGAGGGTGCGGCGCGCTCGTCGCGAACGTTATGCCCGCTTCACATCACTCACCGCAAACCCGGCGATGCGCTTGTAATTCTCGGAGAGCGCGCGCAACTCGTCCTGCGTGATGAAATCGTCGAGATTGCCGAACGGCTTGTCGCCGGTCAGCTCCTCGACCTTGATATTGATGAAATCGGGCGGGTGCTCGCGGTTGGTGCGCACGACCTTTCCGGTCGCCTCGCGCCGCGCCGCCTCATAGGCATGAAGCGCATCGCGCGGGTCGCCGCCCTTGGCGAGGCAGTCAGCCAGCACGCGCGCGTCGATCACGCTTTGCGCCGCGCCGTTCGAGCCGCGCGGATACATCGGGTGCGCGGCATCGCCCGCCAACGTGACGCGGCCGAAGGTCCAGCGATCGAGCGGGTCCTTGTCGACCATCGGGTACTCGAAGATCGTCTCCGACCTGCCGATCAACTCCGCCACATCGAGCCAGCCGAAGCGCCAGCTCTCGTAGACCGGCAGGAAATCCTTAAGATCGCCCGGCCTGTTCCAGTCGTTCATGTCGGGCGTGTCGCGCTTGAATTCCGTGGTCCAGTTGATCAGCTGATTGCCGTTACCGTCGATATCGTCGGCGATGGGATAGATCACGATCTTGCCGGTCAGGATCGAGCCGATGCGCAGATAGCTGCGGCCGGTGAGGATCGGCTTGTGCACGGTCACGCCGCGCCAGGTGTTGATGCCGGTGAACACCACGCTGTCGCCGACGAGTTGCTTGCGCAGCGCCGAGTTCACGCCATCGCAGGCGATCACGATGTCAGCCGCGACCGGCGGCAGCGCGCCGCCGCCGGTCGTCTTCTTGAACGAGAGACGCGCACCGCTCTCGTCTTGCTCGATGCCGGTGCACAGATGGTTGGTAACAACACAATCCTTGCCGATGCGCTCCTGCACGGCGCGGTAAAGCGCCAGATGCAACCGCCCGCGGTGAATGCCGACTTCCGGATACTGGTATCCGGCCGCCTTGCCGCGCGGCTCCTTGTAGATGAGCTGGCCGAACCGGTTGAAGAAGCAGCTCTCGGCGTTCTCGATACCGGTGCGCAGCAATTCGTCGCCGAGGCCGAGCGCGGACAGCTCGCGCATCGCATGCGGCAGCAGCGTGATGCCGACGCCGAGCTCCTTGACCTCCGGCGCCGCTTCGTAGACTCGGGCCGCGATCCCGCGGGCGTGCAGGTTCAACGCAAGCGAAAGTCCGCAAATCCCTCCGCCAACGATGGCAATTTGCATGTGGTCATCCGGGCGCGGCGTTTCTTCTTTTCCCTCTCCCCGCGAAGCGGGGAGAGGGTGCCGAGCGCGCTATAGCGCGCGAGGCGGGTGAGGGGCAACGCGATGGTGCAGCCCCTCATCCGGCTCGCATTCGCTCGCCACCTTCTCCCCGCTGCGCGGGGAGAAGGGCACTACCGCACCGCACTCCCTGTGCACGGCACGCCTGCCCTGCTTGACCCCCATCATGCCGAGGCGGACGCTCACCGGTCGGACGAGACTCGGGGGAGGCCGTCATGGCTGACGAACGTTATTTCATCGTATGGCAGGTCAAGCGTGAGGGCGTGATTCTGCCCGAAGAACGCTTGCCGACCGGCCCGACCATCCTGGTCGGCCTGCAGCATGTTGTCGCGATGTTCGGCGCGACCGTGCTCGCGCCGCTCCTGATGGGCTTCGACCCGAACGTTGCGATCTTCTTCTCCGGCATCGCGACGCTCATCTTCTTCGTCATCACCGGCGGACGCGTCCCGAGCTATCTCGGCTCGAGCTTCGCGTTCATCGGCCCGGTGCTGGTGGCAACCGCCGCAACCGTCGCGGCGGGACCCAATCCCAATCTTGGGGTCGCGCTTGGCGGCATCATCGCGGCGGGCGCTGTCTATTCGATCATCGGCCTGATCGTGATGGGGGCCGGGCATGCCTGGGTCGAGAAGCTGATGCCGCCGGTCGTCACGGGCGGCATCGTCGGTGCCATCGGGCTGGTGCTGGCGCCGATCGCCGTGTCCAGCGCGTCGGGTATCGGGCCGGGCAGCCCGGACGGCTCGGCCTTCGCACGCTGGATCGCGCTGATCACGGTAGTGGCGACCGGTCTCTGCGCCGTCTACGCGCCCGGGCTCGCGCGGCGCATCCCGATCCTGATCGGCGCGATCGTCGGCTATGTCGTCTACTGGATCGCGGCGAACATGGGCTACGGGCCGCCGATCGATTTTGCCAAGATCGGCGCCGCCGCATGGATCGGCCTGCCGAATTTCGCCGCCCCTGTGTTCGATCCGAAGGCCATGGTGCTGATCGCGCCGGTCGCAATCGTGCTGGTCGCCGAGAACCTCGGGCACATCAAGGCGATCGGCGCGATGACCGGGCGCAATCTCGATCCCTATCTCGGTCGCGCCTTCCTCGGCGACGGCATCGCCACCATGGTCTCGGCCTCGGGCGGAGGCACCGGCGTGACCACCTACGCCGAGAACATGGGCGTGATGGCGATCACGCGCATCTATTCGACCGCGCTGTTCGTCGCCGCCGCGATCATCGCGATCCTGCTCGGTTTCTCGCCCAAGTTCGGCGCGCTGATCCAGACCATTCCCGGGCCGGTGCTCGGCGGCTTGTCGATCGTGGTATTCGGCCTCATCGCCGCCACCGCAGGGCGCATCTGGGTCGAGAACGGCGTCGACTTCTCCAAGGCGCGCAACCTGATCACGGTCGCGGTCGCGCTGGTGCTCGGCGCCGGCAACTTCAAGCTCACGGTGGCGGGCTTCACGCTCGACGGCATCGGCACCGCGACATTCGGCTGCATCATTCTCTATCACCTGCTGCGCGGGACGGAGGAGGAGTGAGCTAGGCTAAGACGTAGCCGCGGCCGGTCTGGCTGCGGCAGCAATAAGGGGGGACCACATGCCGAACACCGAACCGCGCCCGATGATTCCGGCGCTCGCGCCGCTCTACGCGCACACGACCGATATCGCCTGGCTCATCATCCGCGTGACGGCGGGCCTGATGCTGCTGCCGCACGGTATCCCGAAAGTGTTCAACCAGGGTGTGGCGGCTTTCGCCGCCGCGGGCCTGCAGAAGCGCGGCATCGAGCCGGCGCTGCCGCTTGCGTTCATCGTGGCGTTCCTCGAAACGGTCGGCGGCGTCTGCATTGCGCTCGGGTTGTTCACGCGCTTTTTCGCCGCCGCGATCGCGATCGAACTCGCGGTCGTCGCCTACGTGCACATGCCGCAAGGCTTCGGCTGGGCCAATCGCGGCTACGAATACCCGCTGTTCTGGGGCCTGATCATGTTCGCCATCGCGTTGCGCGGCGGCGGCCCGTATTCGCTCGACCGCAAGATCGGGAAGGAGCTGTAGAAGCCGCTCGTCATTGCCGGGCTTGACCCGGCAATCCAGGGGGCTCGACGGCCTCGCGGCCCGAAAATAGTCCTTGCGCCTGTTCCTGTTTTGTTCTATATTCCTACCACCCTGCTCGCCGAGGGGCGCCATCTAGAGGCGTCGTGATGGTGGAGCAGGCCGGAGGCGGGGCCGGAGAACAGGTCCTCAAATCCGGCAGCCGGCGCCCGGCAATTCCGGGCCTCGGACTGGGGCG
>JBAVXH010000182.1:0-20937 GCA_049698215.1 Xanthobacteraceae bacterium | reverse complement strand
GGACCAAGGTCCCGGCCAGCCAGGATTGCGCGCTCAGGCCTCGCAGCACTCGCCGGCAACGTGGCGCCGGCGCTGCGTCGCACCGAAGTGTCCTCGCGCAGGCTCGGCCATCTGCCCCATCAGGCGGGCGCACCGCATGTCGGAGAACGCCTGGCTCGCATTACGGCCAATCCCGCCACATCGAATGCAACGCTCGTACGCCGCATGACCGAGCGGCTTGACCGGACGTTTGCGCGCAATTCCGGAAATCGGTTCGCCGCCATCGAGTCTTCCGCAGCATTCGGCGACCATACCGGATGGAACGCCGTCGTGGCGCCGCCAGATAGCGCTGCGCGCGCGAGCCTCGCCGCTGCGATCGACATGGGTGAGCCTCAGGCACACGGCGCCGGCGATGCGGCGTCAACATCATCCGATACCGCGTCGACGGTGCGTTCGTCTGGAGCCGCCGAAGCAACGATGCGGAACTGGAAACGTCCGATCGGCGCGCCGGAGTCAAACCTCGTTCTTCCTGCGCAAGACGTCGCGAGGCGCGCAACGGCGGCTGCCGATTCGCCTCGCGGCAACGCGCTGCCACACATCACACCATCGCGGATGAATGTACCTGCGGATGTCCGGACCGCAAACCCGCCGGACATGCAGGCGCCGCGGCACGCCATGTCATCGCAGACGCCGCTGCCGTCGGAAACGTACAGCGGCCTGCCCGCCTCGGGCGCAGAGCAAGCCGATGTGTCGCGCGCGTCGTTTCATCCCTTCGCACGCACAGCGCCGGAGCGAACTTCGCCGCGCGCCGTCACCGAACCGGGCCATGACGGCGTGCGCCGGACCGCCGGCTGGTCCGCCAGTGACCGTTTTGAATTCACCGAGTCCCTGCGCCTCGCGCTCATCGAGGACGCGCGTCGTAACGGAATCGACGTGTAGCGATGATCCGTCCGATGCTCGACGACATCGAACTGCCGCTGGTGCGCGAGGTCGCGACCCACGACCGGCGCATGCTGAGCGAGCTGAAGCCGCCCGGCATGGCGGGCAGCGTGGTGCAGAACCTCGGGCGCCGGCCGCTGCGCATCGTCGTGTCGGGATTTGCCACCGGTCCCGACGCGCTCGCGACCGTGCAGACGCTCGACGACAAGTTTCGCGCCGCAAAGCCCGTACCGTTCGTGGGCGACATCGTTGCCGATGCCAATCTCGACCTGGTCCTGATTGAGGACCTGCGGCTCGAGGAACTCGCCGGCAAGCCCGAGCGCTTCCGCTACGAATTGACTCTGCGCGAATTCATCAAGCCGGTCGACCCCGCGCCCGCCTCAATCATCGACCCCGACATCCTGGAAGATGCCCTTGGCCAGATCGACGGCATCGTCGATGGCATCGCCGCCGTGCAGGCCCTCGCAACCGGCCTCGAAAAATTCGTCCCGCAGTTCACCGACCTGCTCGCGCGCCTGCAGGCCGCAAGCAAAACATAGGAGTCTCGCGATGGCTGAAAACCTGTTTCAGGAGCTCAAGGATGCGCTCGCGCAGTTCAAGACGTTCCTGCACGACAACGCGACGACCATCAAGCCGGTCATCGTGGCGCTCAAGCCGCTCGTACCGCAGATCGGGGAGCTGTTGAACAAGCTGATCGAGCTGATGAATAAGCTGAAGACCACCATCCAGAATTTGAACGTCGGCGCGATCCCAGGCCTCGACAAGGTCTCGCAATTCACGACCGCGGTCACGACCGTGCTTCACACGGCACAGGCACTGCTGCCGCAACAAGCCCCCGACATCCAGAAAGTGCTCGATGCGGCCAGCGTCGTCACCAGCCTTCCATCATTCGATCAGCTCAAAGCCGAAATCATCACCCTGCTCAACGACATCATCGGGGAACTCACCAACCTGAACAGCTAAGAACCATGACACGTCCGATGCTCGACACGTTCGAGCTGCCGCTGGTGCAATCTGTCGAAGGCGCGGAAACCGAAGCCCTCACTGAGCACAGCGTACCGGCGCTCGAGGGTGATTTTCTTCAGGATCTCGGCCGCCGTGCCGCGCGCATCCGCCTTGCCGGCGTGGCGACTGGCACCGAGGCGGGCGAGGCGCTGAAGACGCTGCGCGAGAAGCATCGGGCGGCCGCGCCGATCTCGTTCGTGGCCGATATCGGCACCGCGACCAAGGTCGACAAGGTCCTGATCGAGCAACTGGACGTGCGCGAGTTCGCCGGGCGGCCGGAGCGCTTCGCGTTCTCGCTGGAACTGCTGGAGTTCGTGCCGGCGCCAACGCCAACCGTCATAGTACCGCCGCCGCCGCCGCCGCCGCCCGACCCCAAAACCGCCGCGCTCGAGATCACGGTCGTGGTCGACGACGATCCGACTTTCGACGTCAGCAAGGCAAAGGTCAGCGTGGTCGGTACGGCGGATGACGGCGCCAACTTTCCCAGCACGCCCGCGCCGGGGCCGGTCAACGGGGTGTGGAGCATCAACCCGATCAAGCCTGGCTCCTACACCGCCTCAGCCACGCTCGAGGGCACGCAGCCGGGCTCGACTTCGGCGCGCGTCCCCGCCGGACCGCCGACGCGGGTGCAGATCCATTTGCGGCTGGGGCCGTCGGCCGCGAAGGCGTTCGTCGTGCACTACTGGTTCGACCGGGCTTTCATCGAGCCGTGCCTGCGCCGGGTGTTACGCGATGTCGACGCCCATGCGCGCGCGCATCCGGATGAGAAAATCCTGATCGTCGGCCACACCGATCACGCCGGCCCCGACGACTACAATCAGTCGCTGAGCGAGCGCCGCGCTCGCGGCGTCTATGCCTATCTCACCTCCGGACGCAGCCCGGCAGACCACGACGCCGCGGTCGACGAATGGGACCGGCTGCGCAAACAAGGCGGCGCCACGAACCGGCTGCAGGACAACTGGGGTGTCCGCGAATATCAGCATCTGCTCGCAGGGCTCGGCCTCTACGGCGGCCAGATCGATGAGAAACACGGCCCGCTGACCGACGCGGCGGTGCGCAACTTTCAAGCCGATCACGCGCTCGGCGTCGACGGTATCGTCGGAGATGCGACCTGGCGCGCGCTGATCGATGCCTATCTCAGCGGCGACGCCCTGCAAATTCCCGAGGAACGCTTTCTGCCCAACTGCGCGGACGATCACATCAAGTGGCTCGGCAGCGGCGAACAGGATGCGGTGCGAAACGTCCAGTTCGCCTGGCGCCCAAACCGGCGCACCGAGATCGTGTTCGTGAAGGCAGACGCCCTGCCCGGCAAGGTGCCGGAGCCGGTCACGTTCGCCCTGCCGAACGGCAAAGTGAACCCGACATGGTGCGCCGGAGGGGACGGCGAAAACGTCGTCATTCTCTCGCGTGTGACGCCCAAGCCCAACACATTCTTCGTCGAGCCGATCGAGACCGACGCCGTGACGGTGCGGGGTGTGATGACGTTCGAGGACGGGACGCCGGCCGGTGGCATGAAATATGTCCTGATCGCGCCAGACGGCGAGATTCTCACGGGAGAACGTTCCGAAAAGCCCAAGGCCGGCACTCCGCTCGAAGGTACGACCAACCCCGACGACGGCTCATTCAGCCACGGGTCGCGGCGCGCCGGCCTCTACATCCTCTCGGTCAGCGGGCCTTTCACGGTCCGGCTGAAGGATGCGGCGCCGAACTCCGGCACCAGTCCGACCGTCTGTACCAGGCTCGACGGGTCGAAGAACCTCGATGTCGTGCTCGCGGCGGCCGACGGTATCGATCCGCGGCTGAAGCTCAACGTCACGGTGTTTGGCCGCCTGGGCGAGCCGCGCGCGAATACCGAGGTCTCGCTCGCGTTTCCCGATGGATCGACCACCACGGCGACCACCGACGCGGATGGACATTTCTCCACCGTGATGGCCGAGCCGTTCCCAACGGTGAAAATGCAATACGCCGCGAGCGAGGATCCTGCCGACATCATTCTGCTGCGCGACTATTTCATCGATGTCGGAGACATCGCGACGACTGACGGAGTGTCGCGGCGCTTGAGCAATCTGGGATTCCTGGTCGACGACGATCTCGCGGCCGCGATCGCCACCTTTCAGGGCAGTTGCGGCATCGACCCGACCGGCGTCGCGGACGCCGACACGCAAACAATGCTCAGCCGTGTCTACAACGGCGACGTGCCGCTGGTCGTGCGGGTGGCCGACGATATCAGAGAGATTCCCGAAAACGAGCTTCAGGCCGTCTAGGGAGCGGTGTGCGCGATGTCGACGAAAATCAAGTCGCCACAAACACCCCTCTTCTACGTCGGGATCGACGGGACGGAGGCCGTCGATACCGTCGTGTTCGGACACTATTGGGCGCAGAACTTCAAGTGGACCAACCTGCTGTCGAAGCTCCCCCTGTCCGGCCAGCGCTACAAGGATGCCGACCACCCGTCGCTTCCGATCCGGCGCAAAGGACAAAAGCTCGGCAAGGACCTCTTTGTCGACGGCTGCATCATGCCGGAGGGGAACGATGGCACTGGCCTCGACGCGGGCAACTGGGCCGGCCCCGATGTCAAAACCAACCAGCCCTTGATCGAAGCCGCCATCGATGTGGTGCGGACGTCGTTCGTGATGAGCCCGCGCTGCGACACGACGAAAAAGGCGCTCGGTCTCGCCGGGGACATCAAGGCCGATCTCATCTATTTCAGCACGCACGGCCTCATGGACGGCCGGCTGCTCGGCGAGGCGGCGTTACACAAGTTCAGTACGTCGCATTACATCTTCGACCTCGAGGTCGCCCTCGCGGCGGGCAGCCGGTTCACGGCGCCCAAATGGGTGATTATCGCTGCTTGCTCCATTCTCAGCGAAAGCAACTGGAATTCCTGGCGAACCCTGATGAGCGATCCGGGCGACCCGGTTCGCGGAGTCCTCGGCTATAGCGGCAGCTCGCCGGCCGCAGAGTCCGCAGCCAAGCTCAACATCACCTTTATCAACAAGCTGGCGAGCGGCATGACGATGCTCGAAGCCTGGCAGAAGACCAACGAGGCGTTCGGCAGCGACACGCGCGACAACTGGGTCGCCCTGTGCAACGTCGACGCCGTCGGCGATACGCTCGCCGATTGGAATGCCCTCACGCTGACGCCGATCAGCGTCAACCCGCTGGTGGTCAAGGGTTTCACGAACGCCATTCCGGCCGGAAAGATCGTCACGGCACCGGTCGAACCCTACCGCGTGCGCTGGCTCAACCGGAAACCCGATAAGCCCGGCGATGATGTCGATGCCGCGGCGCTGAAAGCCACAGAGGTCAAGCCCGGCGACAAGGTGACGATCGCGGTCGCTCCGGTGCCGGCCGCGGCTCCTGCGCCGGCCGCCACCTTTGCGGCCGGCACGAGGATCACCCTCACGCTGTTCTTCATCCAGATCCGGTTCAGCAATGAGGTCGACCTCGATGCCATGTTCACCGTCAAGGACCAGCTCAACATCAAGACGCTGGAAAAAAAGCGCGTCAACCCCTCGTTCGCGACCGGCAATGACACGTGGTCGATCCTCATCGAGGGAACGCCGACGGTCGCGGCTTTGACGCTCGAGTGCAAGCACGCGATTCCGGCGACCCAGAGTCTGACTCAGGGAATCCTCTGGTTCCACGGCTTACTCACCTCCCCCGGCGTCAATGACGTCCACTTCGACTTCAAGGGAAAATCGGTGACCGCCAGGCCATGACCGCACTTCTCACCCCCGCCTATCGTCTCACCATCGGATCCCGCGTCGTCGACACGACCGAGGAGCCGAGGGCGAGCGCAACCACCGATTTGGTGGTGACGCTCGACATGGACGGGTGGCCCGACACGCTCGCGCTGTCGCTCGGCCAGGTCGGCGGTCTCGATCCGAAGCTCGACGACCAAGCCAAGGTCGAGCTTGGATATGACGACGACGACAGCGGTTTCACCCAGGTCTTCGCCGGACTGGTCGACGTCTCGCGGTCGAGCCTCGTGATCCGCCGCATCACAGCGACGAGCCCAGCCCGCGCGCTCGCGCGGCTGTTCGTCGACCAGACCTTCGAGAGCCAGAGCGCGGGTCAGATCGTGCGCGATCTCGCGGGCCGCGCCCGCCTCGACGTCGCGACGGTCGACAACGGCATCACGTTTCCCAGCTACGTGGTGGATTCGCACCGCAGCGCACTCGCGCATATCCGCGATCTTGCGACGCTCAGCGGCGTCGATGCGTATATCGACAGCAACGGCAAGCTGGTCTTTCAGGCCTTCACCACCGGCAATCTCATTCACAATGTCGACTTCGCCAAGCAGATCCTCGCCCTTGAGCTGGACCGGCGCGAAGGACTCGACGTCACCGTCAAGGCGTTCGGCGAAAGTCCGACCGGAAATGCGGGCAGCGATGCCTGGGGTTGGCTGACCAAGGACTTCTCGCAATCGGCCGGGACCGCGGGAAATGGCGATCCGACGGTCCTGGTGGAGCGCCCAGCGTTGCGCACTTCACAGGCGGCCGCGACCGCGGCTTCGGCTGGACGGCGTGCGTTCGAGCGGCGCGCGATACGCGGCCGCGTCGACATGCCCGGACGGCCGGGCGTGAAGCTCGGCGATGCCATCAGCCTGCGCGACGTCCCCTTCGACGGCCTCGACGGCACGTTCCAGGTTCGCCGCGTCGTTCATCGCATCACCAAGGAGTACGGCTTCATCACCACGGTGGAGTTCGCGGCGATTCCCGAGGAGAGGCTGCAATGACCTCGATCGTGGAAACCATCCAGAAGATCGTCCGCAGCGAGCTGCGTTCCGTCGGCATCGCCGAGCTCGGGGTCGTCGACGCCGTGAGCGCGCACAAGGATGCCGGCGACAACGACAACTACGGCTGCGACGTGCGCCTGAAGAACACCGGCCTGCTGCTGAAGCGCGTTCCGATCACCACCGGTCACATCGGCTCGGCCGCCATCCCGAATGTCGGCGATCTGGTCCTGCTGACTTTCGCAAAGGGCGACATGAACCAGCCGATCGTCGTCGGGCGTCTCTACACCGATGACGACCGGCCGCCGGTGAATACCGACAACGAACTGATCATGCATCTGCCGCTGCACGCCGACGACGACAAGGCGATCAAGACCGCGATCCGCAACATCTCCGACAAAAATCCGCCACGCGAGATCTTGGCCGAGATGGCGCCGAAGATCAGCGTCCGGATCACCGACGGCACCGTGCACGCGACCGCCGGCAAGAGCGAGATGAAGCTCGATCAGCCGGACGGCGGCGGCGGAACCGTCACCGTTCTCGCCGGCGGAACCAAGATCACCATGAACGAGGATGGCGACGTGATTGTTGAAGCCGTCGGCGACCTGACGCTGCGCGCGAACGGCGCGATGAAGCTGCAGGCCGGGACCGACCTGACCATGAAGGCCGGGACCAACGCACAGCTCACCGCCGGTGCGAGTCTGTCGCTGCAGGGCACGGCCGAAGCAAAGCTCGAGGCGAGCGGCTCGCTCTCGGTTCGCGGCGCGGTCGTCTCCGTCGCCGGCATCACCAGTTTCAGCCCGGGGTGAGAGCGATGCCAGGTCCACCCGTATCGATCGGATGCATGGTCGTGGTGACGCCGGGAGCGACGGGCGCTCCCGATACCGGCGTCATCGTCGGCATCTTCCAGTCAAGCCTCACTGCGGGAGGCCTGCCGCTCGCGGTCTCCGGATCGCTCTGCACCATGGTGAACTCGGTGAGCGGCATACCCTACCCGCTGGTGATCGGGCCGCTCGCAAGCTCAGGCGTCCGCGTCAACGGCATGGCGCTGGTGCGCATGGGTGATCAGATCCCGAGCCCGCCCGGCATTCTGTCGATCCTCGGGCCGCCGGCCGCTCCCTATGTCCAGGACCAGAGCCCGCCATGATCGAAACGAGGGCCAATTTCGGCACTGACCTGCGTCTGCTCGGCGATCTCCTGCGCCAGAACGATCGCGCGGGTGGAAACGACCTCAAGCGGGTCCGCAACAAAGCGGATGAATACGACCTGGAGCGCCTGGAGCAGGTCGAAAACCTGCAGCAGGCGCTGCTGCTGCGCTTCCTGACGCGGCAAGGCGAACTTACCGCGCTCGGACATCCCGACTACGGCTCGCGGCTCTACACCCTGATCGGTGAGCTAAACAACGCAACCAACCGCAATCGCGCCAAGCTGTTCGTCCTCGAAGCGCTCGCCGCCGAACCGCGCGTCGCGCGCGTCATCTCGGTCGACGTGCGGGCCGGCGCGCGCGACCGCATCGACATCAGCGTGGCGCTGCAGGCGATCGAAAGCGATACGCCGCTTAATTTCGTCTTTCCGTTCTTCCTCGGAGGGCCGCAATGAACGCCGATACGCTGACCCTCGTTCGCCGCTCTTACCCGGATCTCGTCGACGACCTCCTGACCGCAGTCGTCGGCGGCGTAGTCAACGAACCGATCAACTTCGACGTCAAGCAACTTCGCTACACGCTGTCGCAGCCGGCCAAAAGCGTGCGCAGCATCAAGGGCGCCGCGCTGGACGCCGACGGCAACGTCCTGCCCGAGGTCTACATTTTCAAGGCCAACATCGACTACGTCTTCTCGCTGAACGACTCCAGCATCGTCTGGCTCCCGCAAGGAAAGGGAACGCAGCCGGTCGACGAGAGCACGTTTTATGTCGACTACTTCCGGACCGTATCGCCGTCGCGGCTCACCGACATCAACATCGGCAGCGTCACCCGTACGCTGACCGAGGCGATCGGCCGCGAAACCGCGACGCTCTATCAGCAGGTCTACCAGGCCTATCTGGCGGGCTTCGTCGATACCGCCAAGGGCCAATCGCTCGACTATGTGGTCTCGATCCTCGGCGTCGTCCGCAAGGGCGGAGACTACGCAACCGGTATCGCATCGTTCCTGCGCGACCCGAAGTCCACCGGCAATGTGACGATTCCCGACGGCACGCTGATCTCGACCGCCAAGCGGGTCGTGTTCGAGACCACGCAATTGCGCACGCTGCAGCGCGGGCAGCAGCGGCTCGACGTTCCGATCCGCGCAATGGACAAGGCGAAGGGCCCGATCGGTGTCGTGCCCCCCGGTGCGATCGTCGCGCTTGAAGCGCCGATCGAAGGCATCGCGAGCGTCACCAATTTCGATCCGACCGCGCTCGGAGCCGCGCCCGAGAGCGACGAGGCGCTGCGTGCCCGCGCCAAGGCGACGCTGCAAGGAATCGGACAGGCGACCATCGCGGCGCTGCGTCGCGTGCTGTTTGAGGAGAACGCCGCGCTTCAGGAGGTGCACGACCCGAACGGGCCGGCCGGCAAGGCATCGCCGCCCGGCACGGTATCGCTGCTCGTCTCGACGCCGCCCGCGCGTTATCTCGCAGTCAATGCCCGCGTGCAGGAGACGCGCGCCGCCGGCGTACTCGCGTCGGTAATCGCGCGCTACGTCTTCGTCACGCCGCGCGTTGCGCTGACGCTGACGACATCGCTCACGCCCGCCGGCAAGCTGAAGCTCGCCGAGCAACTGATCGGTGCGCTGCGGACCTACTTCGAAACCCTGAAGGCGGGCGAGGCAGCCGACGGCGCGAAAATGCTCGATGCGATGAAGACGATTCCGGAGGTCAAGGCAGCCAAGCCGCATTTCGTCGATATCCTGACGGCAAAGCAGGACCTCGAAGGCCCGAGTTCGCGCCAGCTGATCGACGCGCTGGTGGCGGCCGCGCAGGCGACATCGTCGACCGATGCCGCAGCGCTGAATGCCGCGTTGCAAAGTGCCCTGGACGGCGCAGCCACCCCGTCGTCGGCCGGGACGCGAACACCCTCGCGCAGCATCGTAGTCGGCAAGGACGACAAGCCCGCGAAAGACGACGAAATCAGCGCAGCCGCGTTCCGCATCGTGCCGCCGTCGGACGACGGCGAGAAATGGACACTCGCGCTCGACATGCAGCCGTCCGATATCCAGATGACGGGGGCCTGAGGATGGCGACGGCCGCCGACCGCATCCTGGCGAACTTGCCGCCGACGTTCGCGCCGCTGCCGCGACCGACGGCGATTTCGGCGCTGGCGGATGCATTCGGTGGCGAGCTGTCGCAAGCGGAGCGCGTGCTGGCCGCCGTGATGTTCGCCCACTGGGTCGATTTCGCCGACAAGGACAGCGACCTGCCGATCGACCTGACGTCGATCGCCGCGCTCTATGGGCTGGCACCGCGCGACGACGAGACGATCGAGGAATTTCGCGCCCACCTCAAACGCTACATTCGCACCTTTATCGAAGGCACCGTCACGGTGCGCGGCGTCTGCCGTATCGTTGCCGAAGCGCTCGGCCTGATCATCGCGGACGACTATTCGCAGCTCGATACGTGGTGGAACCGAAGCCGGCACGCCGCACTGACCACCATCGATCACGCCGGCGACGATGCGGCAACGCTCCTGTTCGGCGTGCCGGCCGTGGCGCTACGCGGCGCCGCGGCACGAGCCGCCGAGCTTATCGGAACGGTCGATCTATCCACGCCTGTCGATCTACGCGGACACTCCCGCCTTCGATTCGCGGTGAATGGCGGCGCGCCAGCCACGTTCGACCTCGCGCCGCTGCTTGGTGATCCTGCCGCCGCGACCCTCGACGAGATCGTCGCGGCTTTGGCGTCGGCCGACGGTGCCGTCGCGCTCGCGCAGCATGGCCGGCTCGTGCTGCGCTCCGCGACCGCCGGCCCCCCCAGCACGATCGAGCTTCACGATTTGCCGGACGATGCCGTGCCGGCGCTCCTCGGCATTGCGCCACACCTCTACACCGGAACGGCCGCAGTCACTGCGCGAATCGTCGGCGCGGTCGAGCTTCCCGCGACACTCGATCTGACCGCGCAGCGCTTTCTGCGGCTGACGATCGATGGAAAATCCTCGTACGAAATCGACTGCGCCGGCGGCAACGCCGCGGCCACTACGCCGGCGCAGATCGTCGCCGCGATCACCGTCGAGGCGGGCGCGGGCATCGCAACGCTGGAGGGAAACCGGCTTGCCCTCGCATCGCCGACACCCGGGCTTGCCGGCACCATCGCGCTCTCCGCGCCGACCGCGGGCGACGCGACACAGCTTCTGCTCGGTGCCGTGCCGCTTTATGTCCGCGGCAGCGACGAGGCACGCGCGCGGGTGAGCGGCGGTGTCGACCTGAGCGCCGGTATCGATCTGAGCGAACGCGCCAACCTCTCGCTCTCGATCGACGCGGCGCCTCCCATCATCGTCAATTGCGCCGGCGCCGATCCCGCCAAGACCTTGGCCGGAGACATCGCCAGCGCGATCAATGCCGCCGTCGGGTCCACAGTCGCGTCGCAAAACGGGAAGACCGTGACGTTGACCTCCAAGCTCACCGGTCCAGCCGGCAGCGTCCGCTTCCTGACCGCGCCGGCCGGCGATGCGCTCGATCTCATTTTCGGTCTTGCGCCGCGCACCGCGAGCGGCACCGACGCACGGCCCGCGACCTTCACGGGCGATCGCGGCTCCGATGCCCACCCCGACCTCGATTTGCGCGCGCAGCACCGCGTGCAGATCGCGGTCGACGATGGCGCACCGGTGATCGTCGATTTCGCCGCCGCAGGATTGTCGCGCAAGAACGTGACACCGGCCGAGGTCGCGCAGGCGATCAACTCGGCGGTTGGGCAGGCCGTCGCCGCGGCGGCGGGAAAGAACCTCGTCCTCGCCTCCAGCACGCCCGGCGAACAGGGATCGCTCTCGATCGTCCCGATCGAGAGCACACAGTCCCGTCCGTTTGTTTCGCGCGCCTTCCCGATCGATGAAGCGAGCAATGCCGCGCTCGGCTTTTTCGCCGCCGAGGCGCAAGGCACGGACGCGACGACCGGCTGGCTCGCTGGAGCGCTCGACCTGCATGACGGGCTCGACCTGCGCACGAAGCGCTTCCTCCGCCTCGCCGTCGACGGTAGCCCACCGCGCGATGTCGACTGCGCGACGGGAAGCACCCGCCCCTATGCGGTCCTTCTCGCCGACATCGTCGCGGCGATCAATAAGAGGTTCAAGGGAAGCAAACTGGCATCGATCAAGGACGACCGGCTTGTGCTGACCTCCACGACAGCAGGAGCGACGAGCAAGGTCGTGCTGCTGCCGAACGCCGGCGACGCATCGCGGGAAATCTTCGGATTTGATCCGAAGGCCGTTGCCGGAACCGAGGCGCGCCGGCCGATCTTCTCCGGACTGAGCGACCTCTCGTCCGGCGTCGACCTGAGCACCGCAGACCGCGTGAAGCTCGCCATCGACGGCGGCACCGCCGTCGAGATCGCGTGTGCCGGCGCCAATCCCGCGGCGACGGTTGCCGCCGAGATCGCTGTCCGGATCAACACCACGCTCGGCGGGTCATATGCCAGCACCGACGGCAGGTCCTTGCGGCTGAGCTCCGCGCTCGCCGGCAATGCGGGCTCGATCGCATTTCTTGCACCATCGCAAAAGGACGCAACGCGCGCGATCTTCGGCGTCAGCGCAGGCCGCACCTACCATGGCGACGAGGCGACCTCGGCAGTGCTGGTTGGCGCGCGCAGTTTTGCGGCGCCGTTGGACCTGAGCGCAACGCCTTTCGTGCGGCTCGCGGTCGATGCCGGCGCGCCGATGCTGATCGATTGCCGCGGCGCGGATCCGGCTAACACGACGGCCGCCGAGATCGCCACGCGGATCGGTACTGCCCTCGCGCCTGCCGCAACCGCAGCCGTGCAGGGCAACCGCATCGCGGTTGTCGCGAATTCGAAAGGCGCTGCGTCGCGCATCGCACTGCAAGCAGCCGGCGACGGCGATGCGCGCGAGCTCCTGCTGGGCGATGCGAAGGCCAACCCCGGCGTGGACGCCGGGCCGGCAACGGTGCGCGGCTCGATCGACCTGCGCCAGCCCATCGATCTTTCGCGCCGCTCGACGTTGCGGCTTGCGCTCGACGGCGGCCGCGCCGCCGACATCGACCTGTCCGGCGCCGCGCCCAACCAGACATTCGGCGACGAGATCGTGGCGGCGATCAACAAGGAGCTCGCCGGGGTCGCCTCGCTCGACGACAAGGGCTTCCTGGTCCTGGCATCGCCCAGCATCGGCGAGCACAGCAGCGTCGCGGTCGAGCCGCTGCGTCCGATCGAAGTGATCGAGTACCCGGGGACGGCAACGCAATCGGAGTCGGTAACGGTCAAGAACGGGGGACGGTTTGAGCTCGACAACAACGGCGTTGCCGAGGCGACCGTCGCATTCTCGATCTCGGGCACATCCGATGTCGGTGGCATCAGCCTGATCGCATTGTCGACCGGACAACGCATTCACGTCGATGCGATCGGCGGGAAGGATGAATCGATTTCGATCGCGGCTACACCGGATGGGCGCGTCGAGGCGGCAATCGTCGATGCGAGCGGCGCGCGTACGCCGGTCGCATCGGACCACGTCAGCGCGACGCCCGCGACTCTGGTGGCGGTTGTGCCGTTCGACGGCCTGCGGCCGCTCGCGACCGGAGAAACCGGGGCGCGGCCCGCGCTGACGCTAATCGACCCGCTCGCAAACAACACCGTCGTCCTCACGCAAACCACGGGCTCCGACTCGCCGCTTGCCGTCGCTGCCGTGGCGGCGGATTCCGCCGCCGCGAGCCCGCCGCCGAATCAGGTGCCGGGCACCATCACGCTCATCGGCCGGATCAGCGCGAAGGATCGAACGGGCGAGCTGAAGGATGGGTCCGGCACGCCGATCGCGCGCGTGCGCGGTGCGGCATCGCTCGCGCCATTCGACGGTCAGATGGTCGTCGCCGGCGGCACCTGGTACCCGGCCGGCGCCGGATCGCTATTGGCCATCGAAACGATCGCGCGCGTTTTCGACGTCAAGATGGGCAGCGTCGCGTTTGCTGCTGTGGCGATCGACGCACGCGCCGGCGATCGAAGCCTCTCGGCGCGGATCGCAGCCTTGCAAAAAACCCCCATCGCGGCGCGCGACGCGAGGCCGGCAGACACACTGCTCCTGTCGCGCGGCAAGTCGTCCTGGATGTTGCTTCAGTGCGACAGCGCGCGCTTCGATGCGGCAAACTACGACAGCGCGCATTTTGCCGGCGGCGTTTGCTCCGTGCCGGGTGTCTTCAACGTGAGCCGCTTCAACGCCAAGGGCGACGATGTGTCGTCGCAGCCGATTACCGGCGAACTCGCCCGTTTCAATCCGCTGGGCACCGATCAATCCCTTACCGTCAATGCGACCTGGCAAAGCAATCAGGCGGGCGCGTTCCAGGTCAATCTTCCAGCCGATTTGCCGGACTCGTTCGGCGCGCGCTTCAACGCCGGACGTTTCGCATCGAAGGACGACAACACCGAGAGCTATCCCGGCGTCGTTTTCGATCCGCCGTCGGATCCCCATTTTGTTGTCTCGGTGCTGTCGGAGGCCGCCAAGGCGGTCGACAAGAAGCCGCTCATCAGCGTGGAGCACGTGACATCGATACCAATCGGATGGGAGGCGCAGATCGTGCCGTTCGCGCAGCCGCGCCGGCGCTACCTCCGCGGCGGGCGAAAGGATCGACCGAGCCAGCTCTATCTGCAGCAGCGCGGCGTCGCCGGCGCCTTCCGGATCTTCGCGCGCGAGAACGGCGCATGGGGCAACCAGATTTCCATCACGGTGCGCTTCGCCGCGCCTGCGATCTTTGATCTGACCGTCTCGCACGCCGCCGCACGTTTTGAATCGGCCCGGGTGATCGCGTTCGCGGGACGCGTGCTGAAATCCGGAGAAGATCCGCTCCCCGCTCTCACCGCCGACGCGGTCAAGCCCGGACCCGTAGGTGTGGTGCAGGCCAAGGCCGCGGGCATTCACGCCACCGTCAATCGCGAACGAGCATAGGCAACGTCACAAGAGGAATCTCAGCCATGGCAGACGATCCGAAGCCCTACATCCAGCACAGCCCCGGCGACCTGATCACCGCTGAAGACTGGAACGGCGTGCAGGTCAATGTCCAGAAGGACATCGCCAAGAAGATCGACGAGGCGATCAAGAAGAAGCAGGACGTCGAGCACTCAACCAACTCGGACAAGGTCGGCGGCAAGACGGTCGACGAACTCACCAAATCCATCCTCGATCTCGTTTTTGCGCAACTCCCAAAAAGGACCGGCTACATGCAAGTCTTCTGCAATCTTCACCTTAACAACGACAAGATCATCCAGCACAAGCTGAAATCCTACCCGATCACCGATATCTATCGGCTTGAGTACTTCCCGGTGGTCTGCGCCAAGAGCGAATCCGATGCCCGTGCAGAATGGGTTCAGTTCTATCTTTATCACGGCGACGAGCCGCGTTTGCGTCTTCCGGGAAATACGACGCCGATCGAGATCGAGACCAAGCCGAGATTCCGGATTCTCTGGAAGACATTGATCGACCAGCTCGTCGACCAGAAGCTGCTCAGCTACACCGACGACACCACGCTGGACGATCTCGATACCGATTTCTGGCAAGCTCTGTTCAGTCCACCGAACGACGAGTTCGACCCTGATTCGTACTGCCATTCTCCTTGGTTCGAAAAATGCTGCGGCGAGAAGCGCTCCGTGGGCGACCTCAGGAAACACGGTGACTGGGACGACATCTATCTCAAGGTCAAGCCGCACAAGACGGTCAACTATCCCCTCGTGCGCCCCGCAACCTCGCCGAGCGCCACCGAGGTGATCTACACCGTGAAGACGGTCGGCCCCCAGGCGACCGAGGTGACGCCCGAGCCGACCAACATCCGCGTTTCGCAGCTCGACCAGGACAGCATCGCGTTGCGGCTGCTGGCGCCGCCGGCCTATCCGGGCTGGCTCGGTTCAGTCAGCGGAGGGGGCAGCGGAGGGGCGACGGGCGGATTGAACATTCTGCCGTTGCCGGCCGGATACGAACAACGCGAGCAAGTCATGGTGTTGCTCAAGGTCTAGGTGTCGGCGGGTGAAACTTCGCGACCATTTCGAGGGACGTGGCGATCCGTTCGAAGGCGATCGGACGATCGCGTGGCGGAGCTTGCCCGCGAACGCCCTGGTCACCAAAGCCACGTTGACGGTCGAGCCGCGCCTGCCGCCCGGAAGCAGCGCCTACATCGAGACGCTCCGCTTCGCGGGCGGCGGCGCCTATGGGGCGACCGTCCGGGCGGCAGCCGCCGAGACCGCCGAGATCGACTTCCACGCCAGACGAACGCCGGTCGCATTCACCGGCCTGACACCCAAAACCAGTCCGCTGCCCGCGCTCTCGGTCGATATTGGAGGCAACGTCTATCTGTCCGTCAGCGAAGACGGGACGATTCCGCGCACGACAGGCAACCCGTACAAACCAGGTTCGTCGTCCCTGCCCGGCATCGGCGCATCGCGCATCCGTCTGGCGAACTACACCAACGTGAGCCCCAACAATCCCGCGGCACTCGAGGCGGTTACAGTCGACATCGCCACGATGCCGTCGAACATCACGCTGCGCTTCGGCAAGCGGCTGCCGTTCTGGTTCAAGACCGGCGATCTGGCGTCACCCACGACGACGCCCGACATCACCGATGCGGTCAAGCTCGCCATCGCGGATGCGCCGGTGGTGAACGGCTTCTATGCAATTCCCCTGGTCGTGCATTCGGACACGCTCGGCCGCGTCGCAATCACGCTCGAGGTCGAATACTTCGGCGTTGCGCCGCTGCTGCCCGCCGGCTTGCGCGAGGTGGTCATGGCCTACGATTACGCCAGCACCGCCAAGCAGGATGCGAGCGCCCTGCAAGCGATACTGCCCGCTGGCGCCGCGATCGTGCCTGAACTGACCTCGTTGCAACTCCGCGGCGCATTCGACGCATCGCGTATCGCCTATGGGCCGACCGGCACAACGACGGCATCGGAGACCGTCCGCTGCTCGGCGTCGGCGACTCTGGCGCAGCCCGTTGTTCCCTCGCTGGACATCAACGTTACGGCAATCGACCTCTTTGTTGCCGCCGATGGCCCCGCCGCGCGGCTCGCGCTCGATCTGCGTGCCGACTTCGACGGCAAGCCCAGCCAGAACTCCCTGCTCGCAAAGCCGGTGCCGTTCGACCTCGAAGGCGACGCGACCGGACAGTTGCGCTGGACCAGCGTGCCGCTCGACCCGCCGGCGTTGTTGCGCGCGATCCCGCCGACGCTGGCGGGTTCCGATCAGCCGAAGCGCTACTGGGTCGTGGTACAGGCGATCGACGGCGCAGCGTATCTCGGCATCGACGCGGATACTCCCGAACGCCGCCGGATGTCGTGGGGCACGAACAGCCGCCAATCGCGCCCGCCTCTGCTCGATCCGGAAAAGCCGCCGCAGCACTCGACCAACGCGGGCTTCTCGTGGCGGGACGCGCCTCCCTTCCTGCTGCGCATGCGCACGGTGCCCGGACGCTTCACCATGCCGATCGAATTCGCGGCCGGAGGCGATGTCCGCCGCGCCTCGCTCGACCGGTACGATCCACTCGGCAAGATCGACGCCGTCATCAACGAGCCCGCGATCGCGGCGGCCGTGCAAACCGCCGTGCTCGATGCGACACCGCCATCCTGCCCGCGCGGTGAACTGCTGGAGAACGGCGACTTCGCACTCTGGCGCGGGATCGGCACCGCGCTCGGCAGCAATTCGCCGCTTTCGCTCGGTACCCCCACGACCGGAGGACTGTCGTCGATCGTCGTCGCAGATACATTTTTCAACAAAGCCGTGATACGGCCGCTGCAACTTGATTTCCCGCAGTTAGTCAACGTTGTGTTCTCGTCCGACGGCGCGTCGGTCTATGTCGCTACGAGCACCGGAATCCATGCGCTTGACGCCGTCAGCCTTGCGATAACGCCCCTCAAGACCAAGGAATCGTTCAACCCGAAGGACATTGCGGCCGATCCGCGTAGCGCATTGCTCTACGGATTGTCGGCAGACGGACTCCAAGCGTTCGACCCCGTGGTGAACGCGCCTTCGGGCAATTCAATTCCCTTCACCGGCGCACGCGCACTCGCGCTCGCGGGTGACGGCCGCAAGGCCTACGTGGCGACGTTCGAAACGTTCTCAGCGATCATCGCGATCGATCTCGTCACCGGAATGCAGGGATGGCGCATTCCGGGTTCCGTGGCGGCGCTCGCGCTCACCCCCGATGGCGCGACGATCTTCACGATGGATACGGCGACCCGGCAGATCGCATGCTACGACACCGCCGGCGGGACGATGCGATGGAGCATTGCGCTGCCGCAAAACCGCATCCCGCGGGCGATCGCAGCAGCGGTCGACGGCAGCGGCGTGTATGTCGTCGGCGCCATTTCGACCTCCCCCGCGTTTTCGCCGTTGGCCCCGGCGGATACTGCCTTGCTGGCGCTCGACATGCGCGGCCGCGTCGCGCAATCGGTCGCACTTCCCACGATGGGCGGGCTGCACATGGGGCTTGCGGTGAAACCGCAAGGAGATCAGCTCTACGTCGCCGACGTACCGCTCGCGATCGATCCCGCCGGCCAGCATCTCGTCGCGATCTCTCCGGTCCAGACCATCGTGGCGGTGCCGATCGGAGACCGCCGACCGGTCGCGTGGACGCTGACTGCGGGCAGCGTCGCGCCGCACCGCTCATCCGAGCCGCCGACGATCGGCGGTGCCGCGATCGAGAATGGCGCGCTGTCGCAGGTCATCGCAGTCGCACCTGGCTGCATCAATGATTTCGCCATCAAGACGACGGTGAGTTCGCCCGACGGTGTTGCGAGCACAGCGGCGGAAGCCTTCGCGGAGCTGTTCTGGCTCGATGCCGCAGGTGCGCTGCTGGACAGCGTCGAGCTGCCGCTGCCGCCTTCGTCCCGCGCCGTGAAGCAGTCGCGCCGCGTTCAATCGCCGCCCGCGAGCGCACAGGCCGAGGTGCGCATCCGCGTGGTGGGCGGCACTTGCATCGTGCGGTCGGTGTCGCTGCAGGCGGCCGACGGCGCGATCGAGCAGGATGCCTGGCGCGCGGAAGCCAACCCGCAGGCCATCCGGATCAGCGCGCGCGACAACATCACGACCTACCAGAATCTCGGCGCCGCCGAAGTCGCGCTCGCGCAAACCGTGATGCTGACGAAGTCCGTGCCCTACGAGATGGATTTCCGCGGCAGCGCGAGCGGTGATCCCGCAGCCGCACCCTATTTCGAGCTCCGGTACCGGGACGCGAACGGCGCGTACCTCGGCGATGCGGCGCGCGTCGCGCTCGATCCGCTCGGCTTCTCGCGCCGCCCTGCAGCCCTGCTGCCGCCGGCGGCTGCGACCAGCGCACAAATCCGCATGGTGCTGCCGCGGGGCGCAAGCATCAGCGCGGAGAGCGTGCAGCTTGTGCCGCGTCCGGTGACGGCGGTGCCCTGTACCTTCATCGCGCAATCTCCGGGCGAGGTCCATGTGTCCAATGCCCAGATCGTGTACGAATGGCGGCCCGGCCCTCGTCCCGCGCCGCCGGCGGGCGGGCTCAACCCGCCGACGCCACCGGGCAGCACACCGGGCGATGCATCGTGCTGCGATCCCTGCGGCGAGACCGACGCCGCAGCCGCGGACCTGAGAGCCGTCGCGGCATTTTCGGTCCTCTCCGCCAACGTCTCGCCGGCCGGAATGCTGGCTGCCGTGATCCGGACCGAATTCGACGCGCCGTTGACCTCGATCATCGGCATCGCCGCCGCCCGCGAGCGCCGCTTGAACGCAGCCGGCATCCTAACGCTTCGCGATCTCGCCGCCGCGACGCCCGCGCAGGTGGTCACGGCGCTGGAGGGAACCGTCGCACCGACCCCCGAGCTCGCCATTATCCTGATCGGCCGCGCGCGGACGGCTCTCGGGATGCAGCCGGATGAGCAGCATCGATGAATAGTCCGGCAACGCTCTTTCGCGCGAGCGAACAACCGCCACATCCCGATGCGGACCTGCACGGACTGATGCCGGCGTTGCGCAGGCTGGATGCCCTGCTCGCGCAACTGTTCGCCACGGTGCAGACGCGCGGCGGCGCGGGCATGGCGGCGCTGCAAGGACTGTACGTCAGCCCCGAAGACGTCGAGCGGCTCCTGGTGCCCGACGCAAGCGCCGCGCTTTTCGGCGGCCACCGTCCGCTCTTCGACGTGTCCGAAGAGCCGGCGGGGTTTGCGCGCTTGCGGCAACAACTCGGCCTCGATGCCTTCGATCTCGACATGATCCTGGTTGCGCTCGCGCCCGAGCTCGATCTGCGTTACGAGCGGCTCTACGGCTTTCTCCAGGACGACGTGACGCGGCGGCGCGCGACCGTCGATCTGGCGCTGAGCTTGCGGACGTCATCGGCCGAGGAAAAAACCGCGCGTCTTGTGCATTTCGCACCGGGCGCGCCGCTGATCCGCCACGCCGTGATACACTTGGTAGCGGATCCTGCCCATGTGCAGCCGCCGCTGCTCGCGAATTACCTGAAGCTCGACCAACAGATCATCGACATCGTGCTCGGGCGCGCCGATCTGGATTCTCGCCTCGCACCGTTTTGCCGGCTGTATGATGCGCGCCCGGATCTCGAGCGCCTTCCGCTCAAGCCCGACGCCGTTCGTGCCCTGCGGACGCTGGTGCGGCGCGCGCACGATCTCGGCAAACCACTGACGCTATTTTTCCACGGCCCGCGCGGCGCCGGACAATCCGCAGTGGCCGAAGCTTTGGCCGGGCAAAACGCGCTGAAGCTGCTGCATGCGGATTTGAGCCGGAACGGCGAATCCGAAAACGAAGCAGATGCGACCGTCGATCTGCTGCTGCGCGAGGCACGGCTGCAGGACGCGGTTCTTTTCGTGGAGGGAGCCGATGGATCGCGCCATGAGCCGTGGACGCATTCGCAAGGCAAGCTGCGCGAAGCCGGCATCGTCATCCTGGCCGGGGCGCAAGCCTGGCCCGCGAACGATACGGACGTCGTAACCGTGGAATTCGGCGCGCTCGATTTCGGTTTGAGACGCGCGTGCTGGCAGGGGGGTCTATCGGACCTCGGCGTCAGTCTGGCGGAGGCGGAGCTTGACGATCTCGCGGGCCGCTTCCGCCTGACCGCGGGACAAATCGGCAAAGCAGTGATGAATGCACGCAATCGTGCGGTCTGGCGCGCCGCGGCGCGTGGCGCGCCGCTCGCGGG
>JBAVXH010000181.1:0-6031 GCA_049698215.1 Xanthobacteraceae bacterium | reverse complement strand
GGAGGGGAACAGAGCGGAGCGCGTGGAGAGGAGCACACCGGAACGCGCGGAGAGAGACATCACTCCCCTCCCCCGAGATACGCCTCGACCACCGCCGGATGCGACTGCACTTCTCCCGGCGTGCCCTCGGCGATCACGCGGCCCTCGTTCAGCGCAAGCACGCGGTCCGACACGCGCGACACGAGATTCATGTCATGCTCGACCATCAGCACCGTGATGCCGAGCTCCTTCTGGATGTCCTCGATCCAGAACGCCATGTCGTCGGTCTCGTCCGGATTGAGTCCGGACGAGGGCTCGTCGAGCAGCATCAGCTTCGGCTCGGTGGCGAGCGCGCGGCCGAGCTCGATCACCTTGCGCACGCCGTACGGCAGACCGGCCACCAGGCTGTCGCGGTGGTGCGCAAGATCGAGCAGATCGATGACGCGCTCGACCGCCTCGCGCTGCGCGATCTCGGCGCGGCGCACGCTCGGCAGAAATAGCAGTTCCTCGGCCAGGTTGGTGGTGCGATGCCGGTGGCGCCCGATCAGCAGGTTCTGCAGCACGGTCGCATGCTCGAACAGCTCGATATTCTGGAACGTGCGCGCGATGCCCCTGGCGGCAACGTTGTGCGGCGCGCCCTTGACCTCGCGGCCCTCGAACGTGATACGGCCGGACGTCGGCGGATAGATCAGCCCGATCAGGTTGAAGATCGTGGTCTTGCCGGCGCCGTTCGGCCCGATGATCGTGTACACCTCGCCCTGCTTCACCGAGAAGCTCACGCCATCGACGGCGACGACGCCGCCGAAACGCACGCCGAGATTTTCCACCGCGAAGAAGTTCATCGCAGCCGCTCCGAGCGAAGATAGCTGCGCTGGCGGCGGAAGGTGCCGCGCCGGTAGAACGGGAATACATCGAAATAGGCGCGGACCTTGAGCCAGCGGCCGTAAAGCCCATACGGCTCGAAGATGATGAAGGCGACGAGGATCAGCCCGAACACGACCGACTGCAGCCCCGCAGGCGGCACGGTGTCGGGCAGCCAGCCCTTCGCGATGGAGATCGCCTGCGGCAGCATGATGATGAACGCCGCGCCAAGCACCGCGCCGTGCAGCGAGCCGACGCCGCCGATGATCACGATGGTGACGAGTTCGATCGACTGGATCAGCGTGAACTGCTCCGGCGAGATGAAGCCGACCTTGTGCGCGTAGAGCGCGCCGCCGACGCCGGTGAGCGCGGCCGAGAGCGCAAACGACATGGTCTTGTAGTAGGCGAGGTTGATGCCCATGCAGCTTGCCGAGACTTCCGAGTCGCGGATCGCCACGAAGGCGCGGCCGGTCGGCGAGCGCAGCAGATTGATCAGCGCGAGGACGGCGATCACCGTAAGGGCAAGGCAGAGATAGTAGAAGCTCTCCGGACTGCTCAGCCGGAAGCCGAACAGGTCGACGGCCTTCAACAGGATGCCGCTGTTGCCGCCGGTCAGGTGCTCCCAGCGCGTGATGATCTCCTCGACGATCACGTTGAACGCGAAGGTCGCGATCGCGAGGTAGATGCCCTTGAGCCGCAGCGCCGGCAGGCCGACGATGATGCCGACCGCCGCGGACAAGAGCGCCGCGCTCACGATCGACACGACGAACGGCATGCCGGCGGCCTGTAAGAGCGCCTCGGTGTAGGCGCCGACCGCGAGGAATGCCGCATGGCCGAGCGAGATCTGCCCGGTGTAGCCGACAAGCAGCATCAGCCCGAGGCCGACGATCGAATAAATGCAGATGAATTGGAGCTGCGACAGCACGTAGCCGCTGACCAGATACGGCACCGCGAGCAGGAGCACACCGAGCAGCCCGTACCAGAAGATCTGTCCGCGGTGCTGGAACAGGCGGATGTCCTGGTTGTAGTCGGTTTTGAAAATGAAACGCATTCAAACTTTTTTCCGAATGGTTTCGCCGAAAATTCCCGACGGCATGAACAACAGCACCACCAGCACGACGACATAGGCCGCCACGTCCTTGAATCCCTCCGGCAGATAGAATCCCGCGAGCGCCTCGACCACGCCGATGATCAGCCCGCCGACCACCGCGCCCGGCACGCTGCCGAAGCCGCCCACCACCGCGGCGGGAAACGCCTTCAGCCCGATGAAGCCCATGTTGGAGTGCACGAAGGCGACCGGCGCAAGCAGGATGCCGCCGAACGCCGCGACACCCGCCGCCAGCCCCCAGATCAGCATGTTCACCCGCTGCACCGGGATGCCCATGTAGTAGGCGGCGAGCTGGTTCTGCGAAGTTGCCTGCATCGCGACGCCAAGCTTGGCGAAGCGGAAGAAGAGATAGAGCACGAGGCAGAGCGCCGCCGTGAGCGCGATGGTGGCAAGCTGCTCGGTCGCCAGCACCGCGCCGCCGAAGCGGATGACGCCGTCGCCGAACGGCGTCTTGAGCGAATACGTCTCGGTGCCCCAGCCCGGCACCATGGTGACGACGCCGCGCAGCACGTAGCCGATGCCGATCGTGATCATCACCACCGTGAACGTCGGGTAGCCGAGCACCGGGCGGATGACGATGCGCTCGATCAGCATGCCGACCACGGCCATCACGACGATCGCGAACAGGATCGTCGCCCAGTAAGGCCAGCCCAGAATGGTGCTCGCGGTCAGCCCGAAGAATGCGCCGAGCATCATCAGGTCGCCCTGCGCGAAGTTGACCGTTTCGGTCGCCTTGTAGATCAGCACAAAGCCGAGCGCGACGAGCGCGTACACGCAACCCTGCGCGACGCCTGCAAGAGTGAGCTGCAGGAACTGGCTGAACACGCCCCCTCCCCGGTTCGCGTCATTCCGGCGCGCTTATGGCGCACTTCTTCTCGTCATGCCCCGGCCCCGATCAAGTCGGGGCTAAACTCCAACGGGGCATCCAGTAAACACCAACTAGTCCGACGGGTACACTGGTGCGCAATCTTGTCCGTCAGCGATTGCTGGATCGCCGCCGGAGCCTGTCATCGGGCCGCGCTTGCGCGGGCCCGTTGGCGGGCGATGACGACCAGCGGCGCGTACCAAGCATTTGCTTTTTGCCAAACGCGCGCCTACCGTTTGGCGCATGAAATCGGTCCGTATCGGCGCGGGGCTCGGCTTTTACGGCGATTCCTGGCGGCCGGTGCGCGCCTCGATCGAAAATGGCGGCGTCAAGTACATCGCCTCCGACCACCTCGCCGAACTCACCCTCGCGATCCTGCAGAAGGACCGCCAGCGCGACCCGAGCGCCGGCTACACGCGCGATGTCGTCCCGATGCTGCTCGAGCTGTGGCCGCTCGCCGCCGAACGCGGCGTGAAATTCGTGATGAACGCCGGCGGGCTCAATCCGCATGGCGCGCGCGACGCGGTCGCACGCGCGTTCAAGGAGAAAGGCTACCAGGCAAAGATCGCGGTCGTCACCGGCGACTCGATCTCGGAGCGTATCGACGAATTGCAGTCAGGCGGCGAGACGCTCGCGCATCTCGATACCAACACCGACATCGCGACGGTGCGCGACAAGATCGTGTTCGCGAATGCCTATCTCGGGGCGGCGCCGATCGCCGAGGCGCTCGCGCGAGGCGCCGACATCGTGATCACGGGTCGCGTCGCGGATGCGGCGCTGTCGCTTGGGCCGATCATGCATGAGCTCGGCTGGCGCTGGGACGACTGGGACAAACTCGCGCAGGGACTGACCGTCGGCCACCTGCTCGAATGCTCCGGCCAGGCGACCGGCGGCAACTTCGGCTCGGCCGGCGAATGGGCCAAGGTGCAGAACTTCGTCGGACTCGGCTACCCGATCGCCGAGGTGAGCGAGGACGGCACCGCGGTCGTCACAAAGGCGCCGGGCACCGGCGGACGCGTCACGTTCGACACGCTGCGCCAGCAACTGCTCTACGAGGTGCACAATCCGCACGCCTACTACTCGCCCGATGTCGTGCTCGACATGGGCACCTTGAATTTCGACGACCGCGGCAATGACAGCGTGCGCATCACCGGCGCGGGCGGCGCCAAGCGCCCCGACACGCTGAAGGTGGTCGCCGGTTATCACGACGGCTGGATGGGCACCGGCATGATCGGCTTCTCGTGGCCGGACGCTTATCTCAAGTGTGAGACCTCAGTGAACATCATCAAGGGACTGATGGAAGAGCGCGGCTGGAAACCGGACGAAATCAACGCCGAATATATTGGCTACAACTCGCTGCTCGGCGCCAACGCGGATCCTGCGCAGCGCGACAATCTCAACGAATGCTTCATCCGCATGACCATTCGCACCAAGGACAAGCGCATGGCCGACGGCTTCGGCCGGCTGTTTCCCTGGCTCGGCCTTTCCGGCCCGCCGTTCGTCGGCGGCTTCAAGGGCGTACAGGGCGCAAAGGAATTGCTCGGGCTGTGGCCGACACTGGTGCGGCGCGAAGCGATCGAGCCGCGCGTTGCGATCGACCTCGAGGCCGTCGCATGAAAGTCGGCTTGTGGAAAATCGCGCACGCCCGAAGCGGCGACAAGGCGGACCGCGCCGACATCGGTCTGTTTGCGTACGACGCGCCAACTTACGCAGTGCTCAAGCGCGAGGTCACGCGCGAACGGCTCGCCGCGCATTTCGCCGACATCTGCAAGGGGCCGGTCGAGCTCTATCCGCTCGATAACCTGCTGGCGATCAAGATCGTGCTCAACGCGGCGCTGCAGGGCGGCGCGGCACGCTCGCTGCGCATGGAC
Organism: Xanthobacteraceae bacterium; assembly: GCA_049698215.1. Lineage (GTDB taxonomy): Bacteria > Pseudomonadota > Alphaproteobacteria > Rhizobiales > Xanthobacteraceae > PALSA-894. The sequence goes on along the minus strand of JBAVXH010000181.1, from coordinate 1,347 downwards.
AATCTCGGCAAGTCGGTCGCCGCGCAATTGCTGCGCATGGAGATCGACGCGCCCGCCGACTTGCCGCGGCTCTCAAACCCATCCGCTCGTCCCCGCGAAAGCGGGGACCCAGGGCCAAGACCTGGATTCCCGCTTGCGCGGGAATGAGCGGGAAAGTTTCGAGCCCAATGAAGCCCAAGCCACGCGCGGCGCGCCGCAACAACGAGAGCAACCGGCGCGACGCGCTGCTGCGCGTCTCCGCGAAGCTATTCCGCGAGAAGGGCTTCGATGGCACGTCCATCCGCGATATCTCCAATGCGGCGGGCATGCATTCGGGCAGCCCGTTCTATCACTTCAAGACCAAGCAGGACATTCTGGTCGCCGTGATGGAGCAAGGCCTCGCGGAGGGCCTGCGCAAGACCGAAGAAGTGATGGCACTCGCGCTGCCGCCCGAGCAAAAGCTTGCAAAGCTCATCCGCACGCAGCTCGGCACCATTCTGGAAGAAGGCAACGACTTCATCCCGGTGCTGCTCTACGACTGGCGCTCGCTCAGCGCCGCGAACCGCCGCCGCATCGTCGCAGTGAAGGACCGTTACGACGCGCTGTGGCAAGAGGTCATCGATGACCTGCAGCGCGCCGGCCACGTGCCGGGCGACGCGCAGCTGGTGCGCCTGCTCATCCTCGGCGCCGTGAACTGGGCTGGCACGTGGTATCGCCTCGGCGGGCGCCTCTCGCTCGACAAGGTCGCGGAGGATGCCTCGCGCCTCTTCCTGCACGGGCCGCGATGACGGAGCGCCCGTCCTCGCGCCTCGCGCGCCTGCCGATCTTCTACGGCTGGATCATCGTCGCGGCAGCCTTCGTCACCATGGCGATCGGCGTCAATGCGCGCACCAGCTTCTCGCTGCTGTTTCCGCCGATCCTCGACGAATTCGGCTGGGACCGCGCATCGGTCGCGGGGATTTTTTCATTTGGTTTCTTCATGTCCGCGCTGGTCGCTCCCTTTGTCGGCCGCATGGTCGACCTCAAAGGGCCGCGGCTGGTCGTCGAAGCGGGCGTCCTGGTGCTGATCGCGGGCCTTTGCCTCGCGACGTTCGCGCGCGAGGTCTGGCAATTCTACGCAACGCTCGGCGTGCTCGTCGGCATCGGCGGAAATCTGGTGGGCTACGGCGTCCAGTCGGTGTTCCTTCCGAACTGGTTCGTGCGGCGGCGCGGGCTCGCGATCGGCATTGCGTTTTCCGGCGTCGGCATCGGATCGATCGTGCTGTTGCCCTGGATGCAGCTCGTGATCGCGCGCGATGGCTGGCGCTGGGCCTGCCTCGGGCTCGCGCTCATCACCGCAGCGCTGCTCATTCCACTCAATCTCCTGCT
>JBAVXH010000180.1:0-32602 GCA_049698215.1 Xanthobacteraceae bacterium | reverse complement strand
CGCGGCCCGATGACAGGCTCCAGCGGGCGACCCAGTAAACACCGGTGGTGCCGTCATGCACTGATCGCACCGGCGGTGCTTACTGGGTCCCGGATAGCCGTGGAGCCTGTCATCGGGCCGGCCTTTGGCCGGACCCGTTGGCGGCTTCCGGGATGACGAAAGAGAGTTGCGCGTGCGCCGTCAGGATAGCCGCACCCTTGCGACGCACCCGTTACACACAGTTCCCGCATGCGCGCCGTTGCCTTGAGCGTCGGCGACGAGCCGCTACAATGGCTCCGACAAGGTGGCATTTTGACTCTCACCCACGCCGAAAACCCCGCTCAGGAGCAAGCCGTCGCCCGGAGCTGGCGCCGCACCGTCGAGCGCGCCGGCCCAGTGCTGCTGATCGTTACCCTGGTTGTCCTCTGGCAGTTCCTCGCGCGCGCGTTCGACATTCCGAAATTTCTGCTTCCGGCCCCGACCGATGTTGCGACGCTGATGGTCGATGAGTGGCCGCTGATCCAGATGCACAGCCTCGCGACCATCGGCAGCATCGTGAGCGGCTATGTCACGGCGGTAGCATTCGCGCTCGCCATCTCGGCGCTGATGATCCGCTTCCCGCTGGTCGAGCGGCTGATCATGCCAATCTTCGTCGGGCTGCAGAGCGTGCCGAAGATCGCGATCGCGCCGTTGATCCTGGTGTGGGTCGGCGCCGGCATGGGCTCGAAGATCGCCGTCGTCGCCTCGATCGCGTTCTTCCCAATCGTCATCAATACGATGGCGGGCTTCAAGGAGGTGGATCGCGGACTTGCGGACGTGTTCCGCTCCGTCGATGCCAACGAACGCCAGATGTTCTTCCGCCTGCGGCTACCTTACGCAATGCCCTATATCTTCGCGGGGTTGAGGATCGCCACCACGCTCGCGGTGCTCGGCGCCATTGTGGCAGAGTGGCTCGCCGCCTCGAACGGCCTCGGCTATCTGGTTCTCTCCGGAAGCTTCAACTTCAACACCGCGCGCTCGTTCGCGGCGATCATCGCGCTGGCGGTGATCGGCACGACATTCTTCGCTTTGATGTCGTGGGTCGAGCGGCGGATTTCCTGGAAGCGCGAGGGAAGCGACTCGACGACGCAAGTGTGATTGGCCTTACCGCCGGCGGACCCGGCGAAGCCACGTGGAGGTTCTCGATGCGAATGCTGAAGACTGCAGTTGCCGTCGCGGCGCTGATGCTGGGAGGCGCCGCTCACGCGCAAGACAAGGTGATCATGCGGATTAACTTCACGCCGTGGGCGATGCACGCTCAGTACTACGGCGGGGTCGCGCAGGGCATCTACAAGGCCGAAGGTATCGATCTCGAGATCCGGCCGCCCTCCGCCGGCCAGCAGAACGAGGTGTTCATCGGCACCGGCCGCGAGCAATTTGGCGTCGCCAACGCGGATGGCTTCATCCGGGCGCGCGGGAGCGGTGTGCCGGTGGTCGCCCTGATGGCGGATGAGCCGGACACGCCGTTCTCGGTCATCACGCTGAAGAAGGACAAATACACGAGCCCGAGCCAGCTCAAGGGTAAGAAGATCTCCTGGTTCCAGAGCAACGTGAAGGGCCTGCTCGAGCCCTTGCTGATCAAGGGCGGGCTGACGCGCAACGACATCGAGTACGTCAACGTGGCGCGCGGCGCCGAAGTGCAGATGCTCGCGGCGGGCCAGGTCGACGCCGTGTTCGGCTATCATTTCGGGCAAGCGCTCACGCTGGACATGCGCGGCTTCCCGACCGACGTGATGCCGCTGAAGGACCACGGCGTCTCGTTCTATGGCACCGTGATCTACACCAGCGAGCAGTTGCTGAAATCCAATCCCGACCTGGTGAAGCGCTTCGTGCGCGCCACGCTCAAGAGCCTGATCTGGACCGCGAGCAACAAGGAGGCGGCGGTCGCCGAGGTCGTGAAGGTGTCGCCGGACCGCGATCTCAAGCTGGAGACGAAGAAGCTCGAGATCATCTACGGGCTCTACAACACGCCCGACTATGCGCAGCGGTTCGGTCTGATGAACGACGCGAAGTGGCAGTCGTCGATCGACATCCTCGCCGCCGAAGGCACCGATCTCGCCAAGAAGCCGGCGCCGAAGGAGATGTACACCAACGCGATCGTCGAGAGCCTGGATGAGGCGAAAGCGCTTGCCGATCTGGTCAAGAAAGTGACGCACTGACGTGGCGAGTGCTGCTGCCGAGCTTGCACGCGAGCCGGCCGCCAATCGCGGTGGCGGCGCCGCGATTGCGGTGGCGAACGTCGACGTCGTCTACGGTGTCGGCGGCGCCGAGCCGGTGAACGCGTTGTCCGGGATCACGCTGGAGGTGCCGGACGGCGCGTTCGTGTCGCTGGTCGGTCCCTCCGGCTGCGGCAAGAGCACGTTGCTGAAAGTGGTCGCCGACCTGATGGCGCCGACGCGCGGCACCGTCACGGTCGGCTGCGCGCCTCCGCGCAACCTTCGCCACGCCGGCCGCATCGGCCTCGTGTTCCAGCAGGCGAACCTGATGCCGTGGCTCAAGGTTGCCAACAACATCGGCCTCTTGCGCGATCTCGTGGCCAGACGCGGCGGCGCACCGCGCGAGGCCGCGAGTGTCGACGAGCTGATCCGCGTGGTCGGCCTCACCGGCTTCGAGACGAAGTATCCACACCAGCTTTCCGGCGGCATGCAGCAGCGCGTCGCGCTCGCGCGTGCGCTCGCGCTCGATCCGGCTGTGCTGCTGATGGACGAGCCGTTCGCGGCGCTCGACGAAATCACGCGTGATCGCATGGCCTTCGAGCTGATGCGGCTGTGGCATCACTACCGCAAAACCGTGCTGTTCGTGACGCATAGCCTGGCCGAAGCCGTGTTCCTGTCGGACCGCGTGGTGCTGATGAGCGCGCGCCCCGGCCGCATTCACCAGACGTTCGAGATCGATCTTCCGCGCCCGCGCGATCGCGAAACGCCGCTCACCGACCGCTTCCACCAGATCGTCAGCGAGCTCAACCGCGAGCTTTACCGGGTCATGGCATGAGCGCGGCGACATCAGGCTTCAATCCCGCGTGGCTCGCGCGCAGCGCGCTGCTCATCGTGGACATGAACCGCTCGCATCTCGATCATTCGATCAGGCATCTCTTGGTGGCGAAGCCGGATGCGGAGCGCATCATCGCCCGCGCGGTGCGCCTGCGCGAGGCCTGGGCCGCGTCCGGCCGCCCGGTGATCTTCGTGCGCACGCATCACCGCCATGATCCGACGCGCGGCGAGACCGTCGACAACAGGAACCCGTTCTGGATGGCGCAACATGCCAGCGTGGTGCCCGGGCTTGGCAAGCCGCGCAAGACCCTTGCGATCGAGGGCGCGCCGGTCACCGAGATCGTCGCGCCGCTCGCGCCCCGTCCGGGCGAGCACACCGTGTTCAAGCATCGCTACAGCCCGTTCGACAACACCGACCTCGAGCTGCTGCTGCGCAATCTCGACACCGAGACGCTGGTGATCTGCGGCGTGAACACCAATAACTGTGTGCTGTGCTCATGCTTCGACGCGTTCAACCGGGACTACCGCGTGGTGGTCACGCGCGACGTCTGCGCCTCCATGAATGGGCCCGACTACCATGAGGCTGCGCTCAAGCTGATTGAAGCGGCGCTCGGCTGGGTCATCGACTCGGACGAAATCGTCGCGGCTCTCCAGCCCGCCAGCGCAGCGTGAGTATATCCGCATGATCGATTACGTGATCCGCAACGCGCGTGTGCATGGCCGTGGCGAGACGGTAGCCGACATCGGCTTCGAAAAGGGCCGCATCGCGGCGATCGAAGCGAAGCTTGTCTGCGATGCGCCGTCGTACGACGCCGAAGGTTGCCTGTGCTGTGGCGGCCTGATCGAGACGCACATTCATCTCGACAAGTCGCGCATCATCGACCGCTGCGCCCCGGAAAAGGGCCGCGACCACAACGCGATGAAGCGCGTGTCCGACGTGAAGCACACCATGACGGTCGAAGACGTCACGCGGCGCGCGCGCGAGACGCTGGAGGGCTGCATCAAGCACGGCACCACGCGCATGCGCACGCATGTCGAGGTCGATCCGCTGATCGGCATGCGCGGGGTCGAGGGCGTGCAGGCGTTGGTCGCTGAATACAAGTGGGCGATCGATATCGAGCTCTGCGTGATGCCGCAGGAGGGGCTCACCAACAATCCGGGTACCGACGAGTTGATGGTGGAAAGCCTGAAGCGCGGCGCGAGGGCGGTGGGCGCCGCGCCGAACTACGATACGGATCACGCCGCCCAGATCCACCGCGTGTTCGAGATGGCGCGCGAGTTCGACGTCGATATCGACATGCATCTGGACTCCGGCACCTCGCCGGAGCAGCTGGACTCCGTGCTGGTGTGCGAGCTCACCGAAAAATTCAGATGGGGCGGGCGCGTCGCGATCGGGCACGCGACCAAGCTCTCGACCATGGACGTGCCGAAGCAAAAGGAATGGGCGAAGCGCCTCGCCGACGCGGGTGTCGCCGTCACGGTCCTGCCGGCGACCGATCTGTTCCTGATGGGGCGCGAGCGCGACTTCAATGTGCGGCGCGGGCTCGTCGACGCGAACCTGTTCGTTGAATGCGGCTGCAATTGTTCGCTGTCGAGCAACAACATCATGAATCCGTTCACGCCGTTCGGGAACGGCTCGCTCATCCGCATGACCAATCTGCACGCGAACACGCTGCAGATCGGGCAGGCGGAGCAGATCGCCGAATGCTTCGAGATGATCACGACGCGTTCGGCAAAGTTGATGAATCTGCCGGACTACGGCATCAAGGTCGGCAATCCCGCAGACGTGACCGTGCTCGAGGCGATGAGTCCGCGTCAGGCGGTCGCGGAATTGCGCGAGCCGGTCGCCGTGTTCAAGCGCGGCAGGCGCACAGTGAGCCGCCGGCCGACCGAACTGCATCGCCCCAGCTAGCAACAGTCATTACTCATGGCTACCAGAACGCTTCGCGTCGCGATGGAGGGCGTCACCGGGCGCCTCGGCACCAACCAGCACCTGATCCGCTCGATCCTGGCGATCCGCAACGAGGGCGGCTTGCCGCTGCGCGGCGGCGATCGGCTGATTCCCGAGCCGGTTCTCGTGGGCCGCAACCCGGACAAGCTGGCGGCGCTTGCCGCCGCGCACGGTGGCCTAGAGTGGTCGGCGGACCGGGCGGCAAAGCTCGCCGACAAGACAATCGATATCTACTTCGATGTCGCGGCGACGGGCGGGCGGTTGGACCGCGCACTGCAGGCGATCGCGGCCGGCAAGCACATCTATCTGGAGAAACCGATCGCCGGTTCGGTCGACGAGGCGATGACGATCGTGCGCGCCGCGCGGGCGGCCGGCGTGAAGGCCGCGGCCGTGCAGGACAAGGTCTACCTGCCGGGCTTTCAGAAGCTGCGGAAGGTGTGCAACTCCGGCTTCTTCGGCCGCATCCTGTCGGCGCGGCTTGATGCGGGCTGGTGGGTCTTCGACGGCGATCTCTATCCGATGCAGCGCTCGAGCTGGAATTATCGCAAGAAGGACGGTGGCGGGCTCGTGCTCGATATGTATCCGCACTGGCGCTACCTGCTGGCGAGCCTGCTCGGCCCGATCAAGGCCGTGTCATGCCGCAGGCTGACGCAGATCCCGAAGCGGATCGACGAGGCAGGAAACCCATTTCAAGTCGACGTCGAGGACGAGGTGTTCGCGACGTTCGAATTCGCGAGTGGCGCGCTGGCGCAAGTGACGACATCGTGGGCGACGCGGGTGAAGCGCGACGACCTCATCCAGATCCAGATTGACGGCACACTCGGCTCCGCGCTCGCCGGCGGGCACAAATGCTTCGTGCAATCGCTCGCCGCGACGCCGAAGCCGGTGTGGAACGTCGAAGTGCCGCAAGCGATGGATTTCGACGCGCAGTGGCAGGAAGTGCCGGACAACGAGCCGTTCAAGAACAGCTATCGCTGGGGCTGGGAGCAGTTCCTCCTTCACGTCGCGCAGGGCGATCCGCTGGCCTCGCCGATGCTGGAAGGCGCGAGGGATGTGCAGCTCACCGAGCTTTGCTACCAGAGCGATCGCGAGCGGCGCTGGATCGACGTGCCGGACCTGGCTCTGGATGCGAAGCCATGATCGGTGGCGTCATCCCGGTGCTCTACAGCTTCTACGCCAAGTCGGGTGCGCTCGATCTCGAAGCGCATGTGCGGCAGATCGACTGGGTGATGCGGCGCGGCGCGGCAGGCGTCACCTTGCTCGGGCTCGCCTCCGAGGGTGCGTCGCTCACCCAGGATGAACGAAAGGATGTGATTGCGCGAACCGCACAGTCTCTGCCCGTCGGCGCGGCGTTGCTGATCACGACACGCCCCGACGACGACCTGAATGACATCGCACGGATCGCGCTGGAAACCAGAGGCGAGGTGGGACTCATCGTGCAGATCGGGCGCGACCCGGCTCCCTCCATCGGGCAAATCCGGGCGATCACTGCCGATCCTTCGCTCGCCTCCAGCGTCTTGATCGGATTGCAGCTTGCGCCTGGCTTGATCGACACCGCGTTTTCGGTGGCCTCGCTTCAGGAGCTGCCGGACATCGTCCAGCGCGTGAGCTTCATGAAGGCGGAGTACAACAGCATCGAGCTCGACACGCATCTCAAAACACTGGGCAAGACGTTCGACCTCCTGGTCGGTCGGAACGGGCAGAACCTGATCGACTACCTGCGGATCGGTGCGACAGGGGCTATTCCCGGCATTGAGATGACCGCGCCACTGTCAGCGATCGTGTCGGACTGGACGAGCGGCCGACGCGACGCCGCGGTTGCGCGCTACGGGACGGTCGCGGCCTATATCGACTTCGCGATGCAGGACCTCGACACCGTCATCGACGTCGGCCGCGCCGTGACCGCGCGCCTGCTCGATCTGGATCGCGGGAGCCGGCGTCAACCGTCCGGACGCGAGGGAGCATCATTCGATGCGGCAATCGATTTCTGGTTTTCGCGATGGCAGGAATTCGGACTGGCGAAGCGTCACTAAACAAGACTCGGCTGCGCGACTACATCGCCTTGCTCATGCCGCGGATGCGCCGCGCCATCGCGCCCATGATGTAAAGGGCGAAATTCGGCACCTCATCGACCATGAAACGGAACTTGCGCTGATCGATGATCGAAAGCTCGACCGGTTCCTTGACGCGTGCTGTCGAGGAGCGCGGCGCGGTGTCGATCATCGACATGAAGCCGATCGCCTCGTTCGAACCGCACACCTCGACGACTCTCTCGCCGATTGTCATTTCGATGACGCCGGATTGTACGATGTACATGCAGTCACCCGGATCGCCCTGATTGAAGACGATGCTGCCGACCGGGAAAGTGATGTTGACACCGGCATTGCGGGCAAACATCCGCATATCAAGATCGCTCACACGAACCCCCAGTCCCACCGGCGGCCTCGCAAAGCTCGACAACACGTTCGGGCCACGCACGGTCTATTACAATGCCTGCTCGCCCGAGCAGGGTGACGACCTCGCACCCTGCTTCGGCCTGCAGTTCTTCGGGCACGTGGCGATTTGACGGCGCCACTCAGGTGATGACCGTCACGCTGAAGGATGTGCAGGACCGCACGCTCTGGTCGATCGAACTTGGACCGCATCTATCTCGGTCGCTTTCCTTCTGATTCAGCGGTCGCGCGACAGCGCTTTACTCAGCCGGACGCCGAGCGGTCTTCGTCTTTCCCTTCTTGAGCGCCTCAAATACATTCGGCAATCATGAGATCCTTCATCCGGCAGTGCTGTCGTGGTGGCGCTGCCGTTTCCGCCGCTATTTTTCTCGCCTGCGCGGCTCATGCGGCCGAGCCCGACTTCGTGCCGGCTGTAGAGCTGCTTGCTGCCGCCAGGAAAGAGGGGAAGGTCGTTCTTTACACCGCCAACTTCCTCGACACCGAGCAGGCGGTGGTGAAGCGCTTCTCCCAGCGCTTTCCGGGCATTGCGATCGAGATTGTGCGGGCGCCGACCGGTTCACTGATCACGCGCATCAAGACCGAGGCGGCGGCGAACCGGATGATCGCCGATGTCATCGATTTTACCGATCGCGTGCAGGCGCGCGGCATGGTCGATCTGTTCGCGCCTTACGCGCCGCCGAACGCGGCCGACTATCCCGAGATTGCGCGCACGACCGACCGGCTGTGGCCGCGCTCCGGCAATGCCTGGACCATCACCTACAACTCCGAACTCGTGAAGGACCCGCCGAAATCCTGGGCCGATCTGGTGAAGCCCGAATTCGGCAAGATGCATCTGGGGCAAACCGTGGTCGCGGCCGGCGGCGGCCCCTTCGCCCGGGCCATGTTCGAACGCAAGGTGCTGGGCGAGGATTACTGGGCGAAGCAGGCGGCGCTCAAGCCGGCGTTGTTCCCGAGCCAGGCCCCGATGGTCGATGCGATGATCCGCGGCGAGATCGGCATTGCGCCGCTGGTTACCGTGCTCGCCATTCCGCTCGCCGCACAGGGCGCGCCGATCAAGTGGTTCTTTGCACCGGAGGGCGTTCCCGTCACGGTGTTCTGCGCTGGGATCGCCAAGGGCGCCGCGCACCCCAATGCGGCGAAACTGTTTCTCGACTGGGCGCTCTCGCGCGAAGGCCAGGCGTTGATGGTCGAACTTGGGTCGTTTGCCTCGATGACGAATGCTCCGATGCCGCCGGGCGTGGACGCTGCGGCGATCAAGACCTGGTACCCCGACGACGCTGAGATCGAGAGAGTCGTCAAGTCTTGGACCGACGACTGGAACAAGGCTTACAATTACCGCCAGTAAGCCACTCGAATAGATACGTGGAGGCCGCCGTTGCTCACCGTCACGCGCGACATGATTTTGCCCACCACGATCACGGGCTCATACCCGCGGCCGCAGTGGTTTGACCGCAGCCTGGAGGGCCGTTCGTTCAAGGCGGCGCTCGGCGATTCTCTTTTCCGTGAGCAGTATCTCGACGCGGTCGCGAGCATCATCGCCGAACAGGAAACCGCCGGGCTCGACATCGTGACGGACGGCGATAGCCGCTTCGACCTCACCGTCGGCGGCAAGTCCTGGTTCTTCTATCCGATCGAACGGCTCGGCGGCATCACAAGCCATCGCGACACCTCGCGCGGCTGGATGTCGCGCCACGGCCTGCGTCCAGGAAAGATTCTCTGGGAGGTTCAGGAGGCCTATCAGCCCGGCGTCGTCGGCGAGAAGTTGACGCGCGGCCCGCTCGAATACGCCGCGATCTGGCAAGTCGCGCAGCGTATGACCGACAGGCCGGTGAAGTTTGGCGCGATCTGCGCGCCGTCGATGGCCGGGATGCTGTGGAATGCGTTCTACCGGGACGACAAGGAGATGATGCTCGATCTCTGCGACATCATGAACGCAGAGCTGCGCGACATGGCCGACGCCGGCTGCCCGCTGATCCAGGTGGAGGAGCCGCCGCATCACATGCGTGCGCAGCAGAAGGAGTGCACCGATGCCGACCTCGAATTCCTCACCGAGGCGTTCAATCGCCAGCTCACCGGCGTCAACGCCGAGATCTGGGTGCACACTTGCTGGGGCAATCCGAACCAGCAGCGCGTGCACTACAACGTGCCGAGCTACGAGCGTGCGCTGCCGCACCTGCTGCAGCTCAATGGCGATGTGCTGACGATCGAATGCGCGAGCTCCGACGGCAAGGATTTGCCGCTGTTCAAGCATATCAAGACCGACAAGAAGATCGCGATCGGCGTGGTCAATCACTGCGATACGGTCGTCGAGCCGGCCGAGAAGGTCGCGGGCCTGATCCGCAAGGCGCTGGAGTACATCCCGAAAGAAAAGCTGATCATCTCGACCGATTGCGGCTTCGGCCGCGAGGGCCTGTCGCGGCGCATCGCATTCTACAAGTGCGTGGCGCTGGTCGAGGGGACCAACATCGTGCGTCGCGAGCTTGGCCTGCCGGAAGCGCGGGTGCGGGCGGCCGATCCGAAGCTGTGGTTTGCGGGACGCGAACTTAAATCGTGAGCTAAATTTCATCTCCAGGAGCGCGTGATGCCGCGTGCGCTGAACACAAAGCTCGTGTCTTTCATTGACTGCCCTGGCGGCGGCCAGGTGTGGATCGACGGCACAACGCTGTTCGTTGCGCACATGAGTCCGCCGGCCGGCACCTCGATCTACGATGTGTCTGACTTGTCGAACCCGCGCCTGCTCTCACGCGTCGAGATGCCGGCCGGCTGGCACTCGCACAAAGTGCGCGCGCGCGACGGCTTGATGATCGTGAACCACGAGAAGCAAGGGCAGGGCGGCGACCCGTCGTTCGGCGGCGGGCTCGGGATTTACGATGTGTCGCGTCCCGAAGCCCCGCGCCTGATCCACAAATGGCAGACGGGCGGCACCGGCGTTCACCGCTTCGACTTCGATGGCCGCTACGCCTACATCTCGCCGACGGCGGACGGCTACGTCGGCAACTTCGTCATGATCCTCGACCTGAGGGATCCGGCACGTCCCCAGGAAGCCGGGCGGTGGTGGATTCCGGGCCAGCACGCGGTGGGTGGCGAGGACTACCCGTGGGGCGACTACGTGAAGCCGCGTTGTCATCATCCCTTGCGCATGGGCGACCGGCTTCATGTCTCCTATTGGCATCACGGCTTTTTCATCCTCGACATCTCGGACATGGCAAAGCCCCGGCTGGTGTCGTCCATGAACAGCAGCCCCGCTCATCCGCACCCGACGCACACTTGCCTGCCGATCCCCGAACCGCTGCGGGGCCGCCGTATCATGATCGTGGCGGATGAGGATGTGGCGAAGCTTCGCCCGTCGCCTCCGGCGTTCACCTGGGTCTACGACATCACGGACGAGCGCCAGCCGATGCCGATCGCCACGTTCGATGTGGCGGGCCTCGATCGCGATGGTTCGCCTCAGCCCACAATGACCGGCTGCCATCAGCCTTCCGAGGTGTTCACCGGAACGGTCATTCCGTTCGCGTGGTTCGCGCAGGGACTGCGCATCGTCGATTTCGCGGATCCATTCCGTCCGCGCGAGGTCGGCTTTTACGAGACCAATCCGCCGCCGGATTGCGAGCGAGCCTCGTCGAATGACGTGACCATGGATGAGCGTGGACTCATCTACGTCACGGATCGCCAGCGTGGCGTTCACGTGGTCGAATTTGCGGGGGCGGCGTGACAATGACAGCGGGGATCACCCGGCGAGGGGTAGGGCGCGTGGCTGCGGGCGCGGCGACCGCACTGGTCGTGGCACCTCGCGTCGCGCGCGCGGCTTTTCCGGAACGAACGCTGCACATCATGGTCGGCTTCGCGGCGGGCGGCACTGTCGACACCATTGCGCGCATTCTGGCGAATGCCGCTGGCCCGTTGCTAGGGCAGACCATCGTCGTCGAGAATCGCCCCGGCGGCAGCGGCAGCATCGCGGCGAATGCCGTGGTACAGGCCGAGCCGGATGGGCACACGCTCCTGTTTGGTATCTTCTCCCATGCGGTCGCGCCAGCGCTGGCGCGCCTGAGCTATGACACGCTGAAGGATTTCACGGCGGTGTCGCAGGTCGCGAGTGTCCCGCTGCTGATGTTTGCCTCGCAAAAGTCGCCGTATCGAAGCGTCGCCGAGGTCGTGAACGCCGCGAAGGCCGCGCCGGACACGGTGACCTACGCGTCGGGTGGTGTCGGATCATCGGCGCATCTGGCCGCCGAGCTGCTGTCACGCCGTGCCGGCATCAAGCTCGTTCATGTGCCATTTCGCGGCGGCCCGCCGGCCGTGCAGTCCGTGATGTCGGGCGATGTGTCGCTGCTTTGGGACACCCCCACTCCGGCGACGCGGTCATACATCGACGAAAACAACCTGCGTGCGCTTGCCGTGATGTCCAGCAAGCGTCTGCCAGGTTTTCCCGAGGTGCCGGCCATTGGCGAGCTGGGCATCGGCGACGGCCTCGAGGTCCAGGCGTGGCAGGGCGTGCTGGTGCGCAGCGGGACACCGCCGGCCACTGTCGACACGCTCTACCGCGCGATCGCCCAGGCCATGGCGATTCCCGATACGAAGAAGCGCATCGAGGCGATGGCGGTCGAACCGATGGCGACCGACCCCGCGTCCTTCAACGCCTTCTTCCGCAGCGAAGTCATGCGCTGGACCGAGGTCGCGCGGGGCGCCGGAATTCAGGCTCAGTAGTCGATCGTCGATCGCCGTCCCTCGCATGGCATCACGGCGAGATTTGTGCCACAAAACCGAACAGACACGGAGCTCAGTTCCGCCCATGTTCAAAGGCGGAAGGAGAGCGAGCTCGCGAGGTAATGCGTCATGGCTGAATGCCTGCACTGCGAGATCAACAAGCTGGTGGACGAATACATTGCCACCGGCCCGCAGCCGGCCGACCTCGCCGAAATGGTGGCGATGATGGCACAGAGCCTCGGCGAATTGCTCTTGGCGGCGCCTGCCGACCAGCAGGCGAACCTGATGGCTGAAGCTCTGGCGACACTCGGCGCGACTGTCCTCGACAAGCCGGAGGAGGGCGAAAGCGAGCGGCCGCATCGCCCGCATTAGCCAGGGCGTGTACCGCGTCCGCTTTGCTCCTCTCGATGTCAGCGAGTCGGTGATCAGTTGGCGTGAACCGCGGATGGGACGGCCGAGAGCATGAGACGGCTCAAACGCTACTTGCGACGTTTGTTGATTTTTGGATTGGGCATTTTCACCGTCTGGCTGATCGTCTTCGTTGTCTTTGAAACCGCGGACAACAGGCTGCCGTGGATCTTGGCTGTGGGCGTCACGTACGGCCTCGCCGCCTATATCATCCTCCCGCGCGTCATTCGATTGGGTCTAAAAATACTCCAGCGTAAGCTTGTGCCGAGCTACACGATCACGGGCGACGGATTGCCGGGTGATCCGGTCAACCTTGCGCTTGTCGGAACGCTGCAGCAGCTTCGTGCAGCCTTTGCGACTCTTGGTTGGTCAGAGGCGGATCGGCTGGGTGTGGCCAGCTCGTGGCGCATGATCCAGGCATTCGTGCTCAACGCACCATATCCGACCGCCCCGTTCAGCACCCTCTATCTTTTCGGACGGGGCCAGGACATCGGTTTCCAGAAGGCGATCGATAACAGCCCGCGGAAGCGCCATCACATACGATTTTGGGCCTTGAGCGAAACGCGGGCAGAAGAAAACTGGGGAGCTGCGGACTTCTGGAAGAACACTGACCGGCCACAGGACGATGACCGCGCTCTGTGGATCGGAGCAGGCACCAGAGATACCGGTTTGTCGCTCACGCGCCTGAGCTTTCAGGTCACGCACGCGACCGATTCGGATACGAATGCCGAGCGCGACTATATCATCGCTGAGTTGATCAAAAGCCGATCGATCGAGGCGGTGCAGGTTCTTCAATCCGGCCAGGGTCTACCCGCCGAACGCATCAACCACTACGTCACTGACGGCGAGATCATGCTGGCGAGTCTGGTGGCAAATGACACTTGATCGCCGTGTCAGAAGCGCGCCGACCAGCGATCCGTGAAGAGCGGCAGGAACGCGTCCGGCTCGAACGGATGCGCCAGCGCGATGTCGGGGCGGAATTCACCGACACCCAGCCCGGGACGATCCGGGACGATGTAGCGGCCGTTCTGCGGGCGCGGTGCCTGATCAAGCAAATCGTATCGATAGTCGACGTCGTATTCGCAAAACGATTCCTGCATTACAAAGTTGGTGGTGCAAGCATCGAGCTGCACGGCAGCCGCCGTTGCGACCGGCCCGAACGGATTGTGAAACGAGACGGGAATGTAATAGGCGTCCGCCATTGCGGCGATCTTCTTGCCTTCCATGATGCCGCCGACATGAACGATGTCGGGCTGCAGCACGTCCACTTCATGCGTTTCGAGTAGCCCGGCCATTGCGGCGCGGCTGGTGCAGCGCTCGCCGGTTGCAAGCCGAGTCTTGATGTTGCGGCCGACCATCGCAAGCGAAGCGGCATTCTCCGGATCGCACGGCTCTTCGAGCCAGAACAAATCGTACGGCTCGAGCTCACGCGCGATCGCGATGGCCGAACCAGGACTGAAGCGGCCATGTGCGTCGATCATGAGGTCGACGTTTGGGCCGACCGCGGCACGCACCGCCTCGACGATTTCAACGGCCTTGCGGATGGAGGACTTGTCGGGATCGCGGCCCGCATCCTCGAACGGGTCGAACTTCAGGCCGCGATAGCCTCTGGCGGCCGCTGTCGCCGCTGCTGCGCCTATCTCCTGCGCGGTCTTGCCGACGCCGTACCAGGCGTTCGCGTAGGCCGGCAGCACGTCGTGAACCTTGCCGCCGAGCAAGTCGTAAACGGGCCGTCCGAGCGCTTTTCCGGCGATATCCAGCATCGCCATTTCGAGTGCGGCGGCCGCGCTGTTGATGGTCGGCGAATGCATGAATTCATTGCGCAGAATGTCGTGCCACAGTTTCTCGGTGGCGAACGCCGAGCGGCCGATCGCGTAGCGCGCGGTGAGCTGCTGGATCGCGGCTTCGACCGCTTTCGGCTGATATTCGAGTGAGCCTTCGCCGATGCCGCTGATGCCCTCATCGGTCTCGACATGCGCGAAGACGAAGTTGCGCCAGCGCGCGCCGACCACATAGGTCGTCACCTTGGTGATGCGGCAGGCGCGGG
Source organism: Xanthobacteraceae bacterium (assembly GCA_049698215.1). Lineage (GTDB taxonomy): Bacteria > Pseudomonadota > Alphaproteobacteria > Rhizobiales > Xanthobacteraceae > PALSA-894. Next base: position 18,031 of record JBAVXH010000180.1, on the reverse strand, counting down.
TGTCATGTTGAATCATCGCCCACATCAATCCTTGTCGAGCCCGCCGGACACGTTCAGCCGCTCGGCCGTGATGTAGTCCGGCGCGTCGAAGGCCAGCCACAGCACGGTCTTGGCGACCTCCTCCGGCTCGACCCGTTTGCCGATGGGAATGCGTGCGGTGCGCTCCGCGAGGAATTGGTCTAGGTCGTTGCGGCCTTCGATGCGCGCGAGCTGCTCCTCGGTCACGCGCTGCATCGGGGTGTCCATCATTCCCGGAGCGACCGAATTGACGCGAATGCCGTGCGGCGCGAGCGCGACCGCGGCAGCCCGGGTGATTGCGTCGACGGCGGCTTTCGAGGCCGCATAGGCGGTGTAGTTCGGCAGTGCCATGCGCGAGGCGGGCGACGTGATGTTGATGATGCGGCCTGCCTTCTTTTTCATCATGATCCGGCCGGCAGCAGCAGTCGCGAGCGCCAGGGCCTTCACATTGAGGCCGAGCGTCCGGTTCCAGGTTTCGGCTCGCATCTCGAGGAAGGCTTCGCCCGCGCCGAAACCGGCATTGTTCACCAGCACATCGAGCCCGCCGAGCATTCTCGCGGCATCCTCCACGGCCTGCTCCGAGTTCGCGATAAGATCGACGGCAAGCGCGTGCCCACCACAGGCCTTGGCGACTGCCTCGCAGCCGTCCTTGTCGATGTCGGCGATGGCGACCGTCGCGCCGCGCTGGGCAGCGCCGAGCGCGATTGCGCGCCCAAGTCCGCTTGCACCGCCTGTTACCAAAAGTCGCACAATCCGGCCCAAGCCCGTCCAAATGCCAATTCCGGAACGCTAGCGGTCCGACGGGGTGTGTCAATGCGGCTGCGGTGCCGCCCGGGGCCGCCACTTGATTTCCTCATGTGACAAGCGAGAATGCCCCCCCAACGCGCAACGCCAAGACAGGGTTAACCTGCTCCGCGAAGGCAATTGTTTTGCTGAATGGGAGGATCGGTATGTTGGCGCGACGGGCTGCACACGCGCGGTGCGCCCGTATGATTCAAGCACCCAGCAGCAACGCATGATCGGGTCTGCGGCGGACAGCCGTCCGCCTGCCCGGAACGGAGACGTGAAAAGACCAACACAAACACAAGCCGGCGCAGATCGGCGACAACGCATGTTTCAACGACACATCGGAGGAATGCATCATGGCTGTCACTCGACGTAAGGTCCTCAAGGGCGGCACCGCGCTAGCCGGCGGCATGGCCGCCATTCTGGCGACCGGCCGCGCACCCGCGTTTGCGCAGGGCACGACTGTGCACTGGATCCGCTGGAACGATTTCGTTCCGGCATCGGATCAGCTGCTTCGGCGCGAGCTTATTCCTGAAGGCGAGAAGGCGCTCGGCTTCAAGATCAATTTGGAGACGGTGAACGGCAACGACCTGCAGCCGCGCATCACCTCGGCGATTCAGTCAGGCTCTGGTCCTGACGTCTTCATGCTCTTCAACAACCACCCGCAGCTCTACGCCGCGAGCCTGGTGGATATGAGCGACCTGGCCGACGCGCAGGGCAAGGCCGAGGGCGGCTACTATCCCTATACCAATTCGCAATCGAATGACGGCAAGAAGTGGATCTCAATGCCGTGGACCATCGTCGGCGGCATGATTGCGTACCGCAAATCCTGGTTTGCCGAGGTGGGCGCCAACGAATTCCCGGACACTTGGCAAAAGTATCATGAGGTCGGCAAGAAGCTGAAGGCGAAGGGCCGCCCGATCGGGCAGACACTTGGCCACACCTTCGGTGACGCGCCGACGTTCTCCTACCCGTACATGTGGTCCTGGGGCGGCAAGGAGATCGACGAAAGCGGCAAGGTGGTGATCAACAGCAAGGAGACCATCGAGTCCGTGAAGTTCATGACGGGCTTCTGGAAGGACGCTCACGACGAAGGCGGCCTTGCGTGGGACGACACCAACAACAACCGCGCGTTCCTGTCGCAGACGATCAGCGCCACGCTCAACGGCGCGTCGATCTACATCGAGTCGCTGCGCAATCCCGACAAGTACATCTCCGAGAAGGGCGCGCAGCTGAAAACCGACATCCTGCACGCGCCGCTGCCCAAGGGGCCGGCCGGCCAGTACTCGATGCACACCTACTTCTCGCATGCCATTCCGAATTACTCGAAGAACCAGAAGGCCGCGAAGGACTTCCTGAAGTGGGTGCATTCCAAGCCGGTGTACGAGAAGTGGTTCATCTCGCAGAAAGGCTTCGCCACTCCGCCGACGGCGGAATGGGAGAAGCACAAGCTGTGGGATGAGGATCCCGTCATGACGCCCTACAAGATCGCAGGGCGGCTCGCGCGGGCGCCAGGCTATGCCGGACGGTCCGACGCAAAGGCGGCCGAGGCGCTTTCGAAGTACATCATCACCGACATGTACGCGAAGGCCGTGCAGGGTATGCCGGCCGAGGATGCGGTGAAGTGGGCCGAGGCTGAGTTGAAGAAGATCTACGGCTCGGGCGCGTAACAGCGGGCGCCGGCCTCGCGGCCGGATCGAAGAGACGCCTCCGCGAATGCCTGTCGGTCTTCGCGGAGGCTCGTTGATCAAGAGGGATCGGTCATGGCGATGACCTCGGTCGCGACTACGGCGTTCGGCGAGCCGCCTCCACCGCGGCGGCAACGTGTATTCGAAGACGAACGCTGGCTCGCGCTGGCGCTGCTCGTGCCGACCATGGTGCTGCTCGGCCTGTTCATCGCTTATCCGTTCGTGCGCGGGATCCTGTTGTCGGTGACCGACTCGCGCGTCGGCGTGCCCGGCGACTTCGTCGGGTTCGCCAATTTTTACAAGATCTGGAACGACTCGATCTTCCGGACCGCGGTCTACAACACGTTTCTCTACACGTTCGTCACGACTGTCTTCAAACTTGGGCTCGGTCTGTGGCTCGCGATGCTGCTCAACCGGAATTTCCGCGGCAAGGCCTTTACCCGCGCCTTCATCCTGCTTCCATTCATCATTCCGACCGTGCTCTCCACCTTCGCGTGGAAATGGATGTTCGATCCGACATTCAGCGTTCTCAATTGGTGCCTGTATCACCTCGGGCTGATCACCGGCCGGATCAACTGGCTGGGCGATCCAGACCTTGCCATGATCTCGATCATCATCGTCAACATCTGGCGCGGCGTGCCGTTCTTCGCGATCAGCCTGCTCGCCGGGCTACAGACCATCAGTCCCGAGCTGAACGAGGCCGCCGCAATAGACGGCGCGAAACCCTTGCAGCGGTTCTGGTACATCACCTGGCCGCTGCTGCTGCCGGTGACGATGGTGGTAGTGCTGTTCTCGGTGATTCAAACATTTGCGGATTTCCAGATCGTCTATGTGATGACCGGCGGGGGCCCCGCCAACGCCACGCACCTGTTCGCCACCTACGCCTACCAGATCGGCATCGGCACCGGCCTGTTGAGCGAAGGCGCCGCCATCTCACTCGCGATGTTCCCGATCCTGTTCCTGGTGGTGATCATCCAGCTTCTTTACATCCGCCGCGTCGAGGTTCGCTGAGTCATGATCGAAGGCGCGCTGTGGCGAAAATGGGTGTTCTTCTACATCCCGATGGCGCTGTTTCTGCTGTTTCTGCTGTTCCCGTTCTACTGGATGGTGATCACCTCGGTGCGCCCGGACGGCGAACTTTACCGGCCGTGGAATTCGGTGAACTACAATCCGTTCTGGACCTGGAAACCGACCTTGGACCACGTCCGCTATCTGTTCGAGGAGACGCTGTTCGCCTCCTGGCTCTGGAACACCATGTTCATCGCGCTCGCGTCGACCGCGATCTCGCTGGTGTGCGGCGTGTTCGCCGGCTATGCGCTGTCGCGGCTGAACTTTCCATTTGCCGGCAGCCTCGGCACCGGCATCTTCATCACCTACCTGGTGCCGCAGACGCTGCTGTTCATTCCGCTGGCCGAGATCATCCGCAATTACCGGCTCGGCGATACGCCCTGGTCGCTGATCCTCACCTATCCGACGTTCCTCATTCCGTTCTGCACCTGGCTGATGATGGGTTACTTCAAGGCGGTGCCGAAGGAGCTGGAGGAGTGTGCGCGCATCGACGGCGCGTCGCGCTGGCAAGCGATGCTCTACATCGTCATTCCGGTTGCGATCCCGGGCATCCTGTCGGCGGGCATCTTTGCCTTCACGCTCTCCTGGAACGAGTTCATCTATGCGCTCGTGTTCCTGTCCTCGCCGGCGCAAAAGACCGTGCCGGTCGGCGTCACCTCGGAGCTGATCCGCGGCGACGTTTTCTTCTGGGGCCCGTTGATGGCCGGCGCGCTGCTCGGATCGATACCGGTCGCAATCGCTTATTCGTTCTTTGTCGAGCACTACGTGGCGGGTTTGACCGGTTCGGTGAAGGGCTGACAGCGCGGAATTGCATAGGCGCGCGCTGGTCGCGCATAGGGGTGAGAGCGTATGGGACAGGTCGTCCTCAAGGGCATCAACAAGTTCTACGACAGCGTACACGCCGTCAAAGACGTCAATCTGCAGATTCGCGACAAGGAATTCGTGGTGTTCGTCGGGCCGTCGGGATGCGGCAAGACGACGACGCTGCGGATGATTGCCGGGCTCGAAGCGATCAGCTCCGGCGACATCTCCATCGACGGCAACGTGGTCAATGACCTGGCGCCGATGGATCGCGATATCGCGATGGTTTTCCAGAACTACGCGCTCTATCCGCACATGAGCGTGTACGACAACATGGCGTTCGGCCTGAAGATGCGCAAATTCGACAAGCCCGAGATCAAGCGGCGGGTCGAGCGAGCAGCCGGCATTCTCGGCATCGGTGAATTACTCGCGCGCAAGCCGCGCCAGCTTTCGGGCGGGCAGCGCCAGCGCGTCGCGCTCGGGCGCGCGATCGTGCGCGACCCCAAGGTGTTCCTGTTCGACGAGCCGCTGTCCAACCTCGACGCCAAGCTGCGCGTGCAGATGCGCGTCGAGCTGAAGAAACTGCATGAGCGGCTGGGCACCACCGCGATCTACGTCACGCATGACCAGGTCGAGGCGATGACGCTCGGCGACCGCGTGGTGGTGATGAAGGACGGCTGGGTGCAGCAGGTGGGTGAGCCGCTCGAGCTTTACAACCAGCCGGCCAACAAGTTTGTCGCCGGGTTCATTGGATCGCCGGCGATGAATTTCGCCAACGTGACGGTGACCGAGGCGAACGGAGCGGTTGTCGCGGAGAACAAGGGCTTGCGCATCAAGCTTCCCGATGAGATCGCGCAGCGCGTGCGCGCTCATTCAAGCCGTGACATCACCCTTGGCATCCGGCCCGAGGACGTCACTGTCGCGGGGCCTTCGGACTCGCCCGACCTGACCTTCGATGCCGCAGTCGAGGTGCTTGAGCAGCTTGGCAGCGAGATCATTCTCGACACGCGGGTCGGCGACGGCATGATGGTCGCGAGCGTCGAACCGACCACCAAGGTAAAGCTGCACGATACGCTGCGGCTTGCCATGCGTCCCTCCAGGCTGCATGTCTTCGATCAGAAGACCGAGGCGGCGATTTGAACGGCCAACGCACGCGTATCCGCGTTATCAATCCGAACTCAAATGAGGCCGTGACGCGCGGCATCGACGACGCGCTCGCGCCGCTGCGCTTTGCCGACGGGCCGGAGATCGTCTGCTCGACACTCGCCGAGGGCCCGTTCGGGGTCGAGACGCAGCAACACGTGGAAAGCGTCGCTCTGCCGCTGCGGCGTCTCGTCGAGTCGGACAACGCCAGCGATGCCTTCGTGATCGCCTGCTACAGCGATCCCGGCCTGCATGTCTGCCGCGAGGGTACGACGCGGCCGGTGTTCGGCATCGCCGAATGCGGCGTCTTGACCGCGCTCGCGCGCGCCGAGCGGTTCGGCGTCATCGCGATCCTGCAGCGCTCGATCGCGCGCCACATGCGCTACCTGCGGCAGATGGGGCTCACCGATCGCCTTGCCGGCGAGCGGCCGCTGGAGCTGTCTGTTGCCGAATCCGTGAGCGAGAAAACACTGCCGCGCATGATCGAGGTCGGCCGCGCGTTAAAAGACGAGGATGGCGCGAACGCGATCGTGATGGGTTGCGCCGGCATGGCGCGGCACCGCAAGCCGCTGGAAGATGCGCTCGGCATTCCGGTGATCGATCCGACGCAGGCTGCGGTCACGATGGCGATCGGCGCGGTGCAGCTTTCTCGCTAAACCTCATGGTGAGGAGCCGTGCGAAGCATGGCGTCTCGAACCATGGCCGGAGACTCGCCTCTTGCCATCCTTCGAGACGCTCGCTTCGCTCGCTCCTCAGGATGAGGTCTGAGGTTACTTCTTCTGCCTCTCCAGCCACTCCTCATAGCTCTGCCGCACGTGCGTGAATGGCTCGCCGAGCGAGGCGTAGAAATTGCCGAACAGGCGCGCGAGCGGGTGATACTGCGTCATGTCCACCCGCATCTTCTCGTTGTCCCACAGGCCTTTTCGGACATGTACGTGCAGCACCTCGCCGATCGCGAGGCGGCGCATCGGGCCGACCTCGAGCGTCGTGTAGTGGCGGCATTCGAGCGCGGCCGGCGCTTCGGCGATGCGCGGAATCTTGATCTTCTCGCTCGGCAGCAGGGAGAATTTCGCGACGTCGATCTCGCTGACGTCGGTCGGAAAGTCGACCGCACACTGATTCATCTGCTCGCCGATCGCCTCATCGACGAGATTGACCACGAACGCGCCGCGGTCACGAATATGCGCCGAGGTGTCCTTCAGGCCGCCGCCGGGCTTCGCCTGCAAGCCGAGCACGACGAGTGCGGGATCCTCGCTGAAGACGTTGAAGAACGAGAATGGCGCGGCATTCACGACGCCGGTCGGCCCGATCGTGGTGACCAGCGCGATCGGGCGCGGGATCACAAGGCTGATCAGGATCTTGTAGCGATCGTGCGGCGTGAGGGCGGCGAGGTCGTAGGACAGTTGCTCGGACATGACGGCTACTCTGGCAACGTCACGCCGGTCTGACTCGTAATCCGCCCATAGTGCTCGATGCGGCGGTGGCGCTCGAAGTCGAAGATCGTCTTCTTGTTGAAGGTCGTATCGTCGAGATCGCAGTCCGCAATCACCAGCTCGTCGTCCTCGGTCCTGGCGGTCGCGACAATCTCGCCGTCCGGATTGACGATGCAGCTTCCGCCGAACAGCGGATGTCCATCCTCGCTGCCGCATTTCGCGGTCGCGATCACCCAGGTGGAGTTCTGGTATGCGCCTGCCTGCACCGAGAGGTTATGGTGGAAGAGACGCTTCTCCGGGCCTTCCTCGGCCTTCTGCGAATTGACCGAGGGCGTGTTGTAGCCGAGCACGACCATCTCGACGCCCTGCAGGCCCATCACCCGATAGGTCTCCGGCCATCGCCGGTCGTTGCAGATGCACATGCCCATGATGCCGCCCATGATGCGCCACACCGGAAAGCCGAGATTGCCCGGTTCGAAATAGCGCTTCTCCAGGTGCTGGAACGCGCGCTCGGGGTCGAACTCGTCGTGGCCGGGCAGGTGCACCTTGCGGTATTTGCCGACGATCTTGCCGTCGCGGTCGACCAGGATCGCGGTGTTGTAGTGGTGGCCGTCGGGCGTGAGCTCTGCGAAGCCGAGATAGAAGCCGATCTTGTATTGCGCGGCCTTCTCGAACAGCGGGCGCGTCGCGGCATTCGGCATCTCGCGTTCGAACCATTGGTCCACTTCGGCCTGATCGGTCATGTACCAGCGCGGGAAAAACGTGGTGAGCGCGAGCTCGGTGAACACCACGAAGTTCACGCCCTTGTCGTGCGCCTGATCGAGCAGGTCACAGAGACGCCTGACGACAGCCTGGCGCGATTCGGCTTTCTGGATGGGCCCGGACTGGGCAGCGGCGACGCGGACAACGCGGGACATCAATTCTCTCCGTCATGCCCCGCGAAAGCGGGGCATCCAGTAATCATCGCGGCGGATTGCGATACAAGGTCTCTCATTCGGTGTTTACTGGGTCGCCCGCCTTCGCGGGCGATGACGATGGTGAGGTTATGACGCCATCCTTCGTTCGAGCCGGCTGATCAGCCGAACCACCGGCCACAACATCACGAGATAGATCGCCGCCGCAAGCACGATCGGCGAGGCGTTGAAGGTGATCGAGCGCGCCATGTCGGCCGAGTAGAGAAGCTCCGGCAGCGCGACGACGCTCGCGATCGAGGTGAGCTTTACGACTTCGACGGTGTTGGAGACGAGATCCGGTAGCACGTTGCGCACGGCCTGCGGCAGGATCACCGAGGCAAGCGTGTGGAAGGCGTTGAGACCGGTCGAGCGCGCCGCGTCCCACTGACCGCGTCCGACGCTCTCGATTCCCGCGCGGTAGATTTCTCCGTAGTAGCTCGACGTGTTGAGGAAGAACGCGAGGGCCACGGCGGTAAGCGGCGAGAGTCGAATGCCGGCGAACGGCAGGCCCGAGTATACGAAGATCAGAAGGACGAGCGGCGGCACGGCACGGAAGAAATCGATTGCCACGATCATGCCCCAGCGCACCGTGCGCGACCCGGAGAGCGACGCGAGGGCGAACAGCAAGCCGCCGATCAGCCCGAGGGGGATGACGACGAGGCACAGCAGCAGCGTCATTTGGAGGCCCTGCAAGATCAACGGCAGGGCGCGCGACATGATGTCGAGATTGAAGAATTGATGGATCAGCGCGTCCATCAGCTCCTCCGCCACGCAAAGCGTGTTTCGAGATAGCGGCCGGCTGCGACGACGGGGATGAACAGGATGATGTAGGCGATCGCCCCCATCATCAGCGGCGTGGCGTTGGCCGAGAACGAGACGGCGGTGGTCGCCTGGTTGAGGATCTCCGGCACGCCGATCACGGTGCCGAGTGCGGTGTTCTTGGTAATCGCGACGGTGCGGTTGGTGATCGGCGGCACGGTGAGGCGTACCGCCTGCGGCAACACGATGTAGCCGAGCGTGCCGAGGAATCCGAAGCCGGTCGAGCGCGCCGCCTCCCACTGGCCTTTCGGCACCGAGAGGATTCCGGCCCAGAAGATCTCCTCCGCGAAGGCGGCGAGCACGAGGGTCAACACCAACCAGAGTACCGCGAAGGACGGAATGTTGATGCCGACGTTGGGTAGTCCGAAGTAGACGATCAGCACGATCACCAGCGGGGGCAGGGCGCGGAACATGTCGACGAAGATGACAATCAGCGCGTTGATCGGCTTGACTTGAAACGACCGGATCACCGCCAGCAGCAGCCCGAGCAGCAGGCCGCAGATGACGACAGCAATGGCAATCTCGATGGTGACGACCACGCCCTTCAGAATCGACGGCAGATACTGCGCGATCAGGTTCGGCTTGAAGAAGGTTTCGAGGAAAGCGTTCATGCCGCGCCCCATGCGCGTTCGTCATCACCCGCGAAAGCGGGTGATCCAGCAACCACTGCCCTCGCGAGATCGCGAGGCTGGTGTCTACTGGGTGCCCCGCTTTCGCGGGGCATGACGAGCCCTGTGTGCGGGGACTTCACCTTGTCAGCTCCGCGATGAAAGCCTTCGTCCGCGCCTCCTTCGGAGCGCCAAACATCTGCGCAGGCGGACCCTCTTCGACGATCAGCCCGTGATCCATGAAAATCACGCGGTCGGCCGCATCGCGGGCAAAGCGCATCTCGTGGCTCACCACCAGCATGGTCATGCCGGCGGCTTTGAGCTCACGCATCACCGCGAGCACGCTCCCGACAAGCTCGGGATCGAGCGCAGATGTCGGCTCATCGAACAGCATCACGCTCGGCTCCAGCGCCAGCGCGCGCGCGATCGCGACGCGTTGCTGCTGACCGCCGGACAGCTCGCTTGGATAAGATTTTGCTTTTGCCGAAAGGCCGACGCGTTCCAGCGCCTCCATCCCGACCCTGTCGGCGTCGGTGCGCGACTTGCCGACCACCTTGCGCAGCGCGAGCGTCACATTCCCGAGCGCCGTCATGTGCGGGTAGAGATTGAAGGATTGAAACACCATCCCGATCTTGCGCCGCATCGCGTTGATGTCGGTCGAGCGCGCCATCAGGTCGACAGCATCGAGCGTGATGACGCCTGCGGTCGGCTCCTCGAGCCGGTTGCAGCAGCGCAGCAGCGTGCTCTTGCCCGAGCCGGACGGCCCGATGATGAAGACGAGTTCCTGCGGCGCGACCGCCAAGTCGATGCCGCGCAGCACCTCGGTGTGACCGAAGGATTTGCGTAGGCCACGGAGGGAGAGGATGGGGGATGTCATCCGCCGTGTCCCGCACGCGGTGGAGCGCGCAGCGGTGCACCGCAGATGCGGGACCCCGGTCTCTTTGAGTCAACGAACCGGGGTCCCGGGTCTGCAGCGCAGCATTTCATGCTGCGCAGCGCCCGGGACACAGCGCTAATTGCACTGCGGCGTGTGCGGCGTCGGGTCGTAGCCCGCCATGTCGGGAACGCCGTAGCCCGGGAACACGGTGACCGCCGCGGAGCCGGGTGGCGGTTTCACCCCGAACCACTTCTCGTGCATTTTCGCAATCGTGCCGTCGAGCTTCATGCATTCGATTGCGTTCTCGATCTGCTTGCGCAGTTCGCCCGAGTCTTTGCGCAGCGGCGCACCCCATACGAGGCCGGTCGAATGCAGGTAGGACAGTTCGAGCTGCGGATTGTTCTTCACCGCCCAGGCGATCACGGTGTTGCCTGCGACGTTGGCGTCGGCGCGGCCAGCGAGCACCGCCTGCACGGCGTCGGTCTGCGTCCCGAAGCTCTCGACCTTCCAGCCGATCTTGCCCTCAAGATCGCGCGCCCAGGAGTCGTAGGCCGAGCCTTTGTTCACCGACACGATCTTGCCTTTCAGGTCCTCGAGCTTTTCGACCTTCGGGGCGCCTTTCTTGATCAGGAACTGGAAGTCGGTGTTGAGGTACCCTTCGGTGAACAGCATATTGTCGGCGCGCTCTTTGGTCACCGTCGTCGGCGCGGCGAGAAAATCGTAGGTGCCGGCCTGCAGCGCCGGCACGAGGCCGGAGAACTGCAGCGCATCGATCGTGACCTTGCGCTTCATGCGCTTGCCGATCTCCTCGGCGAGGTCGATGTTGAAGCCCTCGTAGCCGCCGCCGAGCTTGGGCATCGCGTGGGGCGCGAACGTGCCATCCACGGCGGTTTTCAGCGGAGGGGCCTCCTGGGCAAGCAAGGTCGAGGTTGCAAGCAGCGTTGCGGCTGCGAGCGAGAACGTGTGTCGCTTCATGAAAAGGCTCCCCGTGGTGCTGCCCGGCATATGGTCGAAAGCCTATCGCAAGTGTTGGCGGCTGCGCTACGGTGAGTTTCGACCGTCATGGGCCGGAGCCGTTCCGTCATGGATACCAGCACGCAACCGGTGGCCTCGCACCTTGTGGGAGCCGACAAGGCCGCCGCCGATACGCCCGCGCTGTTCGTCGATCTCGACATCCTCGAAGGGAACATCGGACGCATTGCGGGCGTGTGCCGGCAAGGCGGGATCAACTGGCGTCCCCATACCAAGGGCATCAAGGTCCCGCAGATCGCGAGGCTGCTGATCGAGGGCGGGGCGGCAGGGATCACCTGCGCCAAGCTTGGCGAGGCCGAGGTGATGGCAGCGCACGGCTTTTCGGACATCCTGATTGCCAACCAGATCGTCGGGCCGCAGAAGATCGCGCGGCTCGCCGCCTTGCGCCGCAGCTGCGACGTCATGGTCGCGGTCGACAGCGAAGCGAATGTCGCGGCGATCGCCGAGGCCGCGCGGGCGGCCGGCGTCACAATCCGCCTCGTCATCGAGGTGGACATGGGTATGAAGCGCGCGGGCGTTGAGCCGGGCGAAGCCTGCGTCGCGCTGGCAAAGGTCATCGCAAAGCAGGACGGAGTGAGGTTCGCAGGTCTGATGGGTTGGGAAGGGCAGACCGCCGGGATTTTGGACGCCAAGGAAAAGACGGCGGCCGTGACCGCAGCGGTGAAGGGGATCGCGCAGACAGCCGAGACGTGCCGCAAGGCGGGGCTGCCGGTCGAGATCGTCAGTTGCGGCGGGACCGGCACCTACTGGATCACGGCGCCACAGCCGGGCATCACCGAAATCCAGGCCGGCGGCGGTGTGTTCTGCGATGTACACTACCACAAGGATTTCGCGGTCGAGCATCCTTATGCGCTCACCGTCATGACCACCGTCACGAGCCGGCCGACGCCGAACCGCATCATCTGCGATGCCGGCAAGAAAACGATGAGCAGCGACGCCTCGATGCCGGAGCCGCTTGGCTTGGGGCAGGTCCGGGCGGCGCGGCTGTCAGCCGAACACGCCACCATCGAGCTTGAGAGCCCAAGCGACACGCCGCGCGTCGGCGACCGGCTGGAATGGGTGGTCGGCTATTCCGACACCACAGTTCATCTGCACGAGGAAATCTACGCGACGCGCAAAGGGCGCATCGAGGCGGTCTGGCCGATCCTCGGCCGCGGCAAGATTCGTTAGACGGATCCTTACTCTAGCTAGGCCTGCGCGACCGGGGCCACGCTCGATAGTTCTGACGTTGCGGCAAACAGGCCTTCGAGAGCCTGGCGCTCCACCGGCTTTTCCAGAACTTTGACGAATGAGTAGCGCCGGTCGATGCTCTCGCGGCCGTATCCGGTCACGAACACAAATGGTATGCCGCGATCCATCAGGCAATCGGCGACCGGATAAACGAGCTGGCCGCGCAGATTGACGTCGAGGATGGCGGCCCGCGGCGCGTTGTTCTCAATCGCCCGCATGGCGTCCGGCACGCTTGCGCAGGTGGCCGCGACGCTGATCCCAAGGTCGGCAAGCTGATCCTCCAGAATCATGGCGACCAGCGCCTCATCCTCGACGATGAGGATGCGCTCGCAGGGAAGCTTCTTTGATGAGGCGCTGGTCGGCAGACTCACCACGGTATCGGAGGCGGCCTCGCTCGATTGCTTCCGCGGGGCGCGCACCTCGCAGAACAGTCCTTCGGGCCGCCAGTCGAACGATACCTTGCCTTCGAGCTGCCGTTCGATGCTGCTAGTGATGATCTTCGCGCCGAAGCCCGTTTGACTCGGTTTCTGCACCGCCGGTCCGCCGCTCTCGCGCCATGTGACGACGATCTCGTTTGGCAGAATGTTCCAGTTGAGCTCGAGCCGGCCCGAGGCTTGCGACAGCGCGCCATATTTCACGGCGTTGGTGCTCAATTCGTGCAGCGCCAGCGCCAGCGTCTGCGCCGTGGTCGGCTCCAACACCACCTTCGGCCCGGCGATGCGGATCCTGTCAGCGTGACCTGACCGGTAGGGCGCGAGCTCCTCCTCGACGAGCTTCGCCATCTCGGCGCCCTGCCAGCGCGTGTCGGACAGCAGCGCGTGAGCGCGCGACAGCGCCTTGATGCGGCCCTCGATCACGTTGGCGTATTCCGAAATGCTCTCCGCCTTGGTCAGCCGCACGATCGATTGCACGATCGCCATTGCGTTCTTGGCGCGATGGTCGACCTCGCGCGCGAGCAACGCCTGCCGTTCTTCGGCGTCCTTTCGCTCGGTGATGTCCATGGTGACACCGCTGATGCGTACCACCTTGCCGGCGTCTTGGCTCGCCGCGGCCGTGCTGGCGCACCAGCGGATTTCCCCATTGGGCCTGCGGATGCGGTATTCGGCCTGATGTGGCGCGCCGTCTCGCAGCAGCGCGTCCATTCCGACCTGCAGCCGCTCCCAGTCCTCCGGCAGGATCAGCACCTTGAAATTCGCAGGCGTTACCGCGAACTCGCCGGGCGTAACGCCGTAGATCGCGTGCTGGCCTTCGTCCCAGACGATCTTGTTGGTCGAAAGATCCCAGTCCCACGAGCCCATGCTGCCGGCGGCAAGCGCCAGGCTGCGCCTCTGCTCGCTCTGCAGGAGCCGCAGGGTCGAGGCCTGCAGCTCGGCGGTGCGTGCGGTGACGCGTTCCTCGAGCTCGGCGTTCAGCCGTTCGAGTTGGCGATTCTTGCGATAGAGATCGGCAAAAACCCGGACCTTGGCGCGCAGCACCTCCGGCACCACCGGAACGGGAACGTAGTCCACCGCGCCCATCTCATAGCCGCGCAAATGGTCGATCTCCGCGAGATGAATCGCCGAGACGAAGATCATCGCGATCTTCTGGAAACGCGGGTGCTCGCGGATCATCGAGGCGAGCTGGAATCCATCCAGCTCGGGCATGCTGACGTCCATCAGGACGACCGCGATCTCGTTCTTGAGAAGCTGCTCCAGGGCCTCCTTGCCCGACGAGGCCTTGATGAGGTTCTCGCCAAGTTCACGCAGGATCACCTCATAGGTGAGTAGCTTCGACGGCTGGTCGTCGACCAGGAGGATGTTGATCTTGTCGACCGGGGTCATCGGACGATTATTCATCAGCGGTGCAGCCACATGCGCAACGCCGAGAGGAGCTGCTCGGTGTTCACAGGCTTCGCCAGATAGTCCGATGCGCCCGCTTCAAGACATTTCTCCCGGTCTCCCTTCATGGCTTTCGCGGTCAGTGCGATGATGGGCAGGCGGCGATAGGCCGGGTTCTGCCGGATCACGCCCATCGTCTGGTAGCCGTCCATCTCCGGCATCATGATGTCCATCAGCACGATCGCAAGATCGGGCGTCTTCTCGACCATGTCGATCGCTTCCTTGCCGGTCGTGGCCGTAAGCACGCGCATTCCGCGACGCTCCAAGACGCTGGAAAGCGCGAAGATGTTGCGCGCGTCGTCGTCCACGAGCAGGACGGTGCGGCCGACGAGATCCTCATCCGACGAGTTGAGCCGCTCGAGCATGCGCTGCTTCTCCAGCGGCAGGTCCGTGACGACCCGATGCAGGAACAGCGCCGTCTCGTCGAGGAGCCGCTCCGGCGATTCGACGCCCTTCACCACGATACTGCGCGCCATGGTGTGAAGCTGTGCGTCTTCCTCCGCCGAGAGCTCGCGCCCGGTGAACACCACGACGGGTACGTCGGTGAGACCGGCATCGCCCTTGATCTCCTCCAGCACCTCGAAGCCAGACATGTCGGGCAGGCGCAGGTCCAGGACGACGCAGTCGTATTGCTGGTCGCGCAGGCTATTGAGCGCCGCGCGCCCGGTGTCGGCGGTGTCGATTTCGATGTCGTCGTAATCCAGCAACTGACGGATGGAGAGTTGCTCGGCAGGATTGTCCTCGACGACGAGCAGGCGTTTGCGTCGCGGCTGGGCATACTCCTTGATCTTGGCGATCGCGGCTTCGACCCCCTCCGTCGTGGTTGGCTTGGTGACGAACGAGAAAGCACCGCGCGCCAACGCGTGCTGACGGTCTTCGTCCAGCGTGATGATCTGCACCGGGATATGGCGTGTCAGTGGATTCTGCTTCAGCTGACTCAGCACCGTCCAGCCGAGCATGTCCGGCAGGAACACGTCGAGAGACACCGCCGTCGGCTGGAACTGCTTCGCGAGTTCGAGCGCATCCACGCCGTGCATCGCGACCAGCACCTTGAAGCCGCGGTCGCGTGCGAGGTCCATGATGATGCGCGCGTAGTGCGGATCGTCCTCGACGATCAACAGAATGCTGTCGCCCGGAGCGATTTCGAGACGGTCGTCCGGGATCGGCTCGACCGCACGCTCGGGTGGCAGCGGGTAGTCCTTCTTTTCGGTGAGCGCGGGCATTTCGGGTGCAACCCGGACGCCGGCCGACGGCCCGACGTAGCGGAGCGGCAGGTAGAGCGTGAAGGTGCTGCCCTTGCCGGGCGTCGAGCGCAGCTGGATTTCGCCGCCCAGCAGGTTTGCCAGCTCGCGGCTGATCGCAAGACCGAGACCGGTGCCGCCGTACTTGCGGCTGGTCGAGGCGTCGGCCTGCTGGAACGCCTCGAAGATGATGCGCTGCTTTTCGAGCGGGATACCGATACCGGAATCCGACACCTCAAAAGCCACGACCGCCGACTGGTTGAGCAGGGCATGATCCGGCGACCAGCCACCGACCGCGGCCGACACCTTGAGCCGCACGCTGCCGTCCTCGGTGAACTTGAAGGCGTTCGACAGCAGGTTCTTCAAGACCTGCTGAAGGCGCTTGGAGTCCGTTGTGATCGAGCGGAGGTTCGTGTCGATCTCCACGCCGAAGTCGAGACTGCGGTTGTCGGCTTCATGGCGGAATGGACGCGCGGTTGCCTCGATCAGATTGGTGAGGAAGACTTCCTGGGCGTCGACTGTGACCGTTCCGGACTCGATCTTGGACAGGTCGAGGATGTCGCTGATCAGGTTGAGGAGGTCGGTTCCCGCGCCATGAATGGTGCGAGCGAATTCGACCTGTTTGCCCGTCAGGTTGCCGTCCGGGTTCTCGGTCAGCTGCTGGCCGAGGATCAGGATCGAGTTGAGCGGCGTGCGCAGCTCGTGGCTCATGTTCGCCAGGAACTCGGACTTGTATTTCGAGGTCAGCGCAAGCTCGGTCGCCTTGTCCTCCAGCGCGCGGCGCGCCTGCTCGATTTCCTGGTTCTTGCGTTCCACCTCGACGTTGCGCTCGGCGAGTTGCTGCGCTTTCTGTTCCAACTGCTCGTTGGTCTGCTGCAGCTCCTTCTGCTGCGTCTGCAGTTCGCCGGCGAGCTGCTGCGACTGCTTGAGGAAGCCCTCGGTCTGCATCGTCGCTTCGATCGAGTTCAGCACGATGCCGATCGAGTTGGTGAGTTGCTCGAGGAAGGCCATCTGCAACGTCGTGAACGTCGTAACCGACGCGAGTTCGATGACGGCCTTCACGTCGTTCTCGAACAGGACCGGCAGCACCACGATGTTCTGCGGCACGACCTTGAACAGGGCCGATCCGATGGGCACGGCGTGCGCGGGCATCGAGGTGATCAGCATGCGCCGCTTGTCCGCCGCGCATTGCCCGACCAGGCCCTGGCCGACTTCGACACGCTGCGGATGGCCGGTGGCGCCGTCATCCGCAAAGGCCGAGAGCAGGCGCAGGCTCGGTCTCTCGTCGCTCTCGACCTGATAGATGACGCCGAGCTGCGCGTTGACCAGCGGGGTGAGTTCGCTGAGCAGGAGCCGACCGACGGTCTGCAGGTCGCGCTGGCCCTGCAGCATGTTGGTAAAGCGCGCGAGGTTGGTCTTGAGCCAATCCTGCTCGGTGTTGCGGTCGGTGGTGAGCCGCAGGTTGTCGATCATGGTATTTATGTTGTCTTTCAGCTCGGCCACTTCGCCGCGCGCATCCACCTGAATCGAGCGCGTCAGGTCGCCCTTGGTCACGGCGGTCGCGACCTCCGCGATGGCGCGCACCTGCGTCGTCAGGTTCGCGGCGAGCAGGTTCACGTTGCCGGTCAGGTCCTTCCAGGTGCCGGCGGCGCCGGGCACGTTCGCCTGACCGCCGAGGCGGCCTTCGACGCCGACCTCGCGCGCCACGGACGTAACCTGGTCCGCGAAGGTCGCGAGCGTGCCTGTCATGTTGTTGATGGTCTCGGCGAGCGCCGCGACCTCACCCTTCGACTTCACCGTGAGGTTCTGCTTCAGGTCACCGTCCGCCACCGCCGTGACGACCTTCACGATGCCGCGCACCTGTTCGGTCAGGTTCGCCGCCATCACGTTGACGGTGTCGGTCAAGTCCTTCCAGGTGCCGGCGACACCGGGCACCTCGGCCTGGCCGCCGAGCTTGCCTTCGGTGCCGACCTCGCGCGCGACGCGCGTCACTTCCGATGCAAAGGCGTTGAGCTGGTCCACCATCGTGTTGATGGTGTTCTTCAGCTCGAGGATTTCGCCCTTCACGTCCACCGTGATCTTGCGCGACAGGTCGCCGCGCGCGACGGCCGTCGTCACTTCGGCGATGTTGCGCACCTGCGTGGTGAGGTTCGCGGCGAGCAGGTTGACGTTGTCGGTGAGGTCCTTCCAGGTGCCGGCGACGCCCGGCACGTTGGCCTGACCGCCGAGGCGGCCTTCGGTACCGACGTCGCGGGCGACGCGCGTCTCTTCGCCCGCGAACGAGCGAAGCTGGTCGGTCATCGTGTTGAGCGTTTCCTTGAGCTGCAGCAGTTCGCCGCGCACGTCCACGGTGATCTTCTTCGACAGGTCGCCCGAGGCGATGGCGGTCGCCACCTCCGCGATGTTGCGGACCTGCGCGGTCAGGTTCGACGCCATGAAGTTGACGTTGTCGGTCAG
>JBAVXH010000179.1:0-34286 GCA_049698215.1 Xanthobacteraceae bacterium | reverse complement strand
GCCTTGGTTTGCCGTCGCGGCGGCTGCCGCGATGCTCGCGGTCATCATGGGAATGCTGGTCAACGGGCTGACGGCCTTTTTTGTGCCGATGCAGCACGCCGAAGGATGGGCGCGCGCAGACATCGCCAGCATCAATTCATTCGGATTGATTGGACTGGCATTTGGCAGCGTCGTCATGGGCGCCGTCACAGATCGGCTCAGCATCCGCGCCGTCTGCCTGCTTGCCGCCTCGACGACGGGCGTTTGCCTGATCCTCGCATCGCAAGCGGGATCGCCCTGGATGCTGTGCGGGCTTTTCTTTCTTGCCGGCGCGCTCGGAGGCGGCACGCTGTTCGCGCCCATTTTCGCCTATGTGGGGAATTGGTTTCCGAAAGGAGCCGGAATGGCGATCGGCGTGGCGGCCGCCGGCCAAGCGGTCGGTCAAGGCGGCGTTCCCTTCCTGGCGGCCTATCTCATCGAGTCGTTCGGATGGCGCAACGCCATGCTTGCGCTCGGCTGCGGGACCTTGGCGATCCTTTTGCCGCTGGCCTGCGGCCTACGTCAGGCTCCCGCAGCCGCCGCCGCATCGTTTCGCGAGCCGCAACTGCAACCCGCGCTGGCTGTGCCGATGCTGTCGGCGGCGGTGTTCTTCTGTTGCACATGCATGGCGGTGCCACTCATGCACCTCATGCCGCTGATCCAAAGCCTTTGCATCTCGTCCACCGATGCTGGCGGAGTCATGCTTGCCATGCTTCTGGCCGCCATCGCGGGGCGCGTCGCATACGGAAAGCTTTGCGACAAGATCGGCGCAACCCGCTCCTGGTTTGTGGCCTCGGCTCTGCAGACCGTGGGCGTGCTCGCGTTCACGCAGTTTGGGAGCCTGCGCGAGTTTCTGCTCTTCTCAGTCGTCTATGGCTTTGCCTACGCGGGCGTCATGACCTCGATTCTGGTCACGGTCCGCGCGCTGACGCCAGCACGCAACAAGGCGACATGGATGGGGATCGTGCTGTCGTTCGCCTGGCTTGGCCACGCGTTTGGCGGCTTTCAGGGCGCTTTCGCTTACGATCTCACCGCAGGCTACGGGGCCGGCTTTGCGGCAGGTGCGCTCGCTGGCGCAGGCAATCTCATTCTGGTCGGTACGCTCATCTGGCTAACGCGGCCCGCCGCACGTTCTCCGAGATTCGCGGTCTAACTGTGAGCTTGTGTCCGCAATTGCCACGTCCTAGTCCACCGTTGCCAGCCGCGGCTTGGGCGTGAGCACCACGCAGAAATAGCGCTCCCATTCGGAGCCGAGCACGAAGTGCTGCGCCTTGAAGGTGTCCATCAAGTCCTGTTCGAACAGCGGCACGACGTCCTTGTGGCAGAGCACGAACTTCGCCGCCGCCACGATGTCCTCGCGGTCGATGACGCAGAGCACGCGCCAGTCGGGATGGCGCTCCAGCCATTCGTAAACTGCGACGACGAGCAGAGGGTAGCCGGGGTGCAGCATGTCGTCGAGACAGATCATGCCCTGCCGGTGCAGCGTTGCCGCCGCGAGATCGAGATCGAGGGTGAGCTGATCGCGCGCGTGATCGCCGTCGAGGTGCCAGAAGCGGACTTTTGGTTCAGACGCTTGCGGGGCAAGCTTTTGTTGTTCAGACGCCTGCACAGCAGGCTTTTGTCCACCCAACGCCTTGCGGATATCGTCGGCTGAAAGATCGCGCACGTTGGCCTTGATCGCCGTGTAGCGCTCGCGCGCAAGCCCGAGCCGCGCGCAATGCGAATGGAAGAGATCGAGCAGGCCCTCGTTCGGCCATTTGAACGTGTCGACGCCGAGCGCGCGTTCGCCTTCGGCAAGCCCCAACGCCATCGCGATGAAGAAGCGGCCCTCGAAGGTGCCGATCTCGGCGATGTGGCCTTTGATGCCGAGCTCGGTCTGGCGGCGGATGATGTGCCCGCAAATCGTCGCGGCGAAGGCCGACGACATGCCGCGCACCGTCTCGTAGCCCTCCGCGATGTAGCGATCGACGGCGGCATTGCCGGAAGAGAATGCCATGCTTCCTCGTAGACAAGGGGGTAGGCGGGCGCGAGAATGGGTTAGGCAGAAAACTTGAGCCAAAACAAGGATATTTGCGATGAGCGAAACAGTCGGCGTCATTGCGATGGGCGAAATGGGCTCGGCGGTTGCGCGGCGCCTGCATGAGCGCGGCGCGACCGTCGTCACGCAGCTTACGGGCCGTAGCGCCGCGAGCGCGTCGCGCGCCGAGCGGGCAGGGGCTATTCCGGTTGCGACCGATGACGAGTTTACCCGCCAGTCGGATTTCATCCTGTCGATCGTCCCGCCCGGCGATGCGGTGACGCTCGCCGAGCGTCTGGCGCCTGCGATCAAGCGCGCTGGCCGGAGGACCGTCTATGTCGATTGCAACGCGGTCTCGCCGCAGACGGCGGAGCGCATCGGCGACGCGCTGAAGGACACCGGCTGCATCTATGTGGATGCCGGCATCATCGGGCCGCCGCCGAGCGACACGGCGCGCACCATCTTCTATGCCTCCGGTCCGGGCGCGAAGGACTTTGCGCGCCTTGCCGAGCGTGGGCTTCAGATCCGTCAGATGGACGGGCCGAACGGGGCGGCATCCGCCATGAAGCTCTCCTATGCGGGCATCACCAAGGGCTGTACGGCGATCGGCTCCGCGATGATGCTCGGCTCGACGCGCGGCGGGACGGCTGACGCGCTGCTGCAGGAACTGTCCGAAAGCCAGCCGATGCTGCTCAACTGGATGCGCGGCTTCGTCTCGCGCATGCCGCCGAAAGCCTACCGCTGGGTCGCCGAGATGGAGGAGATCGCCCAGTTCCAGGAGGACGATCCGGCGGCGCGCGACATGTATCTCGGCATCGCACGCTTCTACGAGCAGATCGCGGCGGCGCTCGATGCGCCGAAGCCGGGTGACGCAGTCGCACAACTGAAGGATTTCTGCGCCGAACGCGGCGAGGCGAAGCGCAAGAGCGCATGAACAATGCGGCGTCATCGCCCGCGAAAGCGGGCGACCCAGTAAACACAATTCAAGCCAGCGCTTACTGGGTGCCCCGCTTTCGCGGGGCATGACGATGGAGGGGATGTGACCGCCAATCTGTTCGACCTCACCGGCAAGACCGCGATCGTCACCGGCGCGAGCAGCGGCATCGGGCAGGCGATCGCGCTGGCCCTCGCGGCGGCCGGCGCGCGTGTTGCGGGCGTTGCGCGCTCCTCGCAAGACGAGACCGCGCAAGCCGTGAAGGCTGCGGACAGCGACTACCTCGCGATCAAGGCCGACTTGGCGACGATCGAGCCGATCGAGCGCATTCTCGATGAGACGCTTCGCTGGGCCGGCCGCGCCGACATCCTGATCAACAATGCCGGCATCCTCCGCCGCGCCGATCCGCTCGAGTTCTCCGAGCAGGACTGGGACGACGTGATCAATGTCGATCTCAAGTCTGTCTTTTTCCTCGCGCAAGCCTTCGCCAGGCGCGCGCTCGCGAGCGGCCAGAGCGCGAAGATCGTCAACGTCGCGTCTGTTCTGGCCTTTACCGGCGGTATCCGCGTGCCCTCCTATACGGCCGCGAAGCACGGCGTTGCCGGTCTCACCAAGCTGCTGGCGAACGAATGGGCCGCCAAGGGCATCAACGTGAATGCGATCGCCCCCGGTTACGTGCGGACCGAGGCGACGCAGGCCCTGCAGGACGACCCGGCGCGCAATGTCCGCATAGTCGCGCGAATTCCGGCCGGCCGCTGGGGCGACCCGGCCGATATCGGCGGTGCGGCGGTATTCCTATCCTCCCGGGCGGCAGATTATTGTCACGGTACGATCTTGGTCGTGGATGGAGGCTGGCTCGCGGGTTGATATTGCGCAAAGCGTACTGGCGAAGTGCTGGGATTGCGGGGCTCATGTTTTCACCGGCTTGGCTTGGACGATACTGCCTGGCGGCGATGGTGCTGCTGGCCGCGATCGACATCGCGGCGGCGCAGCCCAAGCGGATTCTCATGCTGCATTCCTTCGGCCCGCATTTCGGGCCGTGGAATGCGATCTCGGCGCGCCTGCGCGAAGAGCTGAGAATGCACTCGCCGCTTCCGATCGACATCTATGAAAACTCGCTTCACGGCGAGCGATTTGGAGAGCCGCAGGCCGAACGGCCATTTCTCAATTATCTGAATGGTCTTTTCCAGGACCGCAATCTCGATCTGATCGTCGTCATAGGCGCCCCTGCCGCGCGATTTGTGCTGCGCAACCGGCCCGAGTTCTTTCATTCCATACCCATGCTCATTGCAGCGGCAGACGAACGCACCTTCAGCGCTGACCAACTCACCGCCAACGACACGACCGTTCCTGTGACAATCGATCCATCCGTGCTGATGGACAATATCCTGCAGATACTGCCCGAGACGACCGACATTGCGGTGGCGATCGGCGATTCGCCTCTGGAGCGTTTCTGGTTGACTGAAATGCAGCGGTCGTTTCAGCGCTTCGAAACGCGTGTGACCTTTCATTGGCTCAACAAGCTGCGGGCCGAGGACATGGTGAAACGCGTGCTCGCCCTGCCGCCGCGCTCGGCGATCTATTATGCGACCGTCCGGGTCGATGCGAGCGGAGAGCCGCAGGAGGAGGATCGTGTGCTTGGGCGCCTGCTCACGGCGGGCCGCTCTCCCGTCTTCACCTACATCGACACCGAATTTGGCCGCGGCGTCGTCGGCGGCCCCATGCTGTCCTCCCAGCAGATTGCGCAGCAGACCGCGGCCGTTGTGGCACGCATTCTTGGCGGTGAGTCTCCTGCCAAGATCAAAACGTCAGCACTGGAAGCAAGCGCGCCAAAGTACGACTGGCGCGAATTGCAACGCTGGAAGATCAGCGAGACACTTCTTCCGCCGGGCAGCGTCGTGCAATTTCGCCAGCCGACCATTTGGCAAAGCTATCGCTGGCAGATTCTGCTTCTAACGGCCGCGATCCTGGTCCAGGCGGCCATGATCATGGTGCTGCTCTATGAGCACCGGCGCCGTCGCGTCGCCGAGGTCACGGCGCGCAGCAGCATGTCCGAGTTGATGCACATGAACCGCATCGCGACCGCCGGCGAATTGTCGGCCTCGATCGCGCACGAAGTGAATCAGCCGCTCACCGGCATCTCGGCGCGCGCAAGCGCGGCGGCGCGCTGGCTCGCCAAGGAGCCACCCGATATCGAAAAAGTGCGCAACATGCTGCGGGAGATTATCGCCGCAACCGATCGCGCGGCCGAAGTCGTCAGCAGCGTTCGGGCGATGTTCAAGAAAGATACGAAGGAGAGATCCGCGATCGATATCAACAACCTGATCCGCAACGTGCTGGAGATCGTGCGCGTCGAGCTGCAGAAGAATGGCGTCGAGCTGCAAACGATGCTCGATGAAGGGCTGCCGCGAGTCGAATGCGATCCGGTGCAGTTACAGCAGGTGATCCTCAACCTGGTCATGAACGCGATGGAAGCGATGCAAACAGTTGAGCCGCGGCTCCTGCGCATCGAGTCGAAGTCCGCCCCGCCTCAAACCGTCCGTGTGCTGGTCCAGGATACCGGCAAGGGGGTCGATCCGATGCACCTCGACCGCATATTCCGGCCGCTGGTCACGACCAAGGAGCGCGGCATGGGAATGGGCCTCTCCATCTGCCGCTCGATCATCGAAAGTCACTACGGACGCATCTGGGTCGAGGCGGCGGCTCCGCGCGGCGCGATCTTTCAATTCGAATTGCCGGTGAAGGCCGATACGGAATCAGGCACGCTCCGGCAATCCCGCCTCCATTAGTAGAGGCTCCCCGGCTTCTGCGCCGGCGCCGCCGCGCCCTCGCGCGTCGCCGCGATCGCGGCACGCGCCGCGCCCATCATCAGCGAGTTGTCGTTGCCGAGCGTCACCAGCTGATAGCCAAGCCCAATCATCTCGCGCGCCCAGGCCGGCGCCGCGCAATGAATGCCGGCCGGGATCTTGGCCGCCTTCGCGCGGTCGACGATGAACTTGATCGCCTCCATCACCTTCGGGGTAGTCGGGTCCGGCCCCGGCTGGAAGCCGAGCGACAGGCCGAGGTCGGACGGGCCGACGTAGACGGAATCGAGGCCGTCGATCTTCAGGATCGCGTCGAGATTATCGAGCGCCTGCTGCGTCTCGATCATCGCGATGGTGAGGATGGTCTCGTTGGCATACTTCCAGTAATCGGCGCCGCCGTACATTACGGCGCGGATCGGCCCGAACGAGCGGCGGCCGCGTGGCGCGTAGCGGCAGTTCTGGATGAACTCCTCGCACTCGGCCGGCGTGTTGATCATCGGGCAGACGATGCCGTAGGCGCCGGCATCGAGCGATTTCATGATGATGTCGGGCATGTTCCACGGCACGCGCACCATCGGGGTTGCGTCGGTCTGCGAGATCGCCTGCAGCATCGGCACCGCGTCGCTATAGTCGACGAGGCCGTGCTGTATGTCGACGACAACCGAATCCCAGCCGCAGCGCGCCATGCTCTCGGCCGAGGCAGAGCTCGGAATGCCGAGCCAGCCGTTGACCGCAACGCCGCCGTTTTTCCAGAGGGTTTTGAGCTTGTTCTCGCGCAAGGCCGTTTCTCCCGTTGAGCTTTGTTTTCGGGGCCGACAATGGACATGGCTGAGTTGCGGGGTCAATCCGGTGTTGCGCTCCCCCGCCATGCGCGGGAATATCCGGCTCCCCCCTTCCGGCGCCGGGCGGCGCCTTTTCCGCAGAGTGATCCATGACGCCGAACAAGAAAAAAGTGCTGCTCCCGCACACAATGGCCAAGGCCGGCTGGGATGTGGTCGTTGGACGCGACGATATCGATGCGGTCGGCTACGACCCCTACATCGCGATGCCGGACCTGCAGGCCGCGCTGAAGGACACCGACGGCATTGCGCTGTCGCTGACCCCGCTGAAGGGTCCGGAGATCGCGGTCGCGCCGCGATTGCGCGTCGCGGCGCGTATCGGCGTCGGCTACGACGCGGTCGACATTCCGGCGCTCACCGCGCGCAAGATTCCGCTGATGGTGGTCGGCACGGCCAACTCTGTCACGGTCGCCGAGCACGCGGTGTTCATGATGTACGGGCTTGCCAAGAAGGCATTTTTCCATGACGCGGCGGTGCGCGAGAACCGTTGGCAGGATCGCTGGAAGGATGTGCCGATCGATCTCGCCGGCAAGACGATCCTGATCGTCGGCTTCGGCCGCATCGGCACGCGCACCGCCAAGCGCTGCCTCGCGATGGAAATGACCGTATTGATCTACGATCCTTATGTGCCGGCCGCGACCATCAAGGCCGCAGGCTGCGAACCGGTCGCCGATCTCGATGCGGCGGCCGCGCGCGCCGACATCGTGTGCATCCACTGCCCGAAGACGCCCGAGACGGTCGGCATGTTCAACGCGGCGCGCTTCGCCAGGATGAAGCCGTCGGCCTACATCATCAACACGGCGCGCGGTGGCATCATCGACGAGAAGGCGCTGCATGCGACGCTCTCCGCCGGCAAGCTCGCGGGCGCCGGCATCGACGTGTTCGACGCCGAGCCGACGCCGGCGGACAATCCGCTGCTCAAGCTGCCGAACACGATCGTCTCCGCGCACATGGCAGGCGTGTCGGTCGAGTCGATGGACCGCATGGCGGTCACCACGGTGAAGAATATTCTCTCGGTGCTGGACGGCACGCCCGCCAAGGAGAACGCGGTGAATAAGGAGGTGTTCGGCTAGGCGACCGACAGCGGCCGGACGGAGCCGTCTGCAATAGTCCTCATCCTGAGGAGCGATCCGAAGGATCGCGTCTCGAAGGATGGCGGCGCACGTCGGAGTTTGCGGCCATCCTTCGAGGCTCGCTTCGCTCGCACCTCAGGATGAGGGCCAACGCGCGGCTTACGCCTCCCCGATCTCCCGCAACACCTCGTCCGTATGTTCGCCCAGCACCGGCGGCGCACGGTCGGCGGCCATCCGCACGCCGTTGATGGTGATCGGCGAGCGCACGCCCGGAATCGAGCCGCCCTCGGCGAACCTGCTCGGCAAGTCGATGCGCATCTTGCGCGCCAGCACCTGCGGATCGGCAAACACGTCCTCCAGCGTATTGATCGGGCCGCCGGGTACGCCGGCCGCTTCCAGTTTCGCCAGAAGATCGGCGCGCGAGATCGTGGCGGTCATCTCGAACATGCGCGGGATCAGCGTGCCGCGGTTGACGACGCGTCCCGCGTTGGTGCGGTAGCGCTCGTCCTGCGCCAGCTCGGGCTCTCCCAGCAGCGCGATCAATCGCGCGAACTGGGAGTCGTTGCCGCACGCGATGATGGCGTGGCCGTCGGACACCGGAAACACCTGATACGGCACCACGGCGGGGTGCGCATTGCCCATGCGTTTGGGCGCCTTGCCGCTGACCAGATAGCTTGAGGCCTGGTTGGCGAGCACCGCGACCTGCGTGTCGAGCAGCGCCATGTCGATGTAGCTGCCCTTGCCGGTCGTGTTGCGCTCGTTCAGCGCCGCATTGATCGCGACCGCCGAATAGATGCCGGTCATCACGTCCGCAAAGGCAACCCCGCCGCGCATCGGCTCGCCGTCCGGCTGACCGGTGAGGTCCATGATGCCGCCCATGCCCTGCACCAGCAGATCGTAGCCGGCGCGATGCTTGTAGGGGCCGTCCTGGCCGAAGCCGGTGACCGAGCAATAGACGAGACGCGGGTTCTCCTGCGAGAGGCCCGCGTAGTCGAGCCCGAACTTGGCGAGCCCGCCGGTCTTGAAGTTCTCGATCACGACGTCGGAGCGCGCCGCGAGCTTCTTCACGATGCGCCGGCCATCCTCGGTCTCGAAGTCGAGCGCGACCGAGCGCTTGCCGCGATTGCAGGAGTGATAGTACGCGGCCGACATCTGTTCGCCGTCCGCGCCCTCGACGAAGGGCGGCCCCCAGCCGCGCGTGTCGTCGCCCGCGCCGGTGCGCTCGATCTTGATCACGTCGGCGCCGAGGTCGGCGAGGATCTGCCCCGCCCACGGGCCCGCCAGAATGCGCGCAAGCTCAAGAACGCGGATACCGGCGAGCGGTCCCGGCATGACGAAACTCCTTGGGATTATTGCGCGCGAAAGCGCGCGATGGCCGCCTCGTCTACCTCAACACCCAAGCCCGGTCCATCGGGCAGCGCGACCTTGCCGTCCGCGATCGCGATCGGCCGGCGCACGATGTCCTCGGCGAGATACATGTTGGTGAGGCTGACGCCCCAGGCGACGTTTGGCACCGCGCAGGCGAGATGCACCGCCGCCGCCGTGCCGAGGCTCGACTCGGCGATCTTGGCCGCGACGTTGATCTTGAGGCCCAGCGTCCTGCACAGCTTGCCCGCCGCGATCGCTTCGCGGAAGCCGCCAAGCTTGATGAGCTTCAGCGACACGCCCTTTGCGCCCGCACGTTTGGTTGTCTCGATGTCGCCGAGCGAGTGGATGCTCTCGTCCATTCCGATCGGGGTTCGGGTAGCGCGCGCGAGCGCCTTGAGGCCGGCGAGATCGTCGGCGGGCAGGGGCTGCTCGACGAAGGTGAGCCTCGCGTCGCGTGTGCGCTCCGCATAGCGCTTCGCGGCGGCAAGTGTCAGCCCGCAGTTCGCGTCGGCGCAGAGCGTCGCGCCGGGGAGTGCCTCGCGAATGGCATGCGCGGCGGCGATCTCGTCGCGCAGCGGCTTCACGCCGATCTTGAGCTTGAAGAAATTGAAGCCCTCGCGCAGTTTTGCCTGTGCCTCGGCGATGTCCTCCTCAACCGTCGCATTGCCGAGCAGCCACATCGGCCGGACTGCGGTGCGTGCCGGGGTCTTCATGGAAACGTCGATCAACCGGCTGTTCGTTGCGCGGCAGGCGGCATCGAGCAGCGCCATCTCGATCGCCGAATGCGCGCCCGTGTTGCCGACCAGCGCACGCCGCAGCATCGGCCGATGGTCGTGCTTTAGCCCGATTTCCTTGCCGATGAGGAGCGGCGCCAGATAATCACGCACGGCGGCAACGAGGCTGCCGAGCGTATCGCCGGTCATGGTCGGCGCGGAGGGCGCCTCGCCCCAGCCGGCCAGGCCATCCTGCAATTCGACGCGGACGATCAGGTTCTCGGCCTTGGTGATCGTGACACCGGCCATTTTCATTGGCGCCTTGAGCGGCAAGGCGACCGGAATGGCGTCGATACGGCGGACGATGAGCGGCGCGTGCTCCACGCGCGCCGCGGTCGACGCTCTCGTCCGCTCCAGCATCGCGCTTAAGTCCCTTCCGGCTTGATGTTCGCCGCCTTGATGATCGGCGTCCATTTGTCCATCTCGGCCTTGTGGAATGCGCCGAAGCCGGCCGGCGTCATCTGCTCGGCGCTCGGCAATTCCTGGCCGACTTCGGCGAGCCGCTTCTGCACGGCAGGATCGGCAAGCGCGCCGGCGATCGCCGCATTGAGCTTGGCGATGATCTCCTTGGGCGTGCCCTTCGGCGCCCACACGCCCTGCCAGATCGACACATGAAAGCCGGGCAGGCCCGCTTCGTCGACCGTCGGAATCTCCGGCGCAGAGGCAAGCCGCTGCTTCGCGGTGACCGCATAGGCGCGCACGTTGCCGCCCTTCACGACCGAGAGCGCGGCCGAGGCCTGATCGATGATGATGTCGAGTTGCCCGCCCACCACCTGCTGCAACGCAGGCGCGGAGCCGCGGAACGGCACGAACTGGAACTTGGTGCCGGTCACGGTCTGCAGCGAGAGGCCGCTGATATGCGGCGGACTGGCGAGCCCGCCGGTGCCGAACGTGACGTTGTCGCCCTGGGCTTTCAGCCAGGCGACAAGCTCCGTCAGGTTCTTCGCCGGCAGCGAGTTGCGCGACATGATGATCATCGGGCCGTTCGCGAGCAGCGAGATCGGCTCGAAGTCCTTCAGGGGGTCGTAGGTGAGGGGATAGACCGAGGCGTTGACCACGTAGTGGTTCGGGCCGCCGATGCCGAGGGTGTAACCGTCCGGCTCCGCGCGCCCGAGCCGGCCAGTACCGATGGTGCCGGATGCGCCGCCGACGTTCTCGATGATGATGTTCTGGCCAAGCAGCTGCTGTGCGCGCGCCATCACGATGCGGCCGATTGTGTCGGTCGGCCCGCCTGCGCTCGCCGGCACGATCGCGGTCACAGGGTGCGTGGGGTAGGACTGCGCACTCGCCGTCGCAAGGCCGACAAGCATGGCAAGCGGTGCGATCAGCAGTTTCCGCATGCGAAAAGCCCTCCCTCGATTATCCGGGAGGCTAGCACGAAGCCGCTTATGTCTTGAACCGCGGATCGAGATAGTCGCGCAGCGAGTCGCCGAACAGGTTGAAGGCGAATACCGCCAGGCTGATCGCGGCGCCGGGGAACAGGATCATCCATGGCGCCTCGCGGTAGAAGTCGGCCGCGTTGCCGGAGAGCATCAAGCCCCAGGCGGGCGTCGGCTCGGTCACGCCGAGGCCGAGGAAGGAAAGCGAGGCCTCGAGCAGGATCGCCTGCGCGATGAAGGCCGTGAACATGATGAGATAGGGCGCGACCACGTTCGGTGCCATGTGGCGGAAGATGATGCGGCTGTTCGAATAGCCCGCCGCGCGCGCCGCATCGACGTAAGGCATCGTGCGGATCGAGAGCGCGGCGGCGCGCACCACGCGTGCGACGCGCGGCACGATTGGGATCGCGATGGCGTATATCAGGTTCACGTCGATGCCAAACAGCACCGACTTGCGCAGCGCCGCGACCACCACCAGCGCCAGCACGATGATCGGGAACGCGAGCAGGATGTCGACGAAGCGCTGGATCCAGTCGTCGATCTTGCCGCCGAAATAGGCCGACGCGACGCCGAGGACCGCTCCGATGGTCGAGCCGAGGAAAGACGACGAGAAGCCGATCACCAGCGCGGTGCGCGAGCCATAGATGATGCGCGAGAGGATGTCGCGGCCGTAGGCGTCGGTGCCGGCCCAATGCTCCCACGAGGGCGGCGAGAGAATGCCGGCGAAATCGATGTCGAGCGGGTTATAGGGCGAGACGTATTCGGCGAAGATGCCGGCGAACATCATCGCGAAGATGACCACGAAGCTCATCGCGCCGAGCGGCTGCTGGCGGCAGAACTCGAGGATCGCGCTGCGCCGGCGCAGCAGAACGGGGGCGGAGGGAAGGGCGGCGACGGCCATCAGGTGTACCGGATGCGCGGGTCGAATACCGCGTAGAGCAGGTCGACGATCAGGTTGATGACGACGTAGGCGGCAGCGATCATCATCACCATCGCCTGGATCAGCGTGAAGTCGTTGCGCGAGACGCTCTGCACGAACAGCATGCCGATGCCGTTCAGGTTGAACACCTGCTCGGTGACGACGAGCCCGCCGATGAGGAACGCGAACTCGATGCCGATCACGGTGATGGCGGGCAAGAGTGCATTGCGCAGCGCGTGGCGCGAGATGACCATCTTCTCGAACACGCCCTTCGCACGTGCGGTGCGGATGTAGTCCTCGTTGAGTACTTCGAGCAGCGAGGAGCGGATCATGCGGGCGACGACGGCGCAGTAGCGATAGCCGACCGCGAGCGCGGGCCAGATGAGTTGCGATAGGTTCGCGACCGGATCGACATAGATTGGCGTGAAGGTGATCGGCGGCAGCCAGTTGAAGAAGGTCAGCAGCGAAATCATGATCAGCATGCCGAACCAGAACGACGGGATCGACAGGCCGCCGATCGTGATGATGCGCACGGCGTAATCGACCCAGGTGCCGCGCATCAGCGCGGCCGTGGTCCCCAAGGGTATTGCGAGCAACACCGCGATGAAGCTCGCCATGATGGCGACCTGCAGCGAGAGCTCGAGGCGCAGCCCGATCTCCTCGGTCACCGGCCGGTCGGTCCACATCGACTTGCCGAGGTCGAGCGTGACCAGACCCACCATCCAGTCCTTGAACTGGTAGACCAGCGGCTTGTCGAGGCCGAGCCGCTTGCGCTCCATGTCGATGGTTTCCTGGGACACGTTGCCGCCGTCGCCGCGCAGTTTCACCTCCACGACGTCGCCCGGGATGACGCGCAGCATGAAGAACACGAGCACCGCGACCCCGATCAGGGTCGGGATCATCAGCAGCACGCGGTTCAGGGTGTAGCGGAGCATCTTCTCTTTCTTTCTTCCCCTCTCCGGCAAGCGGGAGAGGGGAAAGCGTGCACGCGGCTCGCTTCAAGCCTCACGCATTCAGCCACACGCCCTCGAGCTGGGCGCCGAGATTGTGGCTTGGCGACATCTGCCAACCCATCACCACCTTGTGGCTCGGCACGATGCGGTGCCACCACAACAGCGGTTGCTGGTAGGCGTTCTCGAAGGTGTGCTTCTCGAACTGTCGGATCAGCGCCTTGCGCTTCTCCACATCGCGTTCGCGCAGGTGGGCGTCATAGATCTTGTCGAGCTCGGTATCCTTGTGGCGCGAGCGGTTCTCCGGCGCGCGCGCGACCGAGAGATACTTGGCAAGGCCGAGGCTCGAGTCGTCCATGAACAGGTTGGAGAAGTCGATCGCCACGTCGTGGTTGCCGGCGTTCATGTGCGCCAGATACGGCGCCGTGTCGGACTGCTTGTGCTCGACGTCGACGCCGATCTGGCGCCACTGGTCGACCAGGAAGATGCCGGCCGGCGTATAGGGCATCGCGAGGTTGCGATTCCACAAGACGAACTTCAGGTTTTCCTGGCCGGCTTCCTTCAAGAGCTTCTTCGCCTCTTCGCGCGACGCCTTGATGTCCTTGGAGAAGCCGGGAAGCTTGACCAGTTCGGCCTCAGGCGTCGCGAACGGCGAGCCCGGGCGGATCACGCCACCGACCGAGCGCAGCGTGGAGATGCGCGAGAGGCCCTGGCTGCCGCCCCAGCGGTCGATCGCCATGAGCAGCGCCTTGCGCACGCGCACGTCGTCGAACGGCTTCTTCTCGACGTTGAAGCAGACGAGCAGGTTGAGCGTCCAGCTCGACTCCTCGACGCGGATCTTGTCGCCCATCGCCTGCACGAGGCGGTCGCGCTCGGCCGGCGAGATGCCGCGGTATTCGGCGAGCACCTGTCCGCCCTGCAGCGCGTTGAGCATCGCGGCGGCCTGCAGCGTGAACACGCCGCGGAAGCCGTCGAGATGGGGCAAGCCCTTCTTGAAATAGTTCTCGTTGCGCTTGCCGGAGACGT
This sequence comes from Xanthobacteraceae bacterium, assembly GCA_049698215.1. Taxonomy (GTDB): domain Bacteria; phylum Pseudomonadota; class Alphaproteobacteria; order Rhizobiales; family Xanthobacteraceae; genus PALSA-894. The sequence continues at coordinate 20,186 of JBAVXH010000179.1, read as the reverse complement.
GGCTGCCCTTGACGTGCTCGGTGAACGTGAACGGGCCGGTCCCGTTGATCTTGGTCTTGGGAGCGTTCGGGTCAGCCGCGAGATCCTTCGCCGAATAGATCACGTTCCACGGCGAGGCGAAGTGTTCGAGCATCGAGGCATTCACGGCCTTCATCTTGAAGATCACCGTGAGCGGATCGGGCGTCTCGATCGAGCCGATGTCGCCGAACGTCGCCTGGCGCGTCGACACCACGCCCTGCGGCGGATGGCGCATGCGGTCGTAAGTCGCCTTCACGTCTTCCGAGGTGAGGTCGGCGCCGTTGTGGAATTTCACCCCCGGCGTCAGCTTGAACGTGTAGGTCATCAGGTCCGGCGCGACCGTCCACTCGGTTGCGAGATCGCCCTGCACCTCGGGGAATTTGTCGAGGTTGAAGCGCAGCAGCGTGTTATAGAACGGCGCCGCGAAATGCAGCGTCGCGTAGGTGTCGCTACCGTGGTTGTCGTAGTGCGGCGTTTCGGCACTGATGGCGAAATTGAGCGTGCCGCCCTTTTTCGGCTGCTGGGCGTAGGCATCGAGATTTGTCCCACCGATGGCGAAGGCAGCCGCGCCCGTCATCAGGACAGAGCGCCTTGTCAGCGAGTTCATGTTGTCTCCCTCTTCGTTGCTTCGCGCCGCCCCCGCGAAACGCGCACTTACACCTTGTGGCACGCGACCATGTGGCCGCCCGCTATTGGTCTAAACACCGGCACCTCCCGCTTGCATTCCTCGCCGGCAATCGGACAGCGTGTATGGAAGACGCAGCCGCTCGGCGGGGTCAAGGGAGAGGGGATTTCGCCGCGGAGCGCGCGGGGTGCGCGCGTGCGTTCGACCTTGGGGTCGGGGATCGGCGCGGCGTCGAGCAGCGCCTTGGTGTAGGGGTGCTGCGGCGCGGCATAGAGCTCGTCACGGTCGGCAAGCTCGACCACGCGCCCGAGATACATCACGGCGACGCGGTCGGAAATGTGCCGCACCACCGCAAGATCGTGCGCGATGAAAAGGTAGGAGAGGCCGAGCCGGTCCTGCAGGTCTTCCAGCAGATTGATGATCTGGCCCTGGATCGAGACATCGAGCGCCGACACCGGCTCGTCGCAGACGATGAACGTCGGCTCGAGCGCGAGCGCGCGCGCAATGCCGACGCGCTGGCGCTGCCCGCCGGAGAGCTCGTGCGGATAGCGCTCGGCCATGTAGGGATAGAGGCCGACCTGGCTGAGCAGCTCGCTGACGCGCTCGTGCTCGGCCTTGCGGTTCGGTACCAGCTTGTAGACGCCGAGCGGCTCGCCGATGATCTGGCCGACCGTCATGCGCGGATTGAGCGACGAATAAGGGTCCTGGAAGATCACCTGGATCTTGCGCCGCACGCCGCGCATGTCGGAGTGGCCCGCATGCGTGATATCGACGCCGCCGAAACGGATCGTGCCGTCGGTCGGCTCGTCGAGCTTGAGCACCGCGCGCCCGACCGTGGTCTTGCCGCAGCCCGACTCGCCGACGAGGCCGAGCGTCTCGCCCGCCATCACGTGCAGCGAGACATCGTCCACCGCCTTCACGGTCGCGGTTTCCGAGGACATGAAGCCCGCGCCCGCGGCCTTGACGTTGAAATACTTCTTCAGGTGATCGACCACGAGCAGCGGCTCGGCGCCGTTTTGCGCCGTGAGCACCGTTGGCGCCGCCGCCCCGCGCGCGAACGGCGCCACCAGCGTGCCGGCAAGAATCTCCTTGGCGCGGATGCAGGCCGAGGCATGATCCGGCGCGACCGTCACCAGCGGCGCGCTGACGAGACACGCATCGAGACGATAGGGACAACGTGGGGCGAAACGGCAGCCGGAGGGCGGCGTGCGCAAGTCGGGCGGCAGGCCCTCGATGGTCTCGAGCTTGATGCCGCGCGGCAGGTCGAGCCGCGGAATCGAGCGCATCAAGCCGATCGAGTAGGGGTGTGCGGGTTCGAGGAAGACGTGATCGGCCGTGCCCTGCTCGATGATGCGCGCTGCGTACATCACGTTCACGCGGTCGGCGTAACGCGCAACGATGCCGAGATTGTGCGTGATGACGACCATCGCGATACCGAGCCGGCGCGACAGGTCCTTCATCAGTTCGAGGATCTGCGCCTGAATCGTCACGTCGAGCGCGGTGGTCGGCTCGTCGGCAATGATGAGCTTCGGATTGCAGGCGAGCCCGATCGCGATCATGACGCGCTGGCGCATTCCACCGGAGAGATGATGCGGATACTGCTCGAGCCGGCGCGGGCCGTCCGTGATGCCGACGAGCTGGAGCAGTTCGAGCGCTCGTGCCGTCGCCTGCTCGTCGTTCATGTTGAGATGGATCTTCAGGGGCTCCATCACCTGCTCGCCGATGCAGAGCACCGGATTGAGTGAAGTCATCGGCTCCTGGAAGATCATCGAGATGTCGCGGCCGCGCCGCTCGCGCATCTCCTCCTCGGAGAGGTCGAGCAGGTTCACCCCTTCGAACAGGATCTGCCCTTGTGGCACGCGGCCGGTCTTGGCGAGTAGGCGCATGATGGCGAGCGCCGAAACCGACTTGCCGCAGCCGGATTCCCCGACCACGGCAACGATCTCGCCGCGATTGACCGTATAGGAGATGCCCTCGACCGCGTGGACCGTGCCGCGCGAGGTCTCGAACCGCACATGCAGGTCGCGGACCTCAAGCAGGGGGGTCGTCGCAGCGGGCTGCGCGCTCGGATCCGTCAGTGTTCCCACCCAAAATTAGGCAGTTTTCGGGAGTGTTCTTGTGCCCTTGGGGCCGAGCCTATACCTGATAGCCGGTGCAGCGGCCAAGTGGAAACGCGGCCGCAGTGCAACAGCCGGGGCGGAGGGCCGCGAGGCCGTTTTGGCGGCAACAGCGGCGAGTCACGGGGTTAGACCGGAATGAACACCTCGTTTTTCGGCGAACTGCTCCAGAGCATCTCGGAGCGTGGCCGCGCCCTGATCGATCGCACGCGCGATCGCCGTGGTGACGCTGCGGCACAGTCGCACAGCCTGATCGAGCTTTGCGAGGAACTCCTGTCTGGACGCGGCGAAGCCTCCGGCGTCGCGCTCGCACGCGAGCTGTTCGTTCGTTACAACGAGCTAACCACGGGCCCGCGCATCGCGTTCTTCGAGTCGCTGGCCACGCGCTACGGCGCGGACCGCGAGCGGGTCGACGCCGCGGTGGACGTCTGGACGCGTGAGGGAACCGACGAGGCCGCGTTCGAGCTGCATCGCGCCGCCGAGCCGCGCCGGCAGGAGTTGTTCCGCAGGCTCAATCTCGCGCCCGACGGCACGGCTGCACTGGTCGCCATGCGCGAAGATCTGATGGACGCGATGACGCACCGCGAAGACCTCGCGCCGGTGGACCAGGACTTCGTGCATCTCTTCTCGTCCTGGTTCAACCGCGGGTTTCTGGTGCTGCGGCGGATCGACTGGGGAACGCCCGCGCTGATTCTGGAAAAGATCATCCGCTACGAAGCCGTGCATCAGATCCAGGACTGGAACGACCTGCGCCGCCGCATCGATCCGCCGGACCGGCGCTGTTTTGCGTTCTTCCATCCGGCGCTCAACGACGAGCCGCTGATCTTCGTCGAGGTGGCGTTCACCGACGGCATCCCGCGCGCGATCGCGCCGATTCTCGGCAAGGACGGGAACACGCTTGCACCGGAGGACGCGAACACCGCGGTGTTCTATTCAATCTCGAACTGCCAGCGCGGGCTGTCGGGTGTCAGTTTCGGCAGCTTCCTGATCAAGCAGGTGGTGGAAGAGGTGTCGCGCGACTTTCCGCGCCTCTCGACTTTCGTAACGCTCTCGCCGGCGCCGGGCTTCGCCCAGTGGCTCGCGCGCGAGCGCAAGAGCAACAATCCGATCCTGCTGCCTGAGGACCTTGCCGACCTGAGCGAGCTCGACAAGCCGAACTGGTGGCAGGACGGCGCGGCGGAGCGCCTGAAGGAGCCGATGCTGCATGCGGCCGCGACCTATTTCCTTTCCGCGCGCAACCGCAATGGCGGTGCGCTCGATCCGGTCGCACGCTTTCATCTCGGCAACGGCGCGCGGCTGCAGCAGCTCAATCCGCTCGGCGATCTGTCGGAGAAAGGTCTCGCCCAGGGGCACGGCCTGATGGTCAACTACCAGTACGACATCGAGGACATCGAGAAGAACCACGAGGCCTATGCGCAGAACCGCGTCATCGTGGCGGCGAACGGGATCCGGAAGCGCGTGCGTGCGCCGCGCGAGCTGGCGAAGGCCTAGCCGGAGACGCAGGCTTGGACGCAGCAGCGCTCCGAGGCTGATTCCTTCTGCCGTTTGTGCGACAGTAGGCGAAGCTGGGTCCTCACCCGCAGGCTCGCCGCAATGAAGATTCCTCGCCGTCGACTGCTACACCTCGGCGCCGGTGCCGCCGTGCTGCCGATGTTTGGCCGGGCTACCGCGGCAGAAAGGCCAGCACAGGAATTGTCTGGACCGTCGCTTGCGGAACGCCTCGCCGCCTATGCGTCAGCTCTGCGCTACGACGATCTCGATGCTGCGACGCTCGAGCGTGTGAAGACGCTGGTCATCGACACGATCGGCTGCGCAATGGGCGCATGGGATGAGCGTCCGGTCCGCGCCTGTCGGCAGATCGCTCTCTCAGTCAGCGGTCCAGCGACGATCATCGGGACCGCGCAGCGAACGACAACCGACCTCGCTGCTTTCGCGAATGGCGCGGCTGTGCGCTATCTCGATTTCAACGACACATACGTCGGCAAGTTCGCCGCGCATCCGAGCGACAACATCCCGGCCTGCCTCGCGGTTGCCGAAGCCGAGCGCGCCAGTGCGCAGGAGCTGATCGCTGCGATCGTCATTGCCTATGAGGTGAATTGCCGGCTGGTCGATGCCTTCGACATTTCGTCCCGTGGCTGGGACCCACCCGTCTTCGGCCTTCCGGCCGTGGCGCTTGCCGCAGGCAGGCTGATGAAACTCGATCCGCAGCAGATGACCCAAGCAGTCAATCTTGCGATCAACGATCACATCCCGCTGGCGTTGACCCGTGTCGGTGCGCTGTCGGACTGGAAAGGGCTGGCCGTGGCCGAAGCCGGACGCAATGCCGTGTTCGCCGCGCGGCTCGCACGTGCAGGCATCTCGGGACCGGCTCCGATCTTCGAGGGCACCTCCGGACTGTTCCAGCAGGTGACCGGGCCGGGCAATGTCGATGTCGAGTCTTTTGGCGGACGCGGCCGCGAATTCCGGCTGCACAAATGCAGCCTGAAGCCCTATCCGGCCGTGATCTATACGCAGACTGCCATTGTGGCGGCAATCGAGGTCGCCAGGCAAGTCGGCTCGCTCGACCGCATCGCAGCGATCGAGATCGCAACGACGCGCCGAGGCTATCAGCGCACCGGAAGCGAGCCGGAGAAGTGGTCGCCGAAAACCCGGGAAACCGCCGATCACAGCCTCCCCTTCATTACGGCGCGCGCGATGTTTGATGGCGACATCACCAACGAAAGCTTCGCGCCGGAGAAATTCCGCGATCCCGCGGTTCTCACCTTCATGCAGAAGATCAAGGTGGCCGAAGATCCTGCGCTTACGGCCCGCGGCGGAACAGCCGTGCCGACGCGCGTGACCGCAATCCTTGCCGACGGCCAGCGTGTGTCTCGTGAAGTAGATCATGCGCCGGGCTTTGCGCAGCGGCCCATGTCCAGAGCTGAAGTGGAGCGCAAATTCCGCGGCAATGTCGGCCACCGCTGGTCAGGGAACCAGACGACCGCTGTTCTTGAGGCGCTGTGGGCGCTGGAGAGAACGGGCGATATCTCGGCCTTGCTTGGCAAGCTTGCATTGAAGAGCTGATCATGACGTTACGATCGATCGTCGCCGCGGCAGCTGCTCTTGTTTTCACAAACGTTGCCCAGAGTGCCGAAATCAGGTTGCTGGCGTCAGGCGCCCTGAAGGAGGCCTATCTCGAGCTGCTCCCGAACTTTGAGAAAGCGAGCGGCCACACCGTCAGCGCTGCGTGGTCGAATACGACCGATATCCGCAAACGCGTTGCAGAAGGCTATGTCGCCGACCTCGTCATCTTGGGCAGCGATGGCACCGAAGCTTTGCTCAAGGATGGCAAGCTCGTCGCGAGCACCCGCACTGGCTTTGCAACATCGCGGATTTACGTCGCGGTGCGCGCGGGCGCGCCACGCCCGAATATCAGCTCGGGCGATGCGCTGAAACGCGCGCTGCTCGCCGCAAAATCTGTCGCCTATTCGAGCGGAGCAAGTGGCACGTACATCGTCACGATGCTCAAGACGTTGGATGTCTACGATGAGGTCAGCTCAAAGGCTTCCGTCACCAGGGCCAACGAGCCGGTCGGCGGAAAGGTCGCGCGCGGCGAGGCCGAGATCGGCTTCCACCAGTTGAGCGAGCTTATTCCGGTGCAAGGCATCGACATTGTTGGGCCACTGCCGCCGGAGGTTCAGCAGGTCACGGTGTTCTCGGGCGCCTTGCACAGCGGCGCGAAGCAGCCGGAGGCTGCGACCGCCCTTGCCAAATTTCTGGTCTCACCGGCAGCTGCGGACAGCATCAGGAAGCACGGTCTGGAGCCGGCATCGCCCAACTGACCGGGCTAGACCCGCCCGCCGAGCTGCGCGTTGCCGGTCGAACGCTTGGTGATGAGCGACGCCGCGATCAGCCCGGCCGCCACCACGGCGATCATGATGGTGCAGACCGCGTTGATCTCCGGCTTCACGCCGAGCCGCACTTCCGAATAGATGCGCAGCGGCAACGTGGTGGCGCCCGGTCCCGTGACGAAGCTCGCGATCACCAGATCGTCGAGCGAGAGCGCGAACGCGAGCATCCAGCCCGAGGCGACCGCCGGCCAGATCAGCGGCAGCGTGATGGTGAGAAAAGTACGCAGCGGCGGGCAGCCGAGGTCCATCGCGGCCTCCTGCAGGCTCCGATCGAAGGTGACGAGCCGGGAATGCACCACCACAGCGACGAAGCAAAGCGTGAGCGTCGTGTGCGCGAGCACGATGGTCCAGAAACCGCGATCGATCTCGACCGCGACGAACAAGAGTAGCAACGATAGGCCGGTGATGACTTCCGGCATCACCAGCGGCGCGTAGATCATGCCGGAGAACATGAGCTTGCCGCGGAAGCGCTGCGTCAGCGCCAGCGCCGCGAGCGTGCCGAGCACGGTCGCGGCCGTCGCGGAGAGGAAAGCGACGCGCAGCGAGACAGAGGCGGCTTCCAGCATCGCGCTATCGTTTAACAGCGCGCGATACCAGCGCAGCGAGGCGCCGGCCCAGACCGCGACGAGGCGCGAGTCGTTGAACGAATAGATGACCAGGATCGCGATCGGCAGGTAAAGGAACGCGAGGCCAAGCGCGAGCGCCGTAAGGTTGATGGTGCTGAAGCGCTTCATCGCGCGCCTTCCAACTGCCGCGCTTCACGCTGGCGGTAGATCAGGATCGGCGGCACCAGGATGCACAACAGCACCACCGCGAGCGCGGACGCGACCGGCCAGTCGCGGTTGCCGAAGAATTCCATCCACAGCGTCTGTCCGATCATCGCGGTGGAGGACGAGCCGAGCAGGTCGGGGATGACGAACTCGCCGAGGATCGGGATGAAGCAGAGCAGCGATCCGGCGACGATGCCGGGCAACGACAGCGGCACGGTAACCTGGAAGAACGTGCGCCATGGCGGGCTGCCGAGGTCGGCCGCGGCTTCGAGCAACGTTTTGTCCATCTTCTCGAGCGCCGCGAACAGCGGCAGCACCATGAACGGAAAGTACGAATAGACGATACCGATGTAGACCGCGGTGTCGGTCGAGAGCCACGTCACCGGCGCGTCGACGATACGTAGCGCGACCAGCGCCCGGTTGAGCAGGCCGTCATGCTGCAGGATGTTCACCCACGCATAGACGCGGATCAGGAACGAGGTCCAGAACGGTAGCACCACGAGGAGCACCAGCAGGCCCTGCCAGCGGCGCGGCACGCGCGCCAGCGCATAGGCGACCGGATAGGCGATCAGCAGCAGGGTCGCCGTCGAGATCGCCGCGACTTGCAGGCTTTTCAGATAGGACCAGGCATAGAGCGAGTCCGAGAACAGAGTCGCGTAGTTCTCGGCCGACAGCGCGGCGAAAAATTCCTTCAATCCTTCCCAGCCAGCCCAAAGGTCGAGGAGCGGCGTATAGGGCGGCTGCGCGATCGTCGTCTGCGAAACGCTGATCTTCAGGACGATCAGAAACGGCAGCAGGAAGAAGATAAGGAGCCAAACATAGGGAAGGAGAATGACTGATCCGTTCCTTCGGGATTGCCAAATCTGTGCTCGTTTCATGACTGCTTTATTCCGCAATACCGAAGGTGCCGCGATTATAAGACCCTCAGGCCCAAATCGTGCTGTCGGTGCAACGAACCGCAACCCTTCTTTCAAACAACCTCGAGAGCCGGAAGGTGCTCCAAACGAGACAAGAGGAAGAGTGCGAGGAGATAGTTGAGACAGCCTGTCGTGATCCACGTCGGATGACCGCATCGCATAACGACCTCCTGACCCACTACGCCCGGAGGACGCATCATGTACCAAAGTTTCGTCAGAATGAGGACCGTGACGCGAACACAAACGAACGTTCGGCTTTTCCTCGACGACCCCAAAAAACGGGATCAGCGTCACCTGCGCGTGGTCAATGTAATCCTCGACGGCACGATGGAAGTCTTTACCCAGGACCAATTCACGACCACTGTGCCACTGTTCAACTGCGACGCCGCCAGCCCCGGTGAGTTAGCCGTTCTGCCCTGGACAGTAGGAGACATGCCGAGTTCTGGCGAGTCCGAACTCGGCACAATCAGGATGGAGGGCAATCCCAATATGCTTACAACGGGGATCATTTCGCAAAATTCTCCATCAATTCCATTTCCAGCAACCTTGGTTGCATCGGTGTTTCAAGTCTTGGACATACCCGGTTATGGAAAGCTCCATAACAAGTACCCAGTGATCGTATCAGGAAAGGTCGATCAAATACCGCCGTTCTTTATGGTTGCCGGCTGCCGATGCAGCTCGTTGCTTGATGAGGAAAACAACGTTCGCGGCGTGATCGGCGGTCGCACCCTCACCCTGCTGGGGCCTGCATGAGAGTCATGTCGCGCGACTGACAATGCGATAGATCTACTTTTTTCAGCATGGTCACGCGCGACCGTAACGACCACGACAATTGTGTGCGTGAGAGAATTTGACAATACCTCCGAGCGGCCTGCCGCCCTCGCGTAGGGTCTTCCGATGATGCGTCTCCAGTGGCCACGATCACGAAACCGACGACAAAGGGCCTATCGAAAGCGCGTCCAGGCTGCGCGCGCACAATTAAGCGCGCCGTATGAGGCTCAGATCGCGAATGGAGATGAAGAAAGATACCCGAACTACATCGCCAGCTTCTCAAAGTGTCTCCAGCACGATGATCTGGGCGAGGTAGATCCCGCTAGCTATAGGGCGATGGTAAGCGCTATCCAGTCAGGCGACATTGCCGCATTCGAAAAGCTTAATCCGCACACCAAACGGAGAATCGCGGGGCCGCTCGGCGGGAGATGCTTTAGCCTGTCCAGCCCGGATGCTCAGGCACTAACTCTGCCGCCACCGCCAACATTCGAAAGCGCGGAGACTGCCGCCGAGATGGCGGAGCTATATTGGATGTCATTGACACGCGATGTTCCATTTGCCCGGTATGGCGAGAACGAACTCGTTGCAATGGCGGCAAAGGATCTCTCTCGGCTGCAAGGCTCCACCATCGACCCGCGCCATTTGTTCTTGGCAAACTATCCAGGCGTCGCGGACGGCCCTCGTGTGTCACAGTTCCTCTTATGGTCTTTTGATTTCGACGGCGTGCCCGTTGACCAGAAGCGAACAGTTCCGCTGCCAAGCTCCGATCTTGGCCTTGAGCTTATGACATCCTATGACGAATGGCTTGCCGCCCAACGCGGAGTCCCCACAGATGGCCTCAGCGAACCACCGATCGATCCCCAGCGCCGGTACCCGCGGAACTCAAGAGATCTGGGTTGGTGCGCAGATCAGAGTGCCATAAACACCACATACCTGAACGTGGCACTCTTGCTGCTCGGGCTCGGCAGGCGAGCGCTAGATTCCGCCCATCCCTACAAGACTAGCCTTTTCATTGGCGGACTCGGCACGTTTGATATTGCACATCTGGAAACGTTGATCGGACAAGCAGCCCGGGCCCATCAACTTTCCTATCAAAAATGGTTTCACCGAAGACTAAGGCCTGAAGCATTCTCGGGACGAATCCACAATACGGTCACAAAGGGTGCATCTTACCCCATTCATCAGTCAATCTTGGATTCTCCTGTACTCCAATATGTTTTCGATCAGAATGCTCGGATGAATCAGCGTCGCGGTCTGAACGACGGTAAGGGGACTTACTTGCTGTCCTGCCTATGGGGAGAAGGCTCACCCACGCATCCGTCCTACCCGCAAGGGCACGGGACGGCCGCGGGCATTGGAGCGACGCTTCTGAAGGCTTGGTTTGATGAAGATTTCGTTCTACCGGAACGCACTGCAGTAAAACCAAACTACGACGGGACGCAACTCGAACCGTATGTATATGGGAAGGATGGCCCGGCGCTAACCATTGGAGGTGAACTCAACAAATTGGCGTATAATATAACCTGGGGCCGCAATATGTCAGGCGTGCACTACCGCAGCGATGGCGTAGCGGCGAATACTCTCGGCGAGCAGATTGCCATCCGGCTCCTGCGAGAAGACCGAATGACCGTTTCCGAAGGATTTTCTGGCTTTGGGCTCACCCAATTTGGGGGAACCAGAATTGTGATCTGAGCGGGTCGTGAGGCTGCTGCCTTCCATCACTCGCTCAACAGTACGCCCGCGTCGGGCGCCCATGACAGCCCGACGCGGTCGTTCACGTGGATGGTGCGTGCCGACTGGCGCTGGTCGTTCATCACCGCAGCCTTGAGCACGAGCCCGCTGTCGAGCCTCACCTTGTAGTGCGAGACCGTGCCGAGATAGCCGATGTCGGTGACCATGCCGGCGGCGCCGTTTTCGACGGCATCCTGCGGGATCTCGTGTCCGATGCGGATCTTTTCGGGCCGCAGCGCCACCGCGACCGGGCCCGGCGCGACCGGTGCATGCGCGACGCGCAGCCGCAGCCCTGCGCCTTCCACCGTCACGAACGAGGGATAGACCGATATGGCCCGTCCCTCGATCAGGTTGACGTCGCCGAGGAAGCCCGCGACCCAGCGCGAGTTCGGCCGTTCGTAGACCTCGATCGGCGTTCCGACTTGCGCAAGTTCGCCGCGGTTCATCACCGCGACACGGTCCGCCACCGTCATCGCTTCGTCCTGGTCGTGGGTGACGATCACGAACGTCGTCTCAAGTCGCCGTTGAACCTCCTTCAATTCGAAACGCGTCTCCTCGCGCAGCTTGCGGTCGAGCGCCGCGAGCGGCTCGTCGAGCAGCAGGACCTTGGGGCGCTTGGCGAGCGAGCGGGCGAGCGCAACGCGCTGCCGCTGACCGCCGGAAAGCTGATCCGGCTTGCGGGAGGCGAGCGGGCGGAGCTGGACGAGGCCGAGCATTTCGTCGACGCGCGCCGCGATCTTGTCCTTCGGCAGCCCGTCCTGCTTCAAGCCGAACGCGACGTTGCCTTCGACCGTCATGTGGGGAAACAACGCGTAGCTCTGGAACATCATGTTGACGGGCCGCCGGTAGGGCGGCACGCCGGCAAGGTCCTGTCCGTCGAGCACGATGCGTCCGGCGTCCGGCTGCTCGAAGCCCGCGAGCACGCGCAGCAGCGTGGTCTTGCCGCACCCGGAGGGCCCGAGCAGCGCGAAGAACTCCCGTTCAAAGATCTCCAGCGTCAAGGCGTCGACGGCGGTGAAATCGCCGAAGCGCTTGGTGATGTTGTCGAAGGTGACGATTGCGCGTGCCGCCATGGCGGCACGCTAAAACATATTGTGGCGCTCGCGAAACTGCCCGCGCCGTCAGATCAGGACTTTGTCCGCGTCGGATTTTGACGGAGCGGGCAGCGCAGCGAACCGCTTCGGCGCCGGCAGCGCGGCAGTTGGTGCGGGCGCCGGCGTCACCAGCTTCTGGATCGGCTCGAAGAACAGCTTGCGCGGCTCCGGGCCGTAGTAGTCGCCGAGGCGCACCATCGCGCGCGGCTGCGTCATGATGGCCACGATGCGGTCGAGCAGCGCCTTGCCGGAGACCGGCTTCTTCAGGAACTCGTTGACCCCAAGCCGCGAGGCCTCGATCACGCGCCAGCGCTCCACATGGCCGGTGAGCATGATGATCGGGACGTCCGACACGGGAAACACACCGGGGGAGCGGACGATGCGGACCAGTTCGGCGCCGTTGAGCAGCGGCATTTCCCAATCGAGGATGACGAGGTCGGGCGCGAACATGCGGATCGCCTCAAGCCCGGCGATGCCGTCGGCGGCCTCATGCACGTTCTTGACGCCGAGGTTGACCAGGATGTTGCGGATGACCTTCCGCATGTAGTGGTTGTCGTCGATCACCAGCACGGCAAGCGACTGCACGAGCGTGTCGATGCGGCTGTTGCTCACGGGATTTGACCTGCCAATGTCCCGATCGCCGCGCGATGCGGCAGACCCGTTCCGTGCCGGAATAAAGCAGACCGCGATGAGAGCGCCGTAAAACCGATGCTTAAAATTGTCGGCAATCGGCCCCGGAGGCACGCGCAGAGGCGGTGTGCACCGTGGCGCGAAAACCACAGGGAGCCGAATTAGCCCCTTGCCTTGATTTTGCCAGTGGTTAGGCCATGTCAGGCCACGGTCGGGCACCCCCATGGGCGACTGAAAGAGACACGGGGGTGTCAAATGGCGATCAGCCAAGCTCTCCAGTTATTCGTGCTCGCGCTCGCGGGGGCGATGCTCGCGGGCTGCGTCCAGCACACCGTCACCGAGCGATCGACGTCGCTGGGCGTCAGCCCGCAGGCGTCCCCAGCGCAGGTGGCGCCGCAGCGCCGGGCCTCGGTCGCGCATCACCGGCGCGTGGCCGCAGTGTCGAGCAAGCACACCCCGTTCGCCGCCAGGCCGGCCGCCGCCAAACCGGCGGCCCTGACGGATGGCTCGGTCGGGATCGCGAGCTTTTACAAGTATGAAGCCAAGACCGCGAGCGGGGAGCAATTCAACCCCCGCGAACTGACCGCCGCGCACCGCACGTTGCCGTTCGGGACTCGCCTGCGCGTGACGAACCTCGCTACCGGGCAGTCCGTCACCGTCAGGGTCAACGACCGCGGCCCGTTCATCCCCGGGCGCATGGTCGACGTCTCACATTCCGCCGCGAAAGAACTCGGCATGATCGACCGCGGTATCACCAAGGTGAAGCTCGAGGTGGAGAAATAGGGCAACCCTTGTCGCTCTTTTCCGCCGCTCGCGGGCGAAGCAGATATCCGGAGGCGAATGCGAGCGGTCGCGATTTGCGCGGATGTGCAGTCGCTCTAGCGGTGCGTCAACGTACGCCGCACCGCATCCTGCCAGCCGCTCCACTTCCGCTGGCGGGTCGACTCATTCATTTGGGGTTCGAAGCGGCGATCGAGCTTCCAGGTCGCCGCGAACCCGTCGAAGTCGGGACAGACGCCCGCTTGCCGGCCCGCCAGATAGGCCGCGCCCAGCGCGGTCGTCTCCATGAACACCGGCCGGTCGACTGGCGCTGCGAGGATGTCGGCGAGAAACTGCATCGTGTAGTCGCTCGCCGTCATGCCACCGTCGACGCGCAGCACCACACGGTCCGCTCCCGGCCAGTCGGCGCGCATCGCGTCGAGCATGTCGCGGGTCTGGTAGCCGACCGATTCGAGCGCGGCACGGCTGATCTCCGGGGGCCCGCTCTTGCGGGACAGCCCATAGAGCGCTCCGCGCGCCTCGGCGTCCCACCACGGCGCGCCGAGCCCGACGAAGGCCGGCACCATGTAGACCTCGTCGGCCTGATCCGACAGCGCGGCGATCGTCCCGGTCTCGGCCGCGGTCGCGACCAGCCTGAGCCCGTCACGCAGCCACTGCACCGCCGCGCCCGCGATGAAGATCGCGCCTTCCAGCGCATAAGTGCGCTTGCCGTTGAGCTGATAGGCGATGGTGGTCAGCATGCGCGCCCGCGACTGCACCGGCGTATCGCCGGTGTTGAGCAGCGCGAAGCAGCCGGTGCCGTAGGTCGATTTCATCATGCCGGGCTTGAAGCAGCCTTGCCCGATGGTCGCGGCCTGCTGATCGCCCGCGATCCCGAGGATGCGCACCGGTCCGCCGAGCAGATTCGGCAATGTCGTCCCGAAGTCGCAAGCCGAGTCGCGCACCTCCGGCAGCAGCGCCTTCGGCACGCGGAACAGGTCGAGCAGCTCGTCGTCCCACTGGCCCGTACGAATGTCGAGCAACGCGGTGCGCGCCGCGTTGGTAGCATCGGTGACGTGCACCTTGCCGCCGGTGAAGTGCCAGAGGAGATACGTGTCGACCGTGCCGAAGGCGAGCTGGCCAGCTTCGGCGGCCGCGCGCGCCCCGCTCACGTTGTCGAGCAGCCAGGCAATTTTCGTCGCCGAGAAGTAGGGATCGAGCAACAGGCCGGTGCGCTCGCTCACCAGTCTCTCATGTCCCGCGCGCGCGAGCGCCGCGCAGGCCTCATGCGTGCGGCGGTCCTGCCAGACGATCGCATTGTGGATCGGCTTGCCGGTCTTGCGGTCCCAGATGATCGTGGTTTCGCGTTGGTTGGTGATGCCGATCGCGGCCACATCCTCGGCCGAGACGCCGGCGCTCGCCATTGCGGCGCGCGCGGTCGCAACCGAGGTGGTCCAGATCCCCTGCGGATCGTGCTCGACCCAGCCCGGCTGGGGATAAATCTGCGGAAACTCGAGCTGCGCGAAGCCGACCGGCGAGAGCGCCGCGTCGAACAGAAATGCGCGTGTCGACGTCGTTCCCTGATCGATCGCCAGCAGATGGGTCGGCACGAAACCTCCTATTTGCGCGTGGTCCTTAACCGAAAACCGGTACCCACTTTTCGGGGACCACGCGTCTCTACTCAGCCGCCGCGCGGCTGGCGCTCGCTTCCATGAACCGTGTCAGTGCTGCCTCGGCCTCCGCCCCCATGCGCAAGCCGAGTTTGGAGCGCCGCCATAGCACGTCGTCGGCCGTTTCGGCGAATTCGTGGCGCATCAGGTAGCGTACTTCTGTCGCAGACAGTTCATCGCCGAACCGTTCGCCCAGGTCTTGCGTTTTCCGCACGTCGGCAAGGATGCGGTCGAGCCGCGTGCCGTAGGCGCGCACCAGGCGCCGCGCATTCGCTTCGGTGAGGAAAGGCCACAGCCCCTGCGCGCGGGCGGTCAGCGCCGCGACGCCGTCATGGGGAAACTCGCCGCCCGGCAATGGCGCATCGGCGGTCCATGCGGGGCCGAGCTTGAAGTAGGGGGCGAGCCGCCGCAGCGCGGCCTCGGCGAGCCGCCGGTAGGTGGTGATCTTGCCGCCGTAGACCGTGAGCAGTGGAGGCTGTCCGGCGCGCGCTTGCAACTCGAGCACGTACTCGCGGGTCAGGTCCTTGGCGCGGCTCGCGCCGTCGTCGTAGAGCTGGCGCACGCCGGCGAACGCGTGCACGACCTGGTCCGGCGACACCGGATGACGGAAATAGACGCTCGCGGCGCGGCACAGATAAGTGATCTCGTCCGGGCTCGCGGCGGGCGCCGCAAGATCGCCCTTGAAGTCGAGGTCTGTGGTGCCGATGAGCGTGAGGTCGCGTTCGTAGGGGATCGCGAAAACGATCCGGCCGTCGGCGTGCTGGAAGATGTAGGCGTGGTCGTGCTCGAACAGGCGCGGCACCACGATGTGGCTGCCCTTGACGAGCCGGACGTGCGGGGGCGGCGGCTGGCGCAGCAGATGCTCGGTCACGTCCGGCGCCCAGGGGCCTGCCGCATTGACAAGCGCGCCCGCCGTGACGACCTCGCGATTGCCGCGCACATTGAGCACGAGCTGCCAGTGGCTGCCCTCGCGATCTGCCCGCACCAGCCTGGTGCGCGTGCGGATCATCGCGCCGCGCTCGGCCGCGTCGACCGCGTTGAGCACGACGAGACGCGCGTCGTCGACCCAGCCGTCCGAATAGACGAAGCCTTGCCGGAACGTGCGCTTGAGCGGCTCGCCCACCACGTGATGCGTGAGGTCGACCATCTCGGTGCCGGGCAGGATGTGGCGCCCGCCGAGATGATCGTAAAGGAACAGGCCGAGGCGCAGCATCCAGGCGGGCCGCAGCCCGGAGTGATGCGGCAGCACGAAACGCAGCGGCTTGGTCAGGTGCGGCGCATTGCGGATCAGCACCTCGCGCTCGATCAGTGCCTCGCGCACCAGCCGGAAGGCGTACACTTCGAGATAGCGCAGGCCGCCGTGGATCAGCTTGGTGGATTTCGACGAGGTGCCGGAGGCAAGGTCGTTCTGCTCGATCAGCAGCACCGAGAGGCCGCGTCCGGCCGCATCGCGTGCGATGCCCGCGCCGTTGATGCCGCCACCCACAATGGCAAGATCGAAGTCGGCCATGATGTGCCGCTGATTCCTCCCGCGCCTTAAGCGTTGAACTGCCTCTCTGCGTGGCGAACGTCAAGCTTCGCGAGGTCCGGAATTGGCGCTATGAGGGGTGATCGAAAGCGGAGCCTGCATGTCCTCACCACGCCTCCTCGTCTGCGAAGGGAACACCGCGGACCTGCGCGCCAGGCAGGTCGAGGCGGGCGGCGTGGCGATGAGCGACGGCTATGCGGACCTGCTGCGCGAGCTGCTGCCGGGTGCCGTGGTGGACATCTGCTATCCGGCCGATCCGGGCGCGAACCTGCCGCTCGGCGGGGTCGAGGGCTACGACGGCGTCGCGATCACCGGCTCGGCGCTCAACGTCTATGACGGCGGGCCGGCGATCGCGCCGCAGATCGAGCTTGCCCGCGCGGTGCTCAAGAGCAGAACGCCGCTGTTCGGAAGCTGCTGGGGCCTGCAGGTCGTTACCGTCGCGGCGGGCGGCACGGTGCGCCCCAATCCGAAGGGCCGCGAGCTCGCAATCGGGCGCCGCATCGCGCTCACGCGTGCCGGCCGTGACCATCCCATGTATGCCGGCAAGGCGGGCGTGTTCGATGCCGTGACGGTGCATCTCGACGAGGTCGAGATGCTGGCGCCCGGCACCACGGTGCTGGCCTCGAACGCGCTATCCGACGTGCAGTCGGCCGAGATCAGGCTCGACGGCGCGACCGCCTGGTGCGTGCAGTATCATCCCGAGTTCACGCTCGCCGACATGGCGGTGATCGTGCGCCGCTACGGGCGGCGGCTGATCGGCGAGGGTTTTTTCGCCGACGAAGCCGCGCGCGACGCCTATGTGGCGGACCTTGAGACGCTCGACCGCGAGCCCGCCAACAAGCCGCTCGCCTGGCGCTACGGCATCGACGAGACGGTGCTGAATCCGGGCCTCCGCATGGCGGAGCTTACCAACTGGATCACCCATCAGGTGCTGCCGGCGCGGGCGAGCAGGGGGCGCGCATGAGCTTTCAGGATCGCCATGTGGTGGTGACGGGGGGGACGGGCGCGCTCGGCGTTGCGGTGATCTCGGCGCTGTTGGCGCAAAACGCGACCTGCCACGTGCCCTATTTCAACGACGATGAAGCCAAGCGCTTCCCGCATCGCGGGCACGATGGAGTCTCGTTGACGGCGCTCGGCAACCTCGCCGATGAGGCGGCTGTCACGCGCTACTACGGCGGCATCGCAAAGCTCTGGGCCTCGATCCACATCGCGGGCGGCTTTGCCTTCGCGCCGATCGAGGAAAGCGACAAGGCGCTGCTGATGGGGCAGATCGAGACCAATCTGGTCTCGGCCTACCTGTGTTGCCGCGCCGCCGTGCAGGCGATGCGCCAGGGAGGTGGCGGCCGCATCGTCAACGTTACCGCGAGACCAGCACTGGAACCGCGGCAAGGCGCGAGCATGACGGCCTACACCGCCGCGAAGGCCGGCGTCGCGGCGCTCACGGTGGCGCTGGGTGAAGAGGTCGCCAAGGACGGCATCCTGGTGAACGCGGTCGCGCCCTCGATCATGGACACGCCGGCCAACCGCAAGTCGATGCCGAAGGCGGACTTTTCTGCGTGGCCCAAGGTCGAGGAGGTCGCGGCGACCATCGTGTTCCTCGCCTCGCCGGACAATGCGGTCACCCGCAGTGCCATCGTGCCGGTCTACGGGAAATCCTAGACAAAACCCCTCGTCTCGGGTCAGAGAACCCCGCCTAATCCGAAGGAGACACCATGCCGGGTCCGTTGGCCGGAGTTCGCGTGCTGGAGCTTGCCCGCATTCTCGCGGGGCCGTGGGCGGGCCAGGTACTCGCCGATCTCGGCGCCGACGTGATCAAGGTGGAGCGCTCCAGGACCGGCGACGACACGCGCGCCTGGGGGCCGCCCTTCATCGAAGGCAAGGACGGCAATCTCGGCGCGGCCTATTTCCACTCGACCAACCGCGGCAAGCGCTCGATCGAGTGCGACTTCGAGACCGAGGACGGCAAGCGCATCGTGCGCAAGCTCGCGGCGAAGTCCGACATCCTGATCGAGAATTTCAAAGTCGGCGGCCTGAAGAAGTTCGGGCTCGACTACGCGAGCCTCGCGCCCTCCTGCCCGCGGCTCATCTACTGCTCGGTGACCGGCTTCGGGCAGACGGGTCCGCACGCCTCGCGCGCCGGCTACGACCTGATGGCGCAGGGCATCGGCGGCTTCATGGCGCTCACCGGCACGGCGGACGGCGAG
This sequence comes from Xanthobacteraceae bacterium, assembly GCA_049698215.1. GTDB lineage: Bacteria > Pseudomonadota > Alphaproteobacteria > Rhizobiales > Xanthobacteraceae > PALSA-894. Next base: position 1,462 of record JBAVXH010000179.1, on the reverse strand, counting down.
CCGACGCGCGCCGGCGTGCCGGTGTCGGACATCTTCACCGGCGTCTATTCGGTGATCGGCATTCTGGCGGCCCTGCAGCGGCGCGAGCGCACCGGCAAGGGCGGCTATGTCGACACCGCGCTGGTCGATTCAACGGTCGGCGTGCTGGCAAACCAGGCGATGAACTATCTCGCCTCGGGCGTGCCGCCGAAGCGCATCGGCAACGCGCATCCCAACATCGTGCCGTACCAGGTCTTCCCGGTGGCCGACGGCCACATCATCATCGCGACCGGGAACGACTCGCAGTACGCGAAGCTCGTCACGGTGCTGGGCGAGCCGGAGCTCGCGAAGCAGCCCGACTATCTCGTCAACAAGGACCGGCTGAACAACCGCAAGCAGTTGATCGATCATCTCTCCGGGTTGACGAAAAAGTTCAAGCGCGACGACCTGCTCGAGAAGCTCGAAGCGGTCGGCGTGCCGGCCGGCCCGATCAACGATCTCGATCAGGTGTTCGAGGACCCGCAGGTCAAGCATCGCGGGATGAAGATCCATCCCAAGACCGATGCCGCCAAGGATGGCGCGATCCCCGGCGTGCGCACGCCGATCGTGCTCGACGGCGAGCCGATGGCTTCGCCGAACCCCGCGCCGCGGCTTGGGCAGCACACGGCGGACATCCTCAAGGAGATCGGGGAGGGGTGAGTCCCCGCGGCCGGGTCACTCGCTGCGCGTGCCCGGCGGCCGGAACAGGAACACCACCAGCCACACCGGCACGATGATCATCGAGCCGAGCAGGATGTTCGGCAGCGCCCAGGAGAAGCCCTGCCGCGCGAGCTCGGCGAGCCGCTCCGGCGTCAGCCCCATGTCTTTCAGGATCTGATCGGCCGTGATGCCGAAGTGCGCCAGCACCGTCCCGACGATGAGCGACGCCACCGCGACCTTCACCAGCGTCGAAAAGAGGCGCGTGAACATGCCCTCGTCGCCGTTTCCGGCGCCTGATTCGTCGCGGGGATAATAGCAGCCAATCGCCGCGCTTCGCGGGGTTAAGCGGTACGGCCTCACCTGCTTTCCCTCTCCCCGTGAAGCGGGGAGAGGGTGGCGAAGTGCGAAGCACTGAGCCGGGTGAGGGGCACTGCCAAACTCACGAGCCCCTCACCCGCCTCGCATTCGCTCGGCACCCTCTCCCCGCTTCGCGGGGCGAGGGACAGACGGCGCGGTCTCGTCCTTTTCCATCTCCGAGAAACGAGAGAGGATAAGGCGGCACGGGGCTCGCTTCCTTTCCCTCTCCCCGCTTCGCGGGACGAGGGACAAGCGGCGCGGCCTCGCCTTTTTTCCCTCTCCCCGTGGAACGGGGAGAGGGTGGCGAGGTGCGAAGCACCGAGCCGGGTGAGGGGCACTGCCAAACTCACGAGCCCCTCACCCGCCTCGCCTTCGCTCGGCACCCGCTCCCCGCTTCGCGGGGCGAGGGACAGTCGGCGGGGTCTCG
>JBAVXH010000178.1:0-64361 GCA_049698215.1 Xanthobacteraceae bacterium | reverse complement strand
GCCGATATTGCGCCCGGGTGATTTCAGTCCACGACATTGTGTCCTCCATCGAACCTTCGCAAATCCGACGGAATCACAAAGGGCTGGAATCACCTCACTCTTTTTCGGCCAGGCTCTCAGGATGAGGTCCCGTGAACAAACCAATCCGCGATCTGGCTCCCGGTCCAGAGCAGCACGTCCGGTTTCGCGGCGATCATCTCGATGATGGCGCGGAAATACTTGAGCCGGTGCGGCGCGCCGAGAATGTAGGGATGCTGTACCAGCGCCATCACGCGCGCGCCGTCGGCAGCATCGGCGTAGAGCTGCTCGAACTGGTCGCGCGCGCGCTCGAAATATTCGCGCGCCGGATGATGCTGGATCAGCATCATGGCGACGTCGTTGCATTCCTGCGTGTAGGGCACGTTGAGGATTGGTTTGGTGCGGGTCTTCAGCCACACCGGCTGATCGTCCAGCACCCAGTCGCACACATAGTCGTAGTCTTCCTCCACCAGGAGGTCCGGCGTCTCCCACGTTTCGGTGAGGCCCGGCCCAAGCCAGCCGCGCGGCGGCTTGCCGGAGGCGAGCGAGATCACCTCGCGCGTGCGGCGGATGTCGGCGCGCTCGTCCTCCACCTTCTGCATGTTGCGCTGGGTGAAGCCGTGGCCGATGAACTCCCACTTGCGCTCGTTCGCGGCCGCGACGATCTGCGGATAGGCGGCGATCGCCGAGCCGTTGATCGCGAGCGTCGCTGGTACCTTGAATTCGTCGAACACCTTGAGCATGCGCCAGAAGCCAACGCGGTTGCCGTATTCGTGCCAGGCCCAGTTCGGAATGTCGGGCGACGGCGCGCCGCCGGCGGGCGGCGTCAACACCGTGCGCGGCATCGGCGAAAGGATGTCCCACTCCTCCACGTTGACGATGCACCACACCACCATGCGCGCCCCGCCGGGGAGCTTCGGCACCGCGCGTCCCGCGATCGGCGAATAGCTGATGCGCTCGGTGGGGAGCAGGCCGACGGCAGGTCGCTTCGTTGCATCGTTCATTCCGCCGCCTTCCTGGCGGCGTCGGTCTGCGCCAGGTACCAGTCAAGGATCTGCTCGCCGTTCCAGTGCAGCACGCCCTCGTGGCGCGCCACATGATCGTAGATCTGTTCGAGATACTTCATCCGGTGCGGCTGGCCCGAAATGTACGGGTGGATCGCAAGCGCGCAGATTTTCGCGCGACTCGCACCTTCCGCATAAAGCCGGTCGAACTGGTCGATGGTGCGCTTGAGCAGATAATCGCTCTCGTGATGCTGCACGATCATCATCGGAATGTCGTTGAGCTCGACCGAATAGGGCAGCGTGACCAGTGGGCCCTTTGCGGTGCGGATCATGGTCGGCTCGTCGTCGTAGACCCAGTCGCCGATGTATTTCACGCCGGCGGCCGCGAGCAGCTCCGGCGTCTCGTAGGTCTGCGTGAGGCCGGGCCCGAGCCAGCCGACCGGGCGCTTGCCGGTGAATTTTTCCAAAATGCCCATCGAGCGCGCGATCATTGCGGCCTGGTCCGGCTCCTTGTGGATCGGGCCTTGCTCATACGAATGACCCATGAACTCCCAGCCGTCGTCCTTGGCCTGCTGCGCGACGCGCTCGTAGTCCTCGCAGACGCGCGCGTTGATCGACAGCGTGGGGCGGATTTTCAGCCGTTGGAACAGATCGAAGAAGCGCCACACGCCGACACGCATGCCGTATTCGTGCCAGCTCCAGTTCGGCACGTCCGGCAGCATCGGCTGGCCGGTCGGCGCCGGCAGCACCTGGCGCGCCATCGGCTTGCCGATGTCCCACACTTCCAGGTTCACGATGGTCCAGAACACGAGGCGCGCGCCACCCGGCAGCTTCAGCGGCGGACGGTCCACGATCGCGGAGTAATCGGCACGCTCGCGGGGGAGAGTCGGTGTCGGCATCGGCGTTTCCACTTGTCATGCCCCGCGAAAGCGGGGCATCCAGTAAACGCCGATTGTGATGATGATCGCAAGCGGCGGTGATTACCGGGTCATCCGCTCCCCGCCTTCGCGGGGACATGCTTCGCGGGCGATGACGGCGGAGAGTGAATGCGCATCCTGATCGTCGGCGCGGGCATCGGCGGGCTGACGGCGGCGCTCGCGCTCTTGCGCGACGGGCATGAGGTGGAGGTCTACGAGCAGGCGCCGCGGCTCGCCGAGCTCGGCGCTGGCGTGCAGATTTCGGCGAACGGCTCGCGGGTGTTGTTCGCGCTTGGGCTGGAAGGTGCGCTGCGCCGCGTCTGGTGCGCGCCTTCGGCCAAGGAAATCCGGCTCTGGAACACGGGCGAGACCTGGAAGCTGTTCGACCTCGGCGCCGAGTCGGTCGCGCGCTACGGCGCGCCCTATTTCATGATCCATCGCGCCGACCTGCATCAGGTGTTGATCGACGCGGTGCGCGCGATCAAGTCGGACGCGATCCGGCTCGATGCGCGCTGCGCCGGCTTCGAGGATGACGGGAGCCGCGCGACCCTGCATCTCGCGAGCGGCGAACGCATCCCCGGCGATGCGCTGATCGGTGCCGACGGCGTGCATTCGGTCATCCGCCGTCAACTGTTCGGCGGCGACACGGCACATTTCACCGGCTGTGTGGCCTGGCGCGGGCTCATTCCCGTGGCGAAACTCCCGCCGCGCTTCTCCCGCAACGTCGGCGTCAACTGGGTCGGCCCGGGCGGGCACGTCATCAACTATCTGCTGCGCCGCGGCGAGCTGTTCAACTTCGTCGGCATCGTGGAGCGCGGCGACTGGCGCGTCGAATCCTGGACCGAGAAGGGCACGCGCGAGGAATGCGCGGCGGACCTCCGCGGCTGGCACAATGACGTTCATGAGCTGATCCGCAACATCGAGCAGCCCTACAAATGGGCGCTGCTCGGGCGCGAGCCGCGCGAAATGATCGCGCGCGGGCGCATCGCGCTCACCGGCGATGCCGCGCACCCGACATTGCCGATGCTGGCGCAGGGCGCCAACATGGCGATCGAGGATGGGATGGTGCTGGCGCGCTGCCTTGCGGATGGTGACGCAGAGACTGGACTTGCGCGCTATGACGCCGCCCGAGTCGAGCGCACCGGCAAACTCGTGCGCGGCGCGAATGAGATGGCGAAGCGCTTTCACAATCCCGCGCTGGCCGACGCGGCCGGCGCGCGAGCTTACGTCGATGCGCAATGGAACGAAGCGACGGTGAAGCAGCGCTACGACTGGATTTTCGAGTACGACGCGACCACGGTGGCGATCTGAATGACACGCCAGCCGCCGCTCGCTCTCATTGTCGCGATCTTTGCGCTCGCCTTCCTGGTGCCGGCGTGGCCGTGGCTCTCGGGCGTGGTGACGATTCCCTACGACGCCAAATCCACCTTCCTGCCGCCGGTCGAGTTCATGGCGCGCGCATTCCATTCGGGCGAGTCGCCGTTCTGGATGCCGAATGTGTTCGCGGGCTGGCCGAACGTCGCCGATCCGCAATCGATGCTGCTCTCGCCGCTGCATGTGCTGCTCGCGCTGACGAGCGCCGCGCCGGGACTATGGGCGAACGATGCGGTGAGCTTCGCGTATCTCTTCCTCGGCGGGCTCGGCATCATCCTCTATTTCCGCGACCGGGGCTGGCATTCGGCGGGCGCGCTGGTTGCGGCGCTCGCCTTTGCGTTCGGCGGCGCCGCGAGCGCACGGCTGCAGCACACCGGCCAGGTGATCAGCCTTTGCTATCTGCCGCTGGCGCTATGGCTGCTGGCGCGCGCTCTGGATCGTTCATCTGCGGGCTACGGCGTGCTCGCAGGCATCGCGGGCGCGCTGATCGTGCTCGGGCGCGATCAGGTCGCGCTGCTCGAAGTGTACATGCTGGCGGGATTCGTCGCGTCGCACTGGCTCGACGGCGCGGGGCGCACGCAGCGCCTGCGCGCGAGCATCAAGCCGCTGATTGCCGGCGGCATCGCGGGCGCGCTTATCGTCGTGGTGCCCATCCTGCTCACCGAACTGCTCGCGCTCAATTCGAACCGGCCCGAATTCAGCTACGTCGAAGCCGGGCGCGGCTCACTGCACTGGACGCATCTGCTCTCCCTCGTGTTTCCCGACCTGTTCGGCGCTATGGATCCCAAGGTCGACTTCTGGGGCGCAGGCGGCTGGGCCTGGAACGAGCGCTTCGGTCTCGCCGACCTCTTCCTCGCGCAGAACATGGGGCTGCTCTATTCCGGCGCGTTTGCCGCCGTGACGCTCGTGATTGGCATCAGCCGCGGCGCCCTATGGTCGCGCGAGATCCGCTTCTTCACGATCGCTGCGCTGCTCGCCGCCTTCTTCATGTTCGGCTGGTACACGCCAGTGTTCCGCGTGATGTACGAGCTGATGCTCGGCGTGAAGCTGTTCCGCCGACCTGCCGATGCGACGTTCGTGTTCGGCGCGCTGATCGCCATCATGACCGGCTACGTGGTGCATCGCTGGCTCACCGATCTGTCGCGCGCAACGCGGCTTCAACGCGGCGTCGAACTCGCGATCGCTGCGTTTGTTCTCGGCTCCACGGTGTGGCTCGCCAACACCACAGTGGGGCTCACGCCTGCGCTGAAGCCGATCGCAACCGGCGTCATCTGCGTCGCACTCGCGATCCTCGCGCTCATCTTCGCGCGCCGGCTCGCTTCCGGCGCGCCGGTCAGCGCGACCTTGCTGCTCGTTGTCTTCGCTACAGCCGATCTCGCCTGGAACAACGCGCCGCACGAGTCGGCCGGCCTGCCGCCCGCCAGGTATGATGCGCTGCGCGCCGACACGCAGAACGAAACCGTCGCGCTGATCAAGCAGCGCCTCGCGCAGCAGGAGCCGAACCATCGCGACCGCATCGAGTCGGTCGGCATCGAATACCACTGGCCCAACATGTGCCTGATCCACGGCTGCGAGCAGGTATTCGGCCATAATCCGCTGCGGCTGAAGTGGTTCTATGACGCCACCCGCGTTGGCGACACGGTCGCGGCGGCAGGCCAGCGGCGGTTCTCGCCGCTCTATCCATCGTACCGCTCCGTCTTCGCCGATCTGTTCGGCGTGCGCCTGATCGCGACCGGCGTGCCGGTCGAGCGGATCGACGTCTCGCTCAAGCCCGGCGATCTGAATTTCATCGCGCGCACCAAGGACGCTTATGTCTACGAGAATCCCCGCGCGCTGCCGCGCGTGATGCTGGTCGGTGATTGGAAGGTGGCGAACTTCGACGAACTGACAGCCTCCGGCTGGCCGCCCGATGTCGATCCGCAGAAAACGGTGTTGCTGGAGAAACCGCCGACCGCCATGGAGCCCGCTGTTGAGTCGCCGGGCGCGGCGCGGCTCGTGCGTTACGGCAACGCCGAAATTGCCGTCGAGGTGGATGCGCCGTCCGGCGGCATTCTGGTGCTCAACGATGTCTGGCATCCGTGGTGGCGCGCGACGATCGATGGCGCAGGCGCCGAGATCATGCGCGCCAATGCGATCTTCCGTGCCGTGCAAGTGCCGCCCGGCAAGCACACGGTGCGCTTCACTTTCACACCGCTGCGCGGCGCGTGGCGGGAATTGCGCGAGAAAGTAGCGGGGCGCTGATTGTGTCCCGCTCGTCCCCGCGGAAGCGGGGACCCAGCACTTGGCCAAGAACTGGATGCCCGCTTTCGCGGGCATGAGCGGCCAATGGACTACTTCGCAAAATCCCGGAACACCATGTCCGGCGCGCTGGTGTTGTGGCGCGAGGGCACGAGCCGCCCGGCCCAGATTTCCACGGCGCTCGCGCGCTTGAAGTCCATCAGCAGCTGCCGCTCCCAGCTTTTTGCGCCCTTCTGGCGCCAGCCGAGGTGCGCGACATCGTTGTTAATCTCGGTGACGAACATCGAGCGCAACGCCGCGAACGGCAGGTCGCCGCCGACGCTCGGATCGAGCGTCACGTCGAGCACCTGGCTGTCGATGTCGAGCTTCTCGAGCCGCAGCGTCGCGCTGCCGCCGCGCGTGAACTGCAGGCGGAATGACCTGGTCGCCGGGTCGAACACCACCTCCTTGATGTCGACGATCGGCCGCTCCTTCATCTCGATCGGCCCGACGAGGAACGACGAGCCGTAGGCGCTCCAGGAGAGGTTCTTCGGCGGCAGCGGGCGTGCGCGCCAGTAGCCGTCCTGCGGATAGAGCACGAGCACTTCCTCGGCGCGGTCGTTCGCGCGCGTCCAGAGCTGCAGCAGCTGCGCGCCGCTCTCGGTCCTGTCGCCGACGCGCACCGGCACGACGGTCTTGCGCCAGAAGTTCGCGATGGTGATTCCGATGAGCTGCCACGTCTCGTCTTCGTAAATGGTGATGCGGCGCGGCTGTTCGGTGATGATCGGCGCGGCCTTGAGCTCGGGGCAGTTGTGCAGGTCGAAGGCCGAGCGGTCGACCACGAGGGTGCCGATGTAGTTCGGATGCACCGCCTCGATCTTGAACCGGCGCACCTCGGGCGAGGCGAACTTGACGGTAACGTTGTCTTCCTCGGCGCAGAGCGTGGGCGTTGAGGCGTTCTGCACGTCAACGGCGATGTCGTCCGCCGCGAACGCGGCGTTCGCGAACAGCAATGCAGCGACGAGACTAGCACACCGCATACACATCCCCGGAATTCGCCTCCGTCGGCAGCGCGTCGAGCCAGCGGACGATCGCATCGCCGCTCTGCCAGTCATCGTGCACCAGCGTCTGGCTCTCGCCCAACGCCGCATTGTAGCGGAGGTAGCCCAGCTTCTCACAGCGCGACACGCAGCCGCGCGCCACGTCACGCTGGATCGTGGTAAATTCGAAGGAGAGCGCCGCCACCGGCTGCGTCAGGCCCGCGAGCGCCTCGGCCTCGAAGCCCTCCACGTCGATCTTGATGAAGGCCGGCACGCCATGCCGCGCGATCAGCGCGTCCAGCGTGGTCACCGGCACCTTGATGCTCTTGTCCCAGTTCTGCCCTTCCCATCCGGGCGCGCCCTGCGAGGCCTTCACGAAGTCCGTGGAAGCGGTCGACACCGTTGGATTGTCGGTGTTGACCCGCATTTCGATCTCGCTAGGGGAGGCACCGACCGCGACTGGTTCGAGCGTCACCATGTCGTCACGGCCGTAGAGTCGGCGCAACGTCGGCACCAGCGATGGATTGGGCTCGCAGGCGACCACGCGCGCGCCAAGACGACGAAACGCCGCGATGCGGTCGCCGACATGCGAGCCGATATCGAAGACAAGCGCGCCGGCCTTCACGAAGCGCGCATAGAGCGCGTCCATCGCCGCGGTGCCGCGCTGATCGTCATAGTAGATGCGCAGCGACCGTTCGATGCCGCGTCGCGTGCGCTCGTCGTCGTCCATCAGCGCGTCCGCAGCGCCGCCGCCTCGATCGCCGGCAATCCGAGCTGGCGCAGGGCCAAGGGTGGCGCATTCTCTTCCGGCAGTGCGCCGATGCCGGCGCGCAGCAGCGCGCGCCCGACGCTCGGCCACGAGGTGACGACCGCGAGCGGGATCGAGAGCGCAGGTCCGCCCGCGATGAACAGCGCATAGGGGATGGCCGCCGGTACCGTGAATGCGAGGATCAGAATGCAGCTCCAGCCAGTGAGCGTGTGCGGCCAGAGCTGGCGCGCCGCATCGCTCCACGGCACCGAATGGTCGTCGCGCGCCTGTCCGCTCCATCCGAGCCGGCGGCCGAGCACGAGCCCGGTGAGGAACACAGTGTGGCCGAACCACATGATCGGGGAGAGCATCAGGAAGAAGATTGTCTCCGTGATGGTGCTCAAGATAAACCGCCCCGCGCCGCCGAAGGCGTTGCGCAGTTGGGGGCGCGAGACGACATCGATGACGGTCGCGATCTTCGGCGCGAACCACATGATCAGCGTGATGATAAACAGCGCCATGCCGGCATCGGGGCGGATGAAATTGGCCGGACCCTGGATCGCGACCGCCAGCGTGCCGAGCACGAGCAATCCCATCCAGGCGGGCGAGCCCAGAAACATCAGCATCGCGAACGCGATCTGGTAGCGGCTCACCGGCTTGAGGCCCGGCATCACCAGATAGGGCCAGTACTGCATGTTGCCCTGTGCCCAGCGCAGATCGCGGCGGATGAATTCCAAGAGTGTCGGCGGGTTCTCCTCCCAGCTCGCGCCTTCCTCCGGCAGCACGCGCACCTCGTAGCCGGCACGGCGCATCAGCACGGCCTCGATCTGGTCGTGGGAGAGGATGTGCGTGCCGTCCGGCCGCGGCGGGATGTGGCAATCTGCGATGAACGGCGCGAGGCGGATGACCGCGTTGTGCCCCCAGTAGGGCCCGCAGTCGCCCTGCCACCACGCGCTGCCGAGCGTGTAGGAGCGCATGCCGAGCCGCATGCCGAACTGGAAGATGCGCGCGAACGCGCTGGTCGACGGCATGCCGACGACGAGGCTCTGCAGGATGCCGAGCTTCGGATCGATCTGCATGATGCGCACCATGCGCAGGATCGAGTCGGCGGTCTGGAACGAGTCGGCGTCGAGCGTGACGGCGAGCTCGTAATCGGCGCCCCAGCGGGTACAGAAGTCGAAGATGTTGCCGGCCTTGAAGCCGGTGTTGTCGGTGCGGCGGCGGTAAGTGAGCTCGAGCCGGCCCTGCCACTTCGCCTTCAGCTGCGCGAAGCGCGGCTCCTCGACTTCAGCGATCTCCGGGTAGTTCGTGTCGCTCAGGATGAAGACATGGAATTTGTCGGCCGCGCCGGAGGCGGCGATCCCCTCCATCATCGGCTCGATGTTGCGGATGACGCGCACGGTGTCCTCGTTGCGCACGCACCACAAGATCGCGGTCTTCGCCGTGATCGGCTCGTCGCCCTCAACGCGCGCGGACACCGGCGTGACGGCTGCGACCGGGTCGGCCGAGCGCATGATGAAAAGCCCGATGGTCGCGTTCCAGAAGCCGATCACCGACCAGGGCAGCGTGATGGCGAACAGCACCACCAGGATGAAATCGACCACCGAAAAACCGCCGGCCGTCAGCGCGTAGGCGAGCAGCCAGATCAGGCCGACCATCGAGGCGAGCACGATCAGGGTGAAGAAGATGCGGCGGCGGGTCAGCGGGGCTGAACCCTCCCGCTCATTCCCGCGCAAGCGGGAATCCAGAGCCGAGTGCGCAGGAAGAACTGGGTCCCCGCTTTCGCGGGGACGAGCGGAATCTGGAGCTAGGAGCGTCATGGGGGGGCGGGTGCTTTTTCAGGCCGCAGCGGGTATAGCGGGCGCGGTTTGGAAGTCCAATCGGGGCTAACGGGTGGGCGGAAGTTCGGAACAGGCGCAGGCGCTCTGGTATGTTGGGCCGGGCAAGGCCGAAATCCGCGCCGAGACCGTCCCGCCGCCAAATGCCGCTGAAGTGCGCGTCCGCGCCGTCGCCAGCGCCTTGAGCCGGGGGACCGAGCGTCTGGTGTTTTCCGGGCTGGTGCCTGAGAGCGAATACGACCGCATGCGGGCGCCATTCATGGGCGGAGCGTTTCCTTTTCCCGTGAAATATGGCTACGCGATGGTGGGGCGCGTCGAGGACGGCCCGGCGGAGGCGAAAAACCGCCTCTGCTTTGCACTTTATCCGCACCAGACCGTGTTTAACCTTGCCGCCGAAAATATCGTGCTGTTGCCGGACGGGCTGCCGCCCGAGCGCGCGGTACTTGCCGCTAACATGGAGACGGCGCTCAACGCCACCTGGGACGGCGAGGCCGAGCGCGCGCGCCGCATCGCGGTGGTCGGCGCCGGGGTAGTGGGACTGCTCGTGGCGCGGCTCTGCGTGAAGCTCGGTGCGGACGTAACGGTCGTCGACATCGCGCCGTCGCGGGGCGACGTGGCGCGCAAGCTCGGCGCCGCCTTTGCGACATCCGACGCGGCGCTGACAGGCTGCGACCTTGTGATCCACACCAGCGCGTCGGAGGCCGGGCTTGCTACCGCGCTGCGGCTCGCCGCCTTTGAGGCGACCGTGCTGGAACTCTCCTGGTATGGTGCGCGAGAGGTCAAGGTGCCGCTCGGCGGCGGGTTTCATTCGCAGCGGCTGAAGCTCGTCTCGAGCCAGGTCGGGCACGTCGCGCCATCCCACCGCGCGACCTGGACGCATCGCCGGCGCCTCGAAGAGGCGCTGCGGTTGCTTGACGATCCGGCACTCGATGCGCTGCTGGCGCCGCCGGTCGCTTTCAGCGATCTGCCGAAGAAGCTGCCCGAGATTCTCACCCCCACGAGCGGCGTTCTCTGCCAGCTCGTTCGCTACCCTTGACCGTCATTGCCCGTCAACGGGTCCGGCCCTCGGCCGGCCCGATGACAGGCTCCAGCGGGCAACCCAGTAAACACCGGGATGCGTGTGATATACGGTCGCGCCAAATAGCTGATCGCCGTTTACTGGATCACCCGCGTTCGCGGGTGATGACGAAAGAGAAACAGGAGCCCCCGTGTACGCCGTCGAAGTGTCCGACCACATCATGATCGCCCATTCGTTCAAGGGCGAAGTCTTCGGCCCCGCGCAGGCGCTGCACGGCGCGACGTTCACGGTTGCGGTCGCGTTCATGTCGGAGAAGCTCGACGCGAACGGCATCGTGGTCGATATCGGCTGCGCCATCGATGTGCTCAAGGCGACGCTCAAACAAGTGAACTACAAGAACCTCGACGACATCGCGGAATTCAAGGGCGTCAACACCACCACCGAATGGCTGACGCGCTGGGTGTTCGATCAGTTCGCGGCCGCCGTGAAGGCGAACAAGCTTGGCCGCGCGCCGCGCGAGATTTCGGCGCTGCGCGTCACCGTCGGCGAGTCGCCGAATGCGCGTGCCTGGTATGAGGCGCCGCTTTGGTGAAAGGCGACTTTGTCTTTGCGGTACCGGGCGATCTCGATACCCCGACCGGCGGCTATGCCTACGACAAGCGTATGATCGCGGAGCTGCGCGAGCTCGGCTGGCGGCCGCAGGTGCTCAACCTGGGCGAAGGTTTCCCGCATCCGAGCGCGTTGACCCGCGCAACCGCCAAGGCGCAGTTGAACGACGTGCCGAAGGGCCGTGCCATCGTGATCGATGGGCTCGCGTTCGGTGTGATGCCGGACGAAGCGGAAGCGCTGAGCCAGGCCCATCCGCTGATCGCGATGGTGCATCATCCGCTCGCGCTGGAAAGCGGGGTAACGCCCGAGGACGCGGCAGTGTTGCGCGAGAGCGAACGCAAGGCGCTGGCGTTTACCCATGCGGTGATCGTGAACAGCCGAACGACCGCGGACGCACTGGCCGACTATGGCGTGCCGGCGGAGCGCATCACGGTCGCGCGCCCGGGCACCGACCGCGTCTCCATCGTGCCCCGCCGCCATGAGGGTCCGGTCGCGCTGCTGACGGTCGGCTCGCTGGTGCCGCGCAAGGGCTATGATGTCCTGGTCGAGGCGTTGGCCACCCTCATCGACCTGCCCTGGCACCTGACCATCGTGGGCGATGCGCGCGATCCCGCGACCGCCGAGCAAGTGCGTGCCGCAATCGAGCATCACCAGCTCGGGCCCCGTATTTCGCTGCTCGGTGCTGTTACACCCTCACGTCTCGCCGAGCTTTACGCCTTATCCGATCTGTTCGTGCTGCCATCGCGCTACGAAGGCTTCGGCATGGCCTACGCGGAGGCAATCGCGCACGGCTTGCCCGTGATCGGCACCACCGCCGGCGCCATCCCGGAGACCGTCCCTGACACGGCCGGCGTCCTGGTCCCGTCCGACGATGCGCCGGCACTTGCCGCGGCACTTCGTCACTTGATCGAAAGTCGAACAGAGCGCGCTCAACTGGCCGAAGGCGCGCGGGTTGCCGCGAAACATCTGCCAACATGGGCCGAATCGGCGAAATTGTTTTCGGACGCGATCGAGAGGGTCGTATGAGCTTTTCGGCCGGATGGCTCAAGCTGCGCGAGCCTTATGACAGGCGGGCGCGCAATGCGGCCGTGCTCGACGCGGTCGCCGCCTGGGCGGCGCAGCGCCAATCGGTCGCTGCCGTCGACCTCGCTTGCGGTCTTGGCTCCACGCTGCGTTCCGTCACCGACCGGCTTCCAAAGCGCCAAAGCTGGCGGCTGGTGGACAACGATTTGAGCCTCCTGGCACGCGCCGGCGACCTCGCGCGTCCACCCGATCTGACGGTGACAACCGTGCCGGTCGACCTCGCGCGCGACCTCGAGGCGGCGCTCGACGGGCCCGTCGAGCTGGTCACGACTTCCGCTTTGCTCGATCTGGTCTCGCACGAATGGCTCGACCGGCTGGTCACGGAGGCGGCCGCGCGGCGCCTGCCGGTCTATGCGGCGCTCAGTTATGACGGACTTGCGACGCTCGATCCGGTCGATGCCCTCGATTCCGCCGTGATCGATGCGGTCAATCAGCACCAGCAAGGCAACAAGGGCTTTGGGCCCGCCCTCGGCCCGGAAGCTGCTGCAACCGCGCCGAGCCGTTTTGAGGCGGTCGGTTACACGGTCACGCAGGGCGCTTCCGACTGGGTGTTCGGCCCGAAGGACGCCGAGATCCAGACCGAGGTGCTCACTGGATGGGCGGTCGCCGCCCGGGAGATCGGCGCGCCGTCGATCAGCGATATCATCGGATGGCTCGCGCGGCGACGCGATCACATCGCGGCCGGCCGGTCATCGATGCGGGTCGGTCACGTCGACTTTTTCGCGCAGCCGATCACCACCCGCTGAGCCGCCAGATCGCAGTCGAGCAGGACTTCGTCCCCGATTAGATGCGCACGCATGGGCGAGCGTAGCGCCTGGTCGGCCGTGGCGATCGGCGCCAATGTGACGCCGGTCTGGCCGGAGCCGAACATGATCGGCGCGACCATCACGTGGAGACGGTCCAGGCAACCTGCTGCAATAAAACGTGATACCGTATGGGCGCCGCCTTCGATCAGGACCCGGCGAAATCCGCGCCCGGCGAGTGCCGTGAGAATGGCAGCTGGCGCGATCTCACCGGCGCGCGCGGGAATCTCTGCAATTTCAACATCCTTTGGCAGCGAAGGCCGGACGCCCTCGGCGGTGATGACAATCCGCTGGGTGCCGTCTGCCGTCAGTATCCGCGCGTCAGACGGGAGCCGCCCGCGCGGATCGAGAACGATACGGGCCGGGCTCGGCCCCGCGACGCGCCGCACCGTGAGCTGCGGATCGTCTGCGATCGCCGTCCCAATGCCGACCAGGACGGCATCCACGAGCGCGCGCAGCCGGTGCAAATGTGCCAGCCCGGCGGGCCCGTTGATGTATTTGGAATGGCCGGTCACCGTCGCGATCCGGCCGTCGATCGACTGCCCGATTTGTCCGACTACCACGAGGTCGTCGATCGCTCCCTGACGCAACGGGCCGAAGCGGTCTTCCCATGGCTGCGGCAGGGGACCGGAGCCGGTTCGAAAATTGATTGGAACCTGGAACCAGTCGAGCGCGTTGCCGGCGGGGTTATCCGGCTCGACTTGGTCGGTCATGTGTTCGTGGCCGGCTTTACCAGCAACGGGAAGATGCGAAATCGCAATACCATGTTCTTCGGTGATTAACGGCCGTTCATGGAGCGGGGACTTCATCCTGCCACACTAATCTGATACGCAGAACCTTGAAGGCCGAAGAACAGCAATGGAAATAACACTGTAGTTCGTGGCTTTCACCCTGTCATATGGAATCCTCAACTCAAATGAGTAAATCGAAAAACGGAAACGGACACGCGGGAAGCGGAGTGTTCGGTTCCCCGGATCGCGTGCTGGTCAAGCGTGGACTTGCAGAGTTCCGAAGCGGCCGTCCGGTCGTTTTCTCCACACAAGATTCAAAGTTCCTTCTCGCGCTGCCGGTCGATGGCCTCGATCACGCGCGCCTTCATGCCTTTGAGCAGCTCTGTGCACCCGCCACGCCACGACTCGTGGTGACGGCGCGCCGCGCGCGAGCGCTCGGCATCGAGTCGACAGGACCGGTCGCGCTCAAGCTCGACACGAATACCAATTCGGACGCGATCTACTCGCTCGTTGCGGACGCGGATCCGAGCGAGGAGGCCGAGCTCGATGGCCCAGCCGGCGAGGCCGCTAGTGCTGCCATTGAGCTGGCAAAGATCGCTCAGCGTTTGCCGGCGCTGCTGGTTGCCGAGATCGACGCGCCTGCGAGCGTGATGATCGAGCCTCCCGTGGTCGTGGTGGCAGCCGACGCTGTGCTGCGTTTCCGCCGCGACGATGCGCACTCCCTCGAGATCGCCGGCGAAGCCAAGGTCCCGCTCCAGGGCGGACTCTCCACTCGCTTCGTGGTTTTCCGCGACGCTGTCGGCGGTGGCTCCGTAGCGGTCATCGTGGGCAATCCGGATTTTTCCAAGCCCATGCCGGTGCGGCTGCATTCGGCGTGCCTTACCGGCGACGTGTTCGGATCAAGCCGGTGCGATTGCGGCGATCAGCTGCGGCTCGCGACCAAGCGGCTCAACGAAGAGGGCGGCGGCGTGATCCTCTATCTCGAGCAGGAAGGCCGCGGTCTTGGTCTTGCGAACAAGATGCGCGCCTATGCGCTGCAGGACGAGGGCCTCGATACGGTCGACGCCAACACGACTCTCGGCTTCGATGACGACGAACGCAACTACGGCGTTGCGGCGCGCATGTTGCAGAAGCTTGGCTGCACGTCGATCTACCTGATGACCAACAACCCGGCAAAGCTCGACGGTCTGAGCGGGCTCGGGATCGAGGTTGTCGGACGCAAGCCGCTGCATGCGCCGATCAACGCACACAATCGCCGCTACATGACGGCGAAGGCGATGCGCGCGGGCCACAAGCTCGACCATCTGATGGCGGTGCTCGCCGCGGAGGCCGCTGACGTGCAGACGGTGCGGGCGACCGAAGAGGTCCGCTGACCGACATCGCAGAGTTCGGCGTCGGCGCGAGGTGAGAGCCTCGCGCCGATTTCATTTGCGGCAGCCGCTTTCCGCACGTTTGGGTCGCAGACTATGCACTCGCGCCGCGTAAACCTTGCGCTAACCATAATCGTGTCGGTTCGCAACGGAAGGTGGACCTTCACCGTTTATAGAGCCTGCGGCGCTAAGCAGAAGACGGGGTGTTGCCTATTCGAGCCGTGGGCCAGCTTGGATGTCGTTTGAAGTCAACACGCTGTTCCTGCTGACCATCGACGTCGAGGCGATCCTCGGTCTGCTGCTGCTGTTGGTGTGGGTGCAGAACAAGCGCGTGACCGCCGTCGCGTGGTGGGCGAGCGCGCATCTTTTGCGCGCCATCTCGGTGATGCTGTACGGGCTCTATGGCTCGGTGCCCGATCTGCTGTCGATCGATCTGCCCAATGTGTTGTTGTTCTCGTCGTTCGGCGTGACCTGGAACGGCGCGCGCGTCTTCAATGGCCGCGAACCGCTTCCCGGGTCCCTGATCGCCGGCGCCGGCGTTTGGCTCCTCGCGGCGCAATGGTCCGGCGTTGGATCGGGTCCCGAGCTGCACGGGCAACTCTCCGCGCTGATCATCGCGACCTATACGTGGCTCACGGCGCACGAGTTCTGGCGCGCGCGCAACGAGCCGCTGGTGTCGCGCTGGCCCGCGATCGCGTTGTTCTTCGGCTATGGCATGATCTTTCTGCTGCGCACGCCGATCAACGCGCTGGTGCACGATCGCGAGTCGGAGACGTTCCTGGCCAGCGCCTGGCTGAGCGTGCTCAGTCTCGAGTCGTTCCTGATGACGATCGCGACGGCGTTCATCCTGCTCGCAATGTCGAAAGAGCGTACCGAGCTACGCCACAAGACCGCAGCGATGACCGATCCGCTCACCGGACTGCTCAATCGCCGCGCCTTCCTTGCCGACGCCGAGGTACTGCTGCAGCAACAGATCGCGCGCGACCGGCCGATCGCGGTCCTGCTGATCGATCTCGATCACTTCAAGTCGATCAACGACCGCTTCGGCCACGCGGTCGGCGACAAGGTGCTGCAGATCTTCGCCAGGACCACGCGCGCAGGGTTGCGCCAATCCGATCTGGTCGGGCGCCTCGGCGGTGAAGAGTTCACTGTGGTGCTGGCGGACGCGAGCGTCGACAATGCGTATCTGGTGGCGGACCGCCTGCGCCGCACCTTCGCCGCCAACGCTGCGGTCATCGATAGCGAGGCGATTCACGCGACCGCCAGCATCGGAGTTTCGGTGATCGTCGATCCGCGCCAGGATCTGGCCAAGCTCATCACGCTGGCCGACCAGGCGCTCTATCTTGCCAAGGCCCGTGGAAGAAACCGCGTCGAGGTCGCGCCGATCGAGGTCGCGGACGAACGCGAGACGGGTAAGCAGGCCGCAAGTCAGAGCGCCGCCTGATCACCCCTGCGCACGGCAGGCGCGCCACACCTTCGCGGGTGTTGCCGGCATGTCGATGTTCACGCCACGTCCGTCCGGGATCGCGTTCGCAATCGCGTTCATGATGGCGGCGATCGAGCCGGTAGTGCCGGCTTCGCCCACGCCCTTCACACCGAGCGGATTCGTGGTTGCCGGCACGTTATGCCCGGCGTCAGCAATCGGCGGCATATCCATGGCGCGTGGCATCGCATAGTCCATGAATGTTCCGGTGACGAGCTGTCCGTTGCCCTCGTCGTAGATGGCGGTCTCCATCAGCGCCTGCCCGATCCCCTGCGCGAGGCCGCCGACGAGCTGACCCTCGACAATCGTGTGGTCGAGCACCACGCCGGCATCGTCGACCGCCGCATAGCTGACAATATCGACCGAGCCGGTTTCCGGATCGATCTCGACCTCGGCGATGTGGCAGCCGTTCGGAAAAGTCTGCGGTGTGTCGACGGTTGCCTTGGCGTCGAGGCTGTCGCCGTTCGCCTTCGCGCGTGCCGCCACCTCGAACAGCGATACGCGGCGATCGGTGCCGACGACTTCGAAATGTCCGTCGCGGTAGGCGAGGTCGGATTCGGCGGCTTCCAGCATGCCGGCCGCGATGGGTTTCGCTTTCTCCAGCATCAGATCGACCGCGCGATAGAGCGCGCTGCCGACCGTCATGGTCGAGCGCGATCCGACCGAAGGATTGCCCTTGAGGTCGAGATCGGTGTCGCCATGCCGGTGCGCGATCTGCGAAGCCGGGATGCCGAGCTTCGCGCCGATCAGGCGCGGATAGATCGTCGCATGGCCCTGCCCGGTGTTCTGCACGCCGATGCCGAGCACGAGCGCGTCACCGCCCGGAAACAGCAGCGACGCGCTCTCGGTCGGAACGCCGCCGGCGTGTTCGAGAAAACACGACACGCCGATGCCGCGCAGCTTCTTGGCGCGGAAGGATTCGCGGCGGCGTTTCTTGAACTCGGCGTAGTGGGAAAGCGCCAGCGCCTTGTCGAGGATCGGTGCGAAATCGCCCGAGTCATAGGTGGTGCCGACCGCGGTCTTGTAGGGGATCGACTTGCGCGGAATGAGATTGCGCCGCCGCAGCCGGATCGGATCGATGCCGGTGACGCGTGCTGCCTCGTCGACGAGCCGCTCCAGCGCGTAGTTCGCCTCCGGCCGCCCTGCGCCGCGGTAGGGCCCGGTCGGCACCGTGTTGGTAAATACGCACTGGACGTCGATCTGGATGCGCGGGATCGCGTACATCCCGGGGAAGCAGCGCGCGAAATTGTTGGTCTGGATGTGCGCGCCCGGCGCGCCGACGAACGCGCCCATGCTGGCGATGTGCTTTACGCGCAGCGCCAGGAACTTGCCCCTCTCGTCGATGGCGAGTTCGATCGCGGTGACGGTGTCGCGCGCCTGCTGGTCGGAGAGGAACGACTCCGATCGCGTCGCCATCCAGGCGACGGGCCGGCCGGTGAGCTTCGCGGCGACAAGCAGGCTCGGATACTCGGGATAGCCCGAGGTCTTCAACCCGAACGCGCCGCCGACATCCTCGGTGATGACGCGCAGTTTCTCCTTCGGCCAGCCCATCATGGCGATGAGCTGGTCGCGCTGCGGACCCGCACCCTGCGAGCAGGAACGCAGCGTGTAGTGATCGCTCGCTGCGTCATACCAGGCCGTCGCACCGCGCGGCTCCATCGAGGCGACCACGAGCCGCTGGTTCACCGCGGTAAAGCGCGCGACATGCGCCGCACCGGAGAAGATCGCTTCGATTTCACGCGCGTTCGTGCCGTCGTCCGAAGGATTGATCCAGTCGATCGCCAGATTGCCGGGCGCTTCCGGGAAGAGCTGCGGCGCGCCGGCCGCAATGGCGGCGCGAACCTCGGTGACGGAATTCATCTCCTCGTAGTCGACGACGACCTTCTCGGCCGCGTCCTGCGCCAGCGCGACACTCTCGGCGACCACCAGCACCACCGGCTGCCCGCCATGCATCACGCGCTCGCCCGCGAGCGCCGGCCGGAACGGCACGATCAGCTTGGCGCCATTGCGCCCGACAAGCGGCGGGTGCAGCGAAGTGGAGCCCACGCCCGCCGCCTCGATCTCCTTGTGGGTCAGCACCGCCACGACGCCTTTCGCGGCCCGGGCGGCCATGACATCGATCGCGCGGATGCGTGCATGCGCATGCGGCGAGCGCACGAACACTCCATAGGCCTGGTTTGGTTGCGGTGCGTCCTCGACGAAGCGGCCGCGCCCGCGAATGAGCGCATCATCCTCGACGCGCGGCTGGAAATGGTGATGGTGCTCGCCAGTTGCCTGATCCACGCGCGACCTCCGCTCTCGTCAGCCAGTCATAGCGCGCGATCACGCAACATCAATGGGGCAGGCGGGCGCGGCTTTCACATCCGGAAAGGCTATTCGGGAACGATCGCCGTCGCCTCGATCTCGATCTTTGCGGCCGGTTCGACCAGCCCGCCGACCTGGACCACCGCCATCGCGGGGAAATAGCCGCCGATCGTCTCGCGATAAGCGCGCCCCAGCTCCCTGAGGCTTGCGCGATATTCATCGAGATCAGTGACGTACCAGGTGAGGCGTACGAGGTGTTCCGGTCCGGCGCCGCCCTCGGCGAGAATCTTCAGGATGTTGGAGAAAGTCTGTCGCGCCTGTGCGGCAAACGTCTCCGGGAAATTGCCCATCACGTCCCACCCCACCACGCCGCCGGTGACCACCACGCGGCCTTTTGCCGTCATGCCGTTGGCGTATCCCGAAGGGCGCGGCCAGCCTTGGGGCTCGAGGGCGCGGGGCAACTCATCATCCTTGGGTGGTTTGACGAAGAGCGTGGGCTTGCGGGTCATTGTCCTGATCCTAGGAAGCGAGTTTTCGCGCGGCTGGTTCGGCGGCGATCCTGCGCAGTTCGGCGCGCTGCAGCTTGCCGGTCGGCGTCTTCGGTAGCTCACCGACAAATTCCACGGCGCGCGGATATTTGTAGGGCGCGACCGTTGCCTTCACGTGGTCCTGCAGCGCGCGTGCCAGCGTGGCATCGCCGTTCTGGCCGGGCCGCAGCACCACATAGGCCTTGACGATCTGGCCCCGCTCCTCGTCGGCGGCGCCGACCACGCCGCATTCGGCGACGGCCGGATGGGTCAGCAGCGCGGATTCCACCTCGGGCCCGGCGATGTTGTAGCCCGCCGAAATGATCATGTCGTCGGAGCGCGCCTGGTACCAGAAGTAGCCATCGGCATCCATCACGTAAGTATCGCCGGTCACGTTCCAGCCGTCCTGTACGTACTTCGTCTGCCGCGCGTCGCCGAGGTAGCGGCAGCCGGTCGGGCCGCGCACGGCGAGCCGCCCGATCGTGCCGGACGGGCTATCGTGTCCATCCTCGTCGATCACCTTCGCCTCGTAGCCCGGCACGACGCGGCCGGTAGCGCCCGGGCGAATCTCGCTTTCCGGCGATCCGATGAAGATATGCATCATCTCGGTCGCGCCGATGCCGTCGAGGATCTTCAGGCCCGTCGTTTCCTGCCATGCCTCGAACGTCGCCTTCGGAAGCGCCTCGCCGGCCGAGACGCACTTGCGCAGCGAGGAGATGTCGTGCTCGGCGAGCTTGCCCAGCATCGCACGGTAGGCGGTCGGCGCGGTGAAGCAGATCGTGGCCTTGTATTTGGCGATGGCCGCAAGCAGCACGTCGGGCGGCGCAGATTCGAGCTGGATCGAGGCCGCGCCGATGCGGAACGGGAACAGCACGTGCCCGCCGAGCCCGAACGTGAAGGCAAGGGGCGGCGAGCCGATGAAGCGGTCGTCGCGGTTGGGCTGAAGCACATATCTCGAATAGCTGTCGGCGCTCGCCAGCATGTCGCGCTGGAAGTGCATCGTGCCCTTCGGCTGGCCGGTGGTGCCGGAGGTGAACGCGATCAGGCAGACATCGTCGCTCGCGGTGTCGCAGGCGGTGAAATTCCCATAGCCCGGTCGCGCCATCGGATCTTCGAGCTGGCCGTCACCCCAATAGACGATGCGCTCGAGTTCACGCGCGAGCGGCCTTGTTTTCTCCATCTCGTCGAACAATCGTGTGTCGCACAGCGCGAGCTTGATCTGCGCTTTCGTCACCGCGTACGACAGCTCCTTGGCGCGCAGCAGCGGCATGGTGGCGACGGTGACGCCGCCCGCCTTGATGATGGCCAGATGGCAGGCGATTGCCATCGGCGAGTTCGGCGCGCGCAACAGCACGCGGTTGCCGGGCACGAGCCCGAGGTCGCGCGTCAGCACATTGGCAATGCGGTTGATGCGTTCGGCAAGCTGCGCGTAGGTCCAGGTCTCGTAGGGTGACACGATCGCGACGCGCTCGCCGTCTCCGCTCGCCACCCACTTGTCCACGAACTCGGTCACGCAATTGAGCCGTTCCGGATACTGCAGTTCCGGCAGCGTGAACCTGAACTCCGGCCACTGGTCACGCGGCGGCAGGTTGTCCCGCGCGAAGGTATCGACATGTCCCGATCGGATCATGACGGTCTCCATCATTCCGCCGCCAGCGCCTGCCGCGCTGCGCGATTACGCAGCGCCTCGCGCGCGATCACGACCTTCTGCACCTCGGTCGCGCCCTCGTAGATGCGCAGCGCGCGGATTTCGCGGTAGAGTTCCTCGACCTTCTCGCCCTTGGTGACGCCGCGCCCGCCGTGCAGCTGCACGGCGCGGTCGATCACGCGCTGCGCCGCCTCGGTCGCGAACATCTTGGCCATCGCTGCTTCGCGGGTGACGCGCGCGGCGCCCAACCCTGTCTGACCAACATCCTTGGTCCAGGCGGCGCGATAAACGAGCAGCGCGGCAGCATCGACTTCCGTGGCGCTGTCGGCCAGCGCTCCTTGAGTCATCTGCAAGTCGCCGAGCGGCGCGCCGAACAGATGGCGCGTCGCGGCATGTTCGACGGACTCATGCAGCGCGCGGCGCGCGAAGCCGAGCGCCGCCGCGCCGACGGTGGAACGGAAGATGTCGAGCGTTGCCATCGCGACCTTGAAGCCTTCGCCGGACGCGCCGAGGCGATTGGTGACCGGCACGCGCACGCCGTCGAATTTCAGCGTGGCGAGCGGGTGCGGCGC
This sequence comes from Xanthobacteraceae bacterium, assembly GCA_049698215.1. Classification (GTDB taxonomy): domain Bacteria; phylum Pseudomonadota; class Alphaproteobacteria; order Rhizobiales; family Xanthobacteraceae; genus PALSA-894. The sequence goes on along the minus strand of JBAVXH010000178.1, from coordinate 43,057 downwards.
GATAACATCGATGCGCTCGGTGACGCTCAGCCCCGGCGTGTCGGCATCGACCATGAAGGTGGACAGACCCCTCGCGCCGGGGCCGTCGCCGGTGCGCGCGAACACCACGTAATGGTCCGCGATGCCGCCGTTGGAGATCCAGGTCTTCTCGCCGTCTATGCGCACATGCGCGTTACCGTCCGGCGTGGCGATGGTCGCCATGGCGGCGACGTCCGAGCCGCCTTCCGGCTCGGAGAGCGCGAAGGCCGCGATCGCCTTGCCGTCCCGCACCGGCGGCAGGTAGCGCTGCTTCAGCTCAGGCGAGCCGTAGAGCGTGATCGAGCCGGTGCCAAGCCCTTGCATGGCAACCGCGAAATCCGCGAGGCCGTCGCGGAACGCCAATATCTCGCGCGCGATGCAGAGCGTGCGCACGTCGAGCTTCGGATGCAGCCCGCCATACTCGGCCGGCACGCAGGTCTTGAGGAATCCGGCCTTGCCGAGCGCCGCGACGCGCGCGCGAACGCCTTGGTCCACGTCGTCATGCGGCAGGCCGGGCAAGGTCGCATCCGCCCAGCGCGCAAGCTCGTCGGCGAAGCGGCGGTGGTGCTCCTCGAAGAACGGCCAGGAAAGCGTCTCCTTGAGCGTGTCAGTGAGCGACATCTAGTTGCCCTCGAACACCGGCTTCTGCTTCGCGGCGAACGCGCGGAAAGCGCGCGCGAAATCTTCCGTCTTCATGCAGAGCGCCTGTGCGACCGCTTCCGCCTCGATCGCCTGCTCGACCGACATCGCCCATTCCATTTCAAGCATGCGCTTGGTCATCGCATTGGCGAACGTCGGGCCGTCGGCCAGCTCGCGCGCAAGCTTCGTTGCGTCGGCGAGCACGCTTTCCGGCGCGCACAGCCGGTTGAAGAAGCCCCAGCGCTCCGCTTCCTCGCCGCCCATCGCGCGGCCGGTGTAGAGCAACTCACTCGCGCGGCCCTGTCCGATGATCCGCGGCAGGATCGCGCAGGCGCCCATGTCGCAGCCCGCCAGCCCGACACGATTGAACAGGAACGCGACTTTGGCCTTCGCGGTTCCGAGCCGCAGGTCGGAGGCCATCGCGAGGATCGCGCCCGCGCCGGCGCACACGCCGTCGATCGCCGCGATGATCGGTTGCGGGCACTGCCGCATCGCCTTCACGGCCTCGCCGGTCATGCGGGTAAACTCAAGCAGTTCGACCGTATTCATCTCGACCAGCGGGCCGATGATCTCGAACACGTCGCCGCCGGAGCAGAAGTTGCCGCCTTCGCCGGTGATGACGAAGGCCTTCACCTGCTTGTCCTTCGCGGCTGCACGGAAGATGTTGGCGATCTCGGCGTAGCTCTCGAAGGTGAGGGGATTTTTCTTGTCGGGCCGGTTGAGCGTAAGCGTCGCGACCTTGCCGTCGACCGCGAGACGCACGTGCTGCGCCTGGTATCCGCTGAGCGGCAGCGTGACCGGATTGGCGCTCATGCGCTGCCTGCGTTCACGGCCTTGCGTGCCGAGGCCTTGGCCTTCGCCAGCAGCAACATGAGCTGATCGATCTCGGCGGCATCGAGCCCGGCGAAAAGCTGCGCAATCCAGTCCTCGTGGGTGCGCGCCATGGCGCGGAAGGTGCGCCGGCCTTCTGCGGTGAGACTGACGATCTGCGCGCGGCGATCGCTCGGCGAAGGACGGCGATCGAGCACGCCCTGCTCGACAAGCCGCTCGGCAAGGCCAGTCACGTTCCCGTTCGACACCATCATGCGCTGCGACAACTCTCCAAGCGTCATCCCGTTCGGCGCCCTGTCGAGCTGCGCCATCAGGTCGAAGCGCGGCAGCGTCACGTCGAACTCGTCGCGCAGGCGGCGGCGTACTTCCCCTTCGATCAGGGTCGTGCAGGTGAGGAGCCGCAGCCACAGCCGCAGCTCCGCCTCGTGATCGGCCGGGCGTTCCGCGACCTTGGTTTCGGCATCGAGTGGAATCGGCGCATGGTCGTCCATCAGATCTCTCCGCCCGCAACCGTCAGCGTGGTGCCGGTGATCGCGCTCGCGCCCGGCGAGCAGAGGAACAGCACCGCGTCGGCCACTTCCTGCGGCGTGATGAGCCGGGCATTCGGCTTGTCTTTCAACATATCGGAGAGCGCCTGCTCGCGCGTGCGGCCGGTCTTTGCGATCACATGCTCGATCCCGCCCTGCACCAGATCGGTGTCGGTATAGCCGGGGCACACGGCGTTGACCGTGACACCGCTCCTCGCCGTTTCCTGCGCGAGCGCGCGCACGAAGCCGACGGCGGCATGCTTGGCGGTGCAATAGGCGGTGACGTAGGCGTACCCCTTCAGGCCCGCGACCGAGGAGTTGACCACGATGCGGCCGAAGCTGCGCTTCGTCATGTCGCCGAGCACCGCGCGTGTGGCGTAGACGACGCCCATCACGTTGAGCTCGAACATGTCGCGGAATTGCGCGGAGGTGCCCTTCATGAACGGCACGCTCACGCCGGTGCCCGCGTTTGCGATCAGGATGTCGATGGGGCCGCGGGCGGAGACGGCCTGTTTCACGGCGGCGTCGACCGCGGCTTCATCGGTGACGTCGGCGATGACATAGCCCTTTGCGTCGCCGGCCGAGACCGTGTCCTTCAGGGCGGCTTCCTGCCGCCCTAGCACGGTGACGGTCGCGCCCGCGCCCGAAAGCGAGGCCGCGATGGCCCGCCCGATGCCGCGTCCGCCGCCGGTCACGAGAGCATGCCGCCCGTTCAGGATCGCCATAGGGGCCTCTGCACAGCCCGATTCCATCGGGTCGAATTACTTTAAGCTTCAAATTTCTAGGCTTCAAGCAGCTGAAGGCACTTGCACAGAAATTATTTTAAGCTTAAAGTAATTCCAGGTGTAGGGCGCCAGGAAGGCCTGTTTCGGCTGGTGAACCGGAAGGGGATCGGGCTTTCCGTTCGGCCCCTTGAGCAAAGCGGCGCCAGGAAAAGTGGGCACCGGTTTTCCGTCCGGCGCCGCGAAAGAGAGAGCCTTGCGGAGGCGCCTCATGCAAGTCGACATCATCGGCGGCGGTCCCGGCGGGCTCTACTTCGCCATCCTCGCGAAGAAGGCCTGGCCCACGATGCGCGTCACGGTCTACGAGCGCAACCGGGCCGACGACACCTTCGGGTTCGGCGTCGTGTTCTCCGACGAGACGCTCGAGACATTCGAGAAATACGATCTCGACAGCTATCGCGCGATCACGGCGAACTTCGCGTACTGGGATGACATCGAAATCCATCACAAGGGTACGGTGCACCGCATCGGCGGCAACGGCTTCTGCGGTTGCGCGCGTGTGACCTTGCTGAAGCTCTTGCACGAACGCGCCCGCGCGCTCGGCGTCGAAATGAAATTCCAGACCGAGATCGATCCCGCGCAGTCGCGCGATGCCGATCTCGTCGTGGCGGCCGACGGCATCAATTCGCGCATCCGCGCGCAGCATGCCGATGTGTTCCGTCCACAGACAGATCTTCGCCCGAACAAGTTCGCCTGGATGGGCTCGACGCGCCCGTTCGATGCCTTCACGTTCTTCTTCCGCGAAACCGAGCACGGTATCTTCATCGCCCACTGTTATCAGTACGAGCCCGGCCAATCGACCTGGGTGATGGAGACCGACCCGGAGACTTATCGGCGCGCCGGGCTCGACAAGCTCGACGAACAGCAGTCCGCGAAATTCCTCGAAGGCGTGTTCGCCAAGGAGCTCGGCGGCCACAAGCTCACCGTCAATCGGTCGCTCTGGCGCAACTTCCCGACCATCCGCTGCGAGAAGTGGACGCACGACAACATCGTGCTGATCGGCGACGCCAAGGCGACCGCGCATTTCTCGATCGGCTCCGGCACCAAGCTCGCGATGGAAGACGCGATCGCGCTGTTCAATGCGTTCAAGGAGACCGGTGGTCGCGACGTCAAGCGCGCGCTGGCGCACTACGAAACCGAGCGGCGGCTGGAGGTTGAGAAGACCCAGCACTCAGCCGACGTGTCGCTGGTGTGGTTCGAGCATGTAAGGCGCTTCTGGGACATGGACCCGCGGCGCTTCGCGTTCGGGCTGATGACGCGCTCGAAGGCGATCACCTACGACAATCTCGCGCTGCGCGCACCGGAGTTCGTCTCCGAGATCGACAAGCTGGTGGCGAGCAACGTGCACCGGCAGGGCTTCGACGCGGATGTTGTCAAGCCGGCCGTGCCAATGTTCCAGCCTATGCGCTTGCGCGGCATGACGCTCGCGAACCGCGTCGTGGTCTCGCCGATGGACCAGTATTCGGCGGTCGACGGCATGCCGACCGACTGGCATCTCGTGCATCTCGGCTCCCGCGCGACCGGCGGCGCGGGGCTCATCTTCACCGAGATGGTCTGTGTCTCGGCGGACGCGCGCATCACGCTCGGCTGCACCGGCCTCTACACCGACGCGCAGGAAGCGGCATACAAGCGCATCGCCGATTTCATTCATGAGAATTCCGCGGCGAAGTTCTGCCTCCAGCTCGGCCACGCCGGCCGCAAGGGCGCGACCAAGCTGATGTGGGAAGGCATGGACCAGCCGCTGCCGGAGGGCGCGTGGCCGGTCATCTCAGCGTCGCCGATCCCGTATTACCCGACCAGCCAAGTGCCGCGCGAAATGACGCGCGCAGACATGGACCGCGTCGTTGCCGACTTCGTGCAGGCGGCGGAGCGGGGCCAGCGCGCGGGCTTCGACATGCTCGAGCTGCACTGCGCGCACGGCTATCTGCTGGCGAGCTTCATCTCGCCGCTGACCAACCGGCGCACCGACGCGTATGGCGGCAGCCTGGAGAACCGCCTGCGCTTCCCGCTGGAAGTCTTCCGCGCGCTGCGCAAAGCCTGGCCGGACGAGAAGCCGATGTCGGTGCGCATTTCGGCGACCGACTGGGAGGAGGGCGGCCTCACCGGCGACGACGCCGTGGAGGTCGCGCGCGCCTTCGCGGACGCCGGCTGCGACCTGATCGACGTATCGACAGGTCAGACCACGCCGGACGCGGAGCCCGTCTACGGCCGCATGTTCCAGACGCCATTCTCCGACCAGATCCGCAACGACGCCAGCATTGCCACCATGTGCGTCGGCGCGATTACGACCGCCGATCAGGTGAACACGATCATCGCGGCCGGGCGCGCCGATCTGGTGGCGCTGGCCCGCCCACATCTGGTCGATCCGTTCTTCACCCTGAAGGCCGCCGCCTGGTACGGTGCGACCGACATCCATTGCCCGCCGCAATATCTTGCCGGGCGGGACCAGATCTTCCGCAACAGCCTGCGCGACCGCGCCGATCTCACGGAGCTGCGGCGCAAGGCAAAACCCAAGCAGCACGCCACGCCCGGCTGGAAGCAGGCCGCCGAGTAGTTAAGCTTGTCCGCATGGACGGGCACACCTCGCGCGACCGGCATCTGTTCGGACCCGGGCCGAAACGCATTCTGTCGCTCGACGGCGGCGGCGTGCGCGGCGTCATTGCGGTGGCGTTCCTGGAGCGGGTCGAAGCGGCCTTGGCCGAGCAAGTCGGGCGGGAAGCAACACTTTCCGATCACTTCGATCTCATCGGCGGCACATCGACCGGCGCGATCATCGCGACCGGGTTGGCGCTCGGAAAGACGACAGCCGAACTGAAGGACATCTACCACCGGCTCGCGCCGCGCGCGTTCAAGCGCTCGCGGTTTCGCATCCCTTTTCTGCAGCCGAAGTTCGATGTCGCCGGCTTGCGCCGCGAGATTTCCGCCATCGTCGGCGAGCAGACGCTCGATAGCGCCGCGCTGCGCACCGGGCTCGGCATCGTGGCGAAGCGCGCCGACACCGCCAGCCTGTGGATCGTCGCCAACAATCCGCGCGCGCCCTATTGGGACGACCTGCGCGACGGCAACTTCATCGGCAACCGACAATACAAGCTCGCCAATCTGCTGCGCGCCACCACCGCCGCGCCGACCTATTTCGAGCCGGAGTCGATTCCGATCCTGGAGAAGTTGAAGGGGCTGTTCATCGACGGCGGTGTCTCGCCGCACAACAATCCAGCGCTCGCGCTTTTCATGATGGCGCGACTCAAGCCGTATGGGCTTTGCTGGGAAACCGGAGCGGACAAGCTGACGATCGTTTCGGTCGGCACCGGCGGTTATCGCGACAGACTTAATGCGGCATCGCTCGGCCGCATGAAGAACGTCACGATCGCGCTGCATGCGCTGCGAACGATCATCGATGACTCGTCGGGGCTCGTACTTGCGCTGATGCAGTGGCTCGGAGAGAGCCCGACGCCGTGGCGGGTGAACTCCGAGATAGGCGACCTCGCCGAACAATTTCCCTCCGGTCCGTTGTTTCGCTTTCTGCGCTATGACGTGCGGCTGGAGGTAGACTGGCTCAGGGAGCATCTGGACCTGAAGCTCAGCGACAAGGAGCTCGCCCGCGTGCGCGAAATGGACAACCCCGACAGCATTCCAGTGGCCTATGAGATTGGCTGTGCGGCGGCAGAGCGGCAGGTGAAGGCGGAGCACTGGGCGGCCGGCTCGGGCGTTGCGGCGTCCGCGTCGCTCTGACGTTAGACCTGCAAATACTTCGACTTGATGCTTGCATCTGCCGCGAGTTCTGCGGACGTACCGGTCCAGACAGTGTGGCCCTTCTCGATCACCACATGGCGATCGGCGATCTTGGCGAGGGCATCGAGATGCTTGTCGACCAGCAGGATCGCCTGGCCCTCGCGCTTGAGCCGCGCAAGGCATGCCCAAATCTCCGCGCGGATCAGCGGTGCAAGCCCCTCGGTCGCCTCGTCGAGGATGAGCAGCTTCGGATTTGTCATCAGGGCGCGGCCGATCGCCAGCATCTGCTGCTCGCCGCCGGACAGCTGGTTGCCCATGTTGGCGCGCCGCTCGGCGAGACGAGGGAAGAACTCGTAGACGCGCGGCAGCGTCCAGTGTGCGCCATGGCGCGCCGTCGCTGTTGCGACGAGGTTTTCCTCAACCGAGAGCGTCGGGAAAACCTGCCGACCCTCCGGTACAAGCCCAAGCCCCCGCTGCGCGATCCGGTAGGGCGGCCTTCCAAGCAGCGCCTCGCCCTCGAAATCGACGGCTCCGCCGCGGGCGGCAAGCAGGCCCATCAGGGTGCGGATGGTGGTGGTCTTGCCCATGCCGTTGCGGCCGAGCAGGGTCACGACCTCGCCGGCGCCGACCGCGAAGCTCACGTCGAACAGCACCTGCGCGGGGCCATAGCCGGCCTGGAGTTTTTCGACGGCGAGCATCACTCCATCTCCTCGCCGAGATACGCGGTCACCACCTGCGGATCGGCGCGCACCTGCGCGGGCGTGCCGCTCGCGAGGATGCGCCCGTAGATCAGCACCGAAATGCGGTCGGCGAGTGCGAACACGGCTGTCATGTCGTGCTCGACCAGCACCATCGGGAAGCGGCCCTTCAGCGAGCGGAGCACCGCGACCAGCCGGTCGGTCTCGTCCCGCCCCGTGCCCGCCATCGGCTCGTCGAGCAGCAACAGCTTCGGCTCCATCGCAAGTGCGATCGCAAGCTCCAGAGCGCGCTTCTCGCCGTGCGACAGCTCGGCGGCCGGGACACTGGCGCGCTCGGCGAGCCCGACCTGCGCGAGAGCCGCGAACGCGGGCGCATTCAGCTCATTCTCGTCGGCAGCCGCGCCGAAGAACTGGAAGCTCGTCCCGCTGCGGGCCTGCACCGCGAGCGCGACGTTTTCGAGTACTGAGAAACGCGGCAGGATCGACGTGATCTGGAACGAGCGGGCAAGCCCGCGTGCTGCCCGCGCATGCGGGGGCAGGTGAGTGATATCCTCGCCGGCAAAGACGATGCGTCCGGCCTCGGGCGCCAGCAGGCCCGAGATCTGGTTGATCAAGGTGGTCTTGCCGGCGCCATTCGGGCCGATGACCGCGTGCAACTCGCCCGGCAGCACGTCGAGCATCACGCCGTCGGTGACGCGCAGGCCGCCGAAGTTCTTGGTCAAACCGTCGATGCGCAGCACTGGATCAGCCACGGAGCATCCCCCGCAGCCGCTGCGCCACGCCGATCAGCCCGCCGCGCGCGAACACCGCAATCAGCACCAGCAGGGGGCCGAAGATCACCTTCCAGTGCTCGGTCCAGCCCGACAGCCACTCCTCGGTGAGCAGAAACGCCGCCGCGCCGATGATGGCACCGTTGAGCGTGCCGATGCCGCCGAGGATCACCATGATGAGCAGTTCGCCCGAGCGCTGCCATGACATAAAGGCCGGGCTGACGAAGTCGGTCGCATTGCCGAGCAGGAAGCCCGACAAGCCTCCGATCATTCCGGCGATGACGTACATGGCAAGCTGGAAGCGATAGACCTCGAAGCCGATGGTGCTCATCCGCAACGCATTCTCGCGCGCGCCACGATAGACCCGCCCGAAGCGTGAGGCGATCAGCGCGCGGCACAGGAGATAGGTGCCGAGCAGGAAGGCGAGGCAGACATAATAAAGCGCGCGGTCGTTCGAAAGGATCGGGAAACCCGCAAAGGTCGAGCGCATGCGGATGGTGAGCCCATCATCGCCGCCATAGGGTGCGAGCGAGCTCGCGGTGAAATAGATCATCTGCCCGAAGGCGAGCGTGATCATGATGAAATAGACGCCCTTCGTGCGCAGGCAGACGATGCCGGTCGCCCAGGCAAATAGCGCCGAGACGGCAAGTGCGAGCGGCAGCGAGATCAGCGCGTCATGGACCCCGTGCGCGCCGAGAATCCCGACCGTGTAGGCGCCAAGCCCGATGAACGCGGCGTGCCCGAACGAGACCAGCGCGCCGTAGCCAATCAGTAGATCGAGCGCGAGGGCAGCGATCGCAAAGATCATCACGCGCGTGACCAGGCTCAGCACATAGCCCTCGGCCTTGAACGCCGCGACAAAGGGCAGCGCGGCGAAGAGCAAGAATAAGACGATCGGCAGCGCATTGCCGGCGAACCACGACCGCCGCGCTGGGTTGGAGGCAAGCGCGACATCTGCCATCAGGCGCGTCCCTTCGCGGGGAACAGCCCGGCCGGCCGCAGGTAGAGCACCACGGCCATCAAGAGATAGATCAGCATCGAGGCGATCGCGGGGCCCACGGTGCGCGCGGGCGAGGGCGCCATGAACAGGCGCAGGATGTCGACCGCGAACGAGCGGCCGAGCGTATCGACGAGGCCGATCAGCAGTGCTGCGATAAAAGCGCCGCGGATCGATCCGATGCCGCCGATCACGATCACCACAAACGCGAGGATCAGGATTGTGTCGCCCATGCCAGGTTCGACCGAGAGGATCGGCGCGATCATGATGCCGGCGAAGCCTGCCAGCATGGTGCCGAAACCGAATACGATCATGAACAGGCGGCGGATGTTGACGCCGAGCGCCGACACCATCGGTGCGTTGGTCGCGCCCGCGCGCACCAGCATGCCGACGCGGGTGTGGCCGACGAGCAGATAGAGGAGCAGCGCGACGCCGAGACCCGATGCGATGATGACGAGCCGCCACACCGGATAGAGGATGCCAGGCATCAGCACGACCGAGCCGGAGAGCGCCTCAGGCATCGGCAGGCTCAGGGGCGATGCGCCCCACAACAGCTTCACGCCCTGGTTCAGGAACAGGATGATGCCGAAGGTCGCGATCACCTGATCGAGATGATCGCGATCGTAGAGGTGGCGGAAGACCGCGAACTCGAGGACGAGCCCGAACAGTAACGCGGCGCCAAGCGCCAGCACCAGCGCGAACAGGAAATTGCCGGTGAGGCCATAGAACATCACGGCGAGATAGGCGCCGAGCATGTACTGCACGCCGTGCGCCAGGTTGATGAAGTCCATCACACCGAACACCAGCGTCAGCCCGGCGGCAATGAGAAACAGCAGCACTCCGAGCTGCAGGCCGTTCAGGGTCTGGACGATGAGGAGGGTGAGGCTCAATGATGTCGCTCCCTTTCCCCTCGCCCCGCGAAGCGGAGAGAGGGTGCCGAGCGAAGCGAGGCGGGAGAGGGGCGGATGATCATGATCTCAGACCCTCTTCCGGCTCGGACCTGACGGTCCTCGCCACCCTCTCCCGCAAGCGGGAGAGGGGAAAGCAAGGGAGGCGCGCGTGGCGCCCTACTTCATCGGGCAATCCTTGGCGTGCGGGTCCGAATAGTTCTCGAACACCTTCTGGGCGATCTCGGTCTGGTACTTGCCGTCGGCGCGCTTGGCCACCTTCACCAGATAGAAGTCCTGGACCGGATAGTGGTTGGTGTTGAACTTGAAGGCGCCGCGCAGCGACTTGAAGTCCGCCTTCTTCAGCGCGGCGCGCAGCGCGTCCTTGTTGTCGGTCTTGCCGCCGGTCGCCTTGAGTGCCGAGTCGATCAGCAGCGCGGCGTCATAGGCCTGGAACGCGTAGGAGCCCGGCACTGCGTTGTATTCCTTCTCGTAAGCCGCGACGAACTCCTTGTTCTGCGGATTGTCGAGGTTCGGCGCCCAGTTCGCGCCGCCGAAGAAGCCGAGCGCCGCATCCTGCTGCGCCGGCAACGTCGACTCGTCGACCGTGAAGGCTGAGAGGAAGGCGACCTTGTCGGCCAAGCCCGCCTGCCGGAATTGCTTCACGAAGTTCACGCCCATGCCGCCCGGCAGGAACACGAAGATCGCCTCAGGCGCGGCCGCCGCGATCTTGGAAAGCTCCGCCGAATAGTCGAGCTGGTTGAGCGGCACGTAGACCTCGTCGACCACCTCGCCCTTGAAGTAGCGCTTGAACCCGGCGAGCGAGTCTTTGCCCGCCTGGTAGTTCGGCGCCATGATGAACGCCTTCTTGATCCCCTTGTCCTGCGCGTACTTGCCGAGCACCTCGTGGTTCTGGTCGTTCTGATACGAGGTGACGAAGAAGTTCGCGTTGCATTCCTTGCCGGCGAAATTGGAAGTCCCGGCATTCGGCGAGATCAGGATCGCGCCGCCGTCGGTCACCGGCTTCATCATCGCGATCAGGATGTTGGAGAAGATCGGGCCGACCACGAAATCGACCTTGTCGCGCTCGACGAAAGCCTTGGCCTTGCCGACCGCGACGTCGGGTTTGAGCTCGTCGTCCTGCACCACCAGTTCGACCTCACGCCCGCCAAGCTTGCCGCCCAGCGTCTTGAGCGCAAGCTGGAAGCCATTGCGCTGCTGTACGCCGAGCGCCGCAGGCGGGCCCGAAAGCGTGGTCAGGATGCCGACCTTGAGTTTGTCCTGCGCAGCGGCTTGCGTGGCGGCGACGCCAAGTGCCGCAACGAGCATCAGTTTCTTCATCTAAGTCCTCCGGAAGTCTTCTTCGTCCCTCAGCCGAGTATGGCCCGGCCGTTCGCCGCGTCCAACGGAGCGGTGCGGCAGATATTTTAAGTTTAAAGTATCTGTCCTGTGAAGCCCCACGATTCGCCTGCGCCTGAGGCGAATGCCCGCATCAGCCTTTGGGCCACTCCGGGGTGAGGGTCTCGCGTACATAGCGCACGCCCTCCTGCCTCAGCGCGTCCAGGTCTCTCATGCCCATGCGGGTGGCGCCGATGATGCGCCGGGCGAGCAGGTCGCGGGCCTCCGGATAGCGCGCCGTGTTGGCCGCCGGGTTATCGCGGGTGAGCATGTACAGCCACGCGTTGTTGAAGGCGTCGCAGACAAGCTTCTTCGTGGCCTCATCAAATGCCTCATGACGCAATATCTCATCCGTCTCGGTCATTGGCGGAAGCGGCATGCCGATACACTGCCATGATCGGCCCGCATTCGCATCCCGGGCGGCGTTTACGCTGTCTTGAAGTCGGCTCCACCGGTGCGCGGCCGATTGTTCCGGCGCGGCGTGGTTTCTGATTGAATGCGCGGCGAGATGAGTTAACGGAGTAACGCGCTCATGCAGTTGATGGCAGGCATCACCAAGGCGACCACCGGCATCGATGGGATCGTCTGGAACATCCTCGGCCAGACCTATGTGCCGAAGTCGGTCAGCGAAGCCTGCTTCTCGTGGCACGCGACATTTCCGCCGGGCACGTTCGTGCCGCCGCACATCCACCCGACCCAGGATGAGTTCATCTACATGTTCGAAGGCCGCATGGATGCGGTGATCGACGGGCGCGAGTATGTGGCGACGCCGGGCGACCTGATCCGCCTGCCGATGAACATCCCGCACGGGCTGTTCAACAAGTCGGACCAGCCCGTGAAATGCTTCTTCTGGGTGACGCCGACACGCAAGCTCTACGATCTGTTCTGGGCGATCCATGGCATGAAGGAGCAGAACCCGCCCGACGTCGTAGCGCTCTCCGCCAAGCACGAAGTGGTGTTCCTTCCGCCCCCGGAGGCGTGACCTTTTTGCCTCTTACCGTACGCAAAGAGCGTACATCGCGGGATTGTCGATTGCGTGATCATCCTGCCGTGCTAGAGGACTGCGATATCCGGTCGCTGGGCTCCCAAATGTTGAGATTGATTGCGATTTTTGCGCTGGCAGGCAGCCTTGCGGGCTGCGCGTCCTCGCCGTTTTCCCAGGCTCCCGTCTCGCAGGTGGCGCCCGCCGTCAACCAGCCCACCCAATCCGGCGTTGCGGGCACGAAGTACGACTGTGTGACGGAAGAGGGCATCGGCCGAACCCTGCCGTGCGGCTACGCAAATTATTGACGGCTTCGGACCTGACCTGTCGATGAGGGAGGGAGCGGCGCGTACCCGCCTACCGGTGACGCGCCTCAATTCACCTTGATGCCCGCCGCCTTCACCAGCGCGATGCTTTCCGCAATCTCCTTGCGGATCAGCGCATCGAATTCGGCAGGCGTGATCGGCATCGGGTCGATCCCCTGCTGCGACAGCTTTTCCCTGACGGCCGGCAAGTTGGCGGCCTTCTGCGCTTCCTGGTTCAGCCGTTCGACGATCTCGCGCGGCGTCTTCGCTGGTGCGAATAGCCCATTCCAGAAGGTGTAATCGGAATCCTTGTAGCCGAGCTCGATCGTGGTCGGCACGCCCGGCAGGTACGAGCTACGCTTCGCAGTCGAGACCGCAAGCGCGACGAGCTTACCCTCGCGAATGAGCGGCAGTGCCGGCGCGATGGTGGAGAAGCAGAAGTCGACGCGCCCGGTCATCACCTCGGTCAGCACCTCCGGCATGCCGCGGAACGGCACGTGTACGCCGTCGAACCCCGCGCTGAAACGCAGCCGCTCTGTGGTGAAATGGGTCGAGGAGCCGACACCAGCGGTTCCGAAAATGATGCCGCCGGCCTTCTGTTTGGCCAACGCGACCAGGTCGGGCAGCGTCTTGATGCCCTTCTCGGGCGAGATCACCAGGATGTTGGGCGAGCTGCCGAGCGCCGCGACCGCAATGAAGTCGTTCGCCGTGTCGTAGGGCGCGTTTGGATAGATCGCTGGCGTCACCACATGCGCGGACGAGTGCGCGAGGAGGGTGTATCCGTCCGGATCGGCCCGCGCCACCATTGCGGCGCCGATCGTGCCGCCTGCGCCGCCGCGATTTTCCACAATGATCGACTGGCCGAGTTGCTGCGACAGAGCCTCGAGCACGATGCGCCCGACAATGTCGATCGTGGAGCCTGCCGTGAACGGAATAATCGCGCGGATCGACTTGGAGGGCCATGACTGCGCCGATGCGGCGCGCGGCAAAGTGAGCAGCGTTAGCCCGGCTCCGAGCTGGACAAGATGGCGGCGTCGCGTCTGGCGCATGATATTCCCCCCTTTTCCAATTCAGTTGCACAAGCCGGACCAGGCCACAATGCGGCGAAGCGGCTCTCGCCGCGCTGATCATGACAAGGGAGGAAGGCGGGGACCCAGTGGCTCAGTTGCGGCCGGCTGCCTTGCGCGGGAGGCTGCCCGTCAACGCGAAAGCAATTTCTGACGCCGGCCGTGCTGCGCTGATCAGGAAGCCTTGAATTTGATCGCAGCCCAGGTTGCGCAAGGCTTTCTTCTGTTCCTCGGTTTCGACACCTTCGGCCGTCGTCGCGATGTTGCGTGCTTTTGCGATCCCGATGATCGCCTTGATCGTTGCCACCGAGCCGACGTCGCCCGGCAGGTTCTTGATGAAGCAACGATCGATCTTGATCTTGTCGAAGGGGAAGCGGTGCAGATAACTCAACGACGAGAACCCGGTGCCGAAGTCGTCCATCGCGATGCGGACGCCGAGATCCCGCAAGTTGTGCAATACCGAAAGCGTCGCCTCGTCATCCTGGATAAGAACCGTCTCGGTCATCTCGAGTTCGAGCCGGCCAGCATGCAGGCCTGACTCGGCAAGAATCCGCACGATATTCAACACGAGTCCTGGGCTCTTGATCTGAACCGGCGACACATTCACCGCGACCTTGAGATGGTGATGCCAACCTGCGGCGTCGCGGCAGGCTGTCGTCAACACCCACTCGCCGAGCTGATTGATCAAGCCGGTATCTTCCGCGAGCGGAATGAACTCCGATGGCGAGATCATGCCCCGCGTGGGGTGCATCCAACGCAATAGCGCCTCATAGCCGACCACTGTGTGGCGACCGAGCTCGACAATCGGCTGGTAGTGCAGCTCGAAGCCGCCGCACATGATCGCTTCGCGCAGGTCGAATTCGAGGGCGCGCCGCGCCTTGGCGCGGGCGTCCATCTGCGGCTCGAAGAACTGGTAGGTCGCCCGGCCGTTTGCTTTGGCGGCATAGAGAGCGAGGTCGGCGTGCTTGAGCAGCCGATCGGCCTCGTCTCCGTCCTCGGGAGCCATCGCGATCCCGATGCTGGTATCCGAGATGATGTGGTGCCCACCAAAGTCCAAAGGCTGCCGGACGGCCTCTTGAATGCGCGCCACCAGGGTCGTGACATCGGCCGGCTGCGTGATGCCGGTCTGGATAATGGCGAACTCGTCGCCGCCCAATCTTGCAACGAGATCGGTGTCGCGGACGCAGCTACGGAGCCGGCCCGCGAGGGTCACGAGCAGCTCATCGCCGACCGGATGACCGAGCGTATCGTTGATCGTCTTGAAGTTATCGAGATCGAGATAGAGGACCGCAAGCCTGGCCCCGCGATGAACCCAAGCCAATTGCTCGTCCAGCCTCTCGCGGAACATCATGCGATTGGGAAGGTCAGTCAGCACGTCGTAATGGGCAAGATGCGCGATCCGCTGCTCGGCGCGTTTGCGTTCGGTGATGTCCTCGTGTGTCGCGACCCATCCGCCGCCTTCGAGCGGCTTGTTCACGATCCGCACGGTTCTTCCATCGGTCGTTTCGATGACCAGCTCGGTCGCTTTTCCTTGTGAGATGTCGCGCAGCAGCGCTTCACGGTAGCTGTCGACGTCGCCGGCAAAACTTCCTGTTTCCTTGCGATGGGTGATCAGTGCGTGCAGGCTACATCCGGGCTTCACCACCTGCTCGCTCAGACCGTACATGTCGATGTAACGCCGGTTGCAAACAACGATCCGCTCCGCGGCATCGAACAGCAGCAAGCCCTGCGTCATGTTGTTGATGGCGGTATCGAGCCGTTGCTTCTGGATCATCAGGCGTTGCTTGGACCAGCGATCCTGGCGCGAGAACTGGCGAACGATCAGCACCAGGACGATCGCGACCAGGCAACAGGAGAACAGCGCGAAAGCCGTGATGGTCGCGGCTTCCTTCCGCCAGTCGGCGAGCGCCGCATCGCTCTCCAGGCCGGCCGTGACGATGAATGGAAAGCGCGTGAGGCGGCGCGACGAAAGGATGCGATCCTTGCCGTCCATGACACCGACCAGTCTCACGGTGCCGGATTGCTGCTCGCCAAGAGACCCGGTCGCGGCGTGAAAGGTTTGTCCGACAATCGATTCGATCCGCGGATAGCGCGCGAGCAGGACGCCGTCGTCGCGCAGGAGAGCAATCGATCCGCGCTCGCCAAGGACGATGGGCTGAAACTCTCTTTCGAACTGCTCAAGGTCGACTGCGGCGAGGAGCAGACCGGCAAACTTGCCGTCGATCGTGCGTATGCTGCGGGCAAGCGGGACGATCCAAGCTCCGGTCGCTCTCTTGCGGATGGGTTCGCTGATGAAGGACGTTCGGGTCTCGTCCGCCTTGAGGGTCTGAAAAAATGTGCGGTCGGACACGTCTATGTAGCGGACCGGCCAGGTCCGGGAGAAGTTGAAGATCTTTCCCTCTGCGCTCACCAGCGTGAAGGCGCCGACGTACGGTAGGCCAAGATGCTTGTCCTTGAGCATCAGGTGCGTTTCGAAGGTCGAAAACTTCTGCTCGAACTCTTCCGGCGAATGGATTCCGGCTGCCACGATTTGTTCTACGAGGCTGGTTTGCACCCGGTCGATGATTTCGAATGTGGTGGTTGCCTGCGCCGCCAGAACGAACGCAAGGTTTTGCAGCTGCCGCTCCGCGAGCGTGAGGGCTCGCTCGCGTGAGGTCAGAATGGCGGCAACGGAGCCGCAGGCGATTAGGCCGACCAGCACGACGCCCGAAAGCATCCACCATCTGCGCGGCTGCGGGCGATACGTGTGAGTCAAAGCTGCTCTCGCGGCAGCCTGAGGCTCCGCTTCCGGCAGCTGCGGATCATCATCCGCACGCGCTAGTGTCGCACGCATGTCCATTTCGAGGCGTCCCCCAGCCGAGAGGTAACCTGGTCTGAATGGAGATCGCGTTAGAGACTTTGGTTACCAGACGGTAAAACGCGGTTGCGGCTTTCGTTGGGTGAAACAGGCTCGGGAAAGGAAGGCAGGTTTGCACGCGATCAGGCGAGCGGGAGCGGACGACGTCGCGGCCGTGGCGCGGCTGTTCCGGACCGTGCGCCGCGCGTCTCTGCCCTATCTGCCCGACCTGCACACCCCGGACGAGGACCTCGGCTTCTTCCGCGATCGCGTGTTTGCCGAATGCGAGGTGTGCGTGGCGCGAGCCGAGGCGATCGACGCCTTTATCGCGTTCCGCACGGGCTGGGTGGACCACCTCTACGTTCGCCCCGAGCGCCACCGTCAGGGATTGGGCAAGGCGCTGCTCACGCTTGCGATGACCGCGCACGCGCCGCTGCGGCTCTGGGTGTTCCAGCGCAACACCGCCGCCATCTCCTTCCATCGCGCGTGCGGTTTTCGCGCGATCGAGCGCACCGACGGCAGCCGCAATGAGGAGCGCGAGCCCGACGTGCTGATGGAGTGGACACGCACGTAGTGCAGCACAATGACGCCGTTGCCCCACGGGGCGCGGCGGCATAGCCTCGCGTTCAAGGGAAGAAACGGGAGGACACCGTGATCGATCGCCGACGTGTGCTGGCAAGCGCTTGCCTTTTGGTCGCTGCCCTCACATCGCAGGCCGCGGCGCAGCCGGCCGGAAAGGCCGTGACGATCGTCGTTCCCTACGCGGCGGGCGGCGGCACCGACACCGTAGCGCGGCTCATCAGCGAGCACATGGCGCGCGCGCTCGGCCGGCCCATCGTCATCGAGAACCAGGTTGGCGGCGGCAGCACGATCGCAAACGACCGCGTGGCCCGTTCGGCGCCCGATGGCAGCACCATCCTCATCAATCATGTCGCGCTGCTGGCGGCGCCGAGCCTGTTCAACAACCTGCGCTACGACACGCGAGCCGCCTTCGAGCCGGTCGGTCTCGTCAACAATGCGCCGATGCTGCTGATCGGCCGCAAGTCGATTCCGGGTAACAACCCGAAGGAGCAGGTCGCCTGGATCAAGGAGCAGGGCGCGAAAGCGAACTTCGCGCATGGCGGCATCGGCACCAACAGCCACCTTTGCGCTGTGATGATGGGCGATGTGCTCGGCTTCAGGCCGACGGTCGTCGCCTATCGGGGCTCGGCACCGGCCATCACCGATCTCCTCGGCGGCCAGGTCGACCTACTCTGGGATCAGGTCACCAACGCGATCACCCAGGTGCAGTCCGGCGCGCTGCACGGCATCGCCGTCACCTCGCCGCAGCGGCTCGAGCAGCTGAAGGACGTGCCCACCACCGCCGAGCTCGGCATGCCCGAGGTCAGCTACACGATGTGGCACGGGCTCTATGTGGCGAAGGGCACGCCGAAGGAAACCGTCGACGCGCTCAACGCCGCGTTGCGCAAGGCGGTCTCCGAGCCGAGCGTGGCGGCGAAGCTGAAGGATCTCGGCACGGTGCCGTTTCCGGAAGCCGAGATGTCGCCGGCGGCGCATGCGAAACTGTTCGCGAGCGATCTGCCTCGGGTGGCAAAGCTCGTCGAAAGCTCGGGGATCAAGCAGAGCGAGGCGAAGTAGGGGTCACGGGATCCGTGGCCGGGTTTGTCCCAGCCATCCACGTCTTGCTTCGCTGCAACCAAGTGAAGACGTGGATGCCCGGCACAAGGCCGGGCATGACGAGGGTGGCTAGGCCTTTCCCCTGTTCACCTGCTCCCGCGCAAACCCCGCCGTACTCGCGTAGCCGCGCACGATCGCCATGCGCTGCTCGTAATTCATCACGTCGTCGATGTTGGTAAAGCCGTCCGGGGCCAGCGCTTCGACCGCATCGATCACGCCTTCGGGCCCGCCCTTGCGGTTCATGCGCACGATCTGCGCGGTCGGCGGCAGCCGCTCCGCCTCGTAGGCGGCGAGCGCGTGCAGCGGATGCTCGGCGCGCACGAGCCAGTCGGCGAGGCAGCGCGCGTCGAGGATCGCCTGCGAAGCCCCATTCGAGCCGACCGGATACATCGGGTGCGCAGCATCGCCGAGCAGGGTGACCCGGCCGTGCGACCAGCGCGGCAGCGGATCGCGGTCGCACATTGGGTATTCCCAGAATTCGCCCGTTGCTTCGATCAGGTGCGTCACGTCGCAATAGGGGATGCGGAAGCGCTTGAGATGCGGGCCGAGATCCTCCCAGCGGCCGGGATGTGACCATTCCTCCTTGCGCGGCGGCGGCGTCGAGCCGTCCGCGATGCGCGCAACCACCGCCCAGTTGGTGAGACGCCGGTCGGGCGCAGAGCCGGCGCCGATCGGATAGAGCACGAACTTCGCCTCCAGCCCGCCCGCGATCATCATCGAGCGGCCGGTGAGGAATTGCGGCCAGTCGGTCGCGCCGCGCCACAGCATCAGCCCGTTCCAGGCCGGCGGGCCTTCGTTCGGATAGAGCTTGTCGCGCACGAACGAGTGGATGCCGTCGGCGCCGATCAGCACGTCGCCGCGTGCGGTGGTGTGATGCGAGCCGTTGCGGTCGAAGAAATACGCGGTGACGCCGGCATCGTTCTGCGTGAAGGCGCCGAGCCGCGATCCGAAGTGGAAACGGCTTTCGCCAAGCCGCGCGCGTGCCGCCTGATAGATCACGCCCTGTAGTTTCCCGCGATGGATGGAAAACTGCGGCACCTCGAAGCCCGCATCGGTGCCGCGCAACTCGCGCCAGATCTCCTGGCCGAGCCGGTTCATGTAGAACAGCTCGTAGGTGCGGATCGCGACCGCGTCGAGCCGTTCCAGCAGCCCCAGCTCTTTGAGCTCCTTGATCGCATGCGGGAGCGTGTTGATCCCGACGCCGAGCTCGCGGATGGCATCTGCTTGCTCGTGGATCTCGCAATCGATGCCGCGGGCATGCAGCATCAGCGCGGTGACAAGCCCGCCGATGCCCCCGCCGACGATGATGGCTTTCATGGACTCACTTGACGCTGCGCTGCGGCACCATGTTTGCCCGCGCGGAAGGAAGCGATCAATCGCGGACCAGCCATACGGTTAGCGGGCTTTACCTTGATGCGACGGGCGCGGTAAATGCCGCAGACAAGGGCCAAGGAAACGCCGATGACGCAGCCGTTAACGCTGTTCGACAAGATTTGGGCGCAGCACGAAGTTCTCAAAGCCGAGAACGGCCTGTCGCTGCTGTGGGTCGACCGGCACTATGTGCACGAGGGCTCGTTCCAGGGCTTCGACAAGGTCGATGCGCGCGGTGAGAATGTCTCACGGCCGGATTTGACCTTTGCGATCGCCGACCACTACGTGCCGACCGCGCCCAACCGGGCCTTCAATGACCCCTCGCTGAAACGCATGGTCGACCAGCTGGTGGTGAACACCGGCAAGCACGACATCATGCTCATGGGCCTGAATGACCCGCGCCAGGGCATCGTGCACGTCGTGGGCCCCGAGCAGGGCCTCAGCATTCCGGGTCTCATCATCGTGTGCGGCGACAGCCACACCGCGACGCACGGCGCGCTCGGCTCGATTGCGATCGGCATCGGCGCTTCGGAAGTTTCCCACGTGCTGTTGACGCAAACGTTCTGGCAAAAGAAGCCGAACCGCATGCGCGTGACCGTGGACGGCAAGCTCGGCCCCGGCATCGGCGCCAAGGACATCGCGCTCTCGATTATCGCCAAGATCGGCACCAACGGTGCGCAGGGGCATGGCGTCGAATATGCGGGCGGGGCGATCCGCGGGCTCACCCAGGAAGGGCGCCTCACGCTGTGCAACCTCGCCATCGAATCCGGTGCGCGCACCGGCATGGTGGCGCCGGACGAGACGACCTTCGCCTACATCAAGGGCCGGCCGTTCGCCCCGAAGGGCGCGGACTTCGATCGCGCAGTCGAGGTCTGGCGGCGCCTGCCGAGCGATCCCGACGCGGAATTCGACCGCGAGGTCTCGCTCGATGCTTCTGCCATTGCGCCGGTGGTGACCTGGGGCACCAGCCCCGAAGACACGTTGCCGATCGATGCCGCGGTCCCGGATCCCGCGACCGTCGACGATCCCGACAAGGCGAAGCAGATGCAGGGCGCGCTCGAATACATGGGGCTTGTCCCCCGCCAGAAGCTCACCGACATCCGGGTCGATCGCGTGTTCATCGGCTCGTGCACCAATGCGCGCATCGAGGATTTGCGCGCCGCCGCGGCTGTGCTCTCAGGCCGCAAGGCCAAGGTGCCGGGGCTGGTCTCGGCCGGCTCCACGCAGGTGAAGCATCAGGCCGAGCAGGAAGGCCTCGACAAGATCTTCTTGGCGGCGGGGCTCACCTGGGGCGAAAGCGGCTGCTCAATGTGCATCGGCATCAACGGCGACATCGTGCCGCCCGGCGAGCGCTGCGCCTCGACGACGAACCGCAATTTCCGCGGCCGCCAGGGACCGGGCGCACGCACCCACCTGATGTCGCCCGCGATGGTCGCGGCCGCGGCGGTCACCGGCCACCTTGCCGACGTGCGGCCGATGCTGGCCGGGAGGGCGTGATGGAAAAGTTTACGCAGCTCAACGGCACCGCGGTCGCGCTGCGCCGGGACAATGTGGACACCGATCAGGTGATCCCGGCGCGCTTCCTGAAGGTCTCGCGCGCCGAAGGCCTCGCCCACACGCTATTCCATGACCTGCGCTTCGATGCGAACGGCAAGCCGCGGCAAGACTTCCCGATGAATGATCCCGCGCGCAAGGGCGCGAGCATCCTGATCGGGCGCCGGAACTTCGGCGTCGGCTCGTCACGCGAGGCTGCGGTTTATGCGTTGGTTGATGCCGGCTTCCGCTGCGTGGTCGCGACCAGCTTCGGCGACATTTTCGCTGGCAATTCGGTGAACAACGGGCTCGTCGCGGCGATCGTGTCCGAGGAAGACATCGAGAAGCTGCTGTCCGCGGTCGAGCAGACCGGCCGTGCCGAGGTCGATCTCGAAGCACAGACCATCAAGTCGGGAAATTACGTCGTGCCGTTCACCATCGATCCGGCGCGCAAGACGCGTCTCTTGAACGGCTGGGACGAGCTCGATCTCACCGCGCAGCACAAGGACAGGATCGCCACCTTCGCCGCGAAGGATCGCGCGGAGCGGCCGTGGGCGGTGCCGCGGGGCTGACTCTCTTTCACCTCTCCCCGCTTGCGGGGAGAGGTCGACCCGCCGGAGGCGGGGCGGGTGACGGGGCCTCTCAATCAGGAAGCAGCCCCTCACCCGGCTCGCATTCGCTCGCCACCCTCTCCCCGCTTCGCGGGGCGAGGGGAAGAAGCTCACTTCGAAATCCGCAGGGTCGCGAGCTGCTGCGCGATCGAGGAGAACACACTGTTGAGCTCGCTCGCCTGATCCACGTCGTAGTACATCGATGGGTTGGTGGCGCAGTCTCGCAGCAAGTTCGCATTGCCGTTGATCACGCGCACCGTATAGATCTTGATGTTGTTGCCCGGGGCCTTCACGTTGTCGCACGCCATCTTCATGCGGTCATCGATCTGCGTTTGAGTGTTCGACCAGCGGTCCTGGGTGTTGTCGCCGTCGGTCAGCATGATGATGACCTTATCGAGATCCAGCGCGGGCGCGGCACCCTGGGTCAGTGGCAAGTTCGACGTGAGCGCGTGCCATCCCCACACTAGCCCGATGGTCGTATTGGTGTTCCCGGCCGGCGTCATGGCATCGATCTTGAGGTTCAGGTTGTCAAAGCCGGCCTGCTCGAACACGTCGGTCAGCGGCATCAATGTGACCAGCGAGCCGCACTGCACCGCAGGGAACCAGGTGTGATCGTCGTTGTCGACCGGCGTCGTGTCCTTGGTGTTGTTGTTGACCGCAACGCCGCCGGCGTTGCGGTCGCGGTCTTGCACGCAGCCTTCCCACGAATTCTTCGAGATGCCGTTCTGGTTAAAGTCAATCCAGAACTGGTCCTTGTAGGAATTGCCGGGCTTCACCGTCACGTCGAACGGGATGATCGCGACCTTGACGTCCCCGGTCTTCTTTGCGGCGTTCTTCAGCGTCGTGAGCAAATTGTGCGCGGCGGTCTTCAGGTGCGTCATCTTGCTGCTCTGCGCCATCGACCCGGTGTTATCCAGCACCAGCGCAAGCTCGAGGCGCTTGATGCCCCACTTGACTTCGGTCGACGACGAAATCGGCAACGATGACTGACCGAACACCTTCATGAAGCGCAGGTCGACTGTTGCGCTCGCCGAAATGTTGAGCACGAAGTTTCCCGCCTGCGGTGTGGTGAAAACCGGCGTGACGACGATGTTCTTGGCTTCGCTGTTGCTGATATTGGCGGTGAAATACTGCGTGGCCTTCTCGTTGAGCTGAGTCTGGTTCAGCCCGTTCGCCTCCTTCGACAGCGTCAACGCCGTGGAATCGAGTGCGGCCTGCAACGCAGTGCGCGCCGCATTGGCGTTGCTATAGTCCACCGCGGTTCCGGTCAGCCCGAGGATCGGGATCACGGCAATCGCGAAAATCGGCGCGACGTTCGCGCGTTCATCGCGCGGGAACCGCGCCAGAAGCTGGCAAGCGGAGAAGAGCCGTGAAAGAGCGTGCGTCATGGCGCTGTCCTTGCATCGGATAGCGCATCCTCGGGTTCCACCTCTGTACAAAACCTCGCCTGCGGTGCTTGTCTTTGAATCGATTCAGAGGATGAAATTCAACGGGATTTTGCGTATCCGGAAAATGCAGGCGCGATCAGAGTGCTACGCGGCTTCGGAGGCGGGTTTGTGCGTTTATGGTTACACGCCGGTACGGTGTATCGAAGAATAACGGTTTCCTTCGATTAAGCTTTGAGAAGCGCAACAATTTGCTCGCCGAAGGCCTTGGTGCCGAGCGGCCCGCCGAGATCGGCGGTGCGCCATTCGGGTTTGGCGATCGCGGCATCGAGCGCATGTTCGACTCCGGCGGCCGCTTGCGTGAGGCGCGCATCGTCGCGCCGCTCGCCAAGCCAGGCGAGCAGCATGGCGGCGGAACCGATCAGTGAAGACGGATTGGCCTTGTCCTGACCCGCGATGTCGGGCGCCGAACCGTGCTGCGCTTGCGCCATTGCATGGTCGGTTCCGGCATTGATCGACTCGGCCAGACCGAGGCTGCCGGCGATCTCGGATGCTTCGTCGGAGAGAATATCGCCGAACATGTTGGTCGTGACGATCACGTCGAATTGGCTCGCGTCGCGCACCAGCAGCGCAGCCATCGCGTCGATGATCCGCTCCTCGTATTTCACCTGCGGATAGCGTGCCGCGACCGCACGCGCGCATTCGAGGAAAAGCCCATCCGAGACGCGCAGCACGTTCGCTTTGTGCACGGCGGTGACGTGGCGCCGCCGCCGCATCGCGAGGCGGAATGCTTCCTCGACGATACGTGTCGAGCCGTGACGCGTGATCTTGCGCATCGAAATCGCAACGTCCGGCGTCACCAGGATGTCGCCCACGCCGAGGAACATGTTGCGGTCGGCATAGAAGCCTTCGGTGTTCTCGCGCACGATGACGAGGTCGGCCGGCTTGCCGAAGCGCGCGGGAAACTGCGCGCGTGTCTTCGCAGGCCGGATGTTGGCGAACAGGTCGAGCCGCTTGCGCAGCGCACCGGACGGATTGATGCCGCCCTTTTCCACTGACGGATAGTCGTTGTGCGAGACCGGGCCGAGGATGATGCCGTCTGCCGCCTTGGCGGCTTCGAACCCGCTCTCCGGGAATGTCGTGCCTTGCGCCGCAAGCGCAGCAAGCCCGACCTGCAGATCCTCAAATGCGAACTCGATCTGCCAGATGCCGGCTGCGGCACGCAGCACATTAAGCGTTGCGGCCGTGATTTCCGTCGAGATGCCGTCACCGTTCAGTACGCAGAGGCGGATGGCGGAGGCGTTGGGAGGAGGCATCGATTGAACTCAACTGTCATCCCGGCCGAGCAGAGCGAGAGCCGGGACCCATGAAACACTGTCGGCGCGATTAGAGAAAGGTTCGTGATTCATGGGTCCCGGGTCTCCGGCGCTGCGCGCCGTCGCCCGGGATAACACCTTGCGTCAATGCCCCGCGTGCGCCGCGTCGACGAACTTCGTCGTGTAGGTCTTGGCGAGATCGATCGTCGCGCTCTGCACATTCGGATCAAAGGCCTTGAGCACCTTCAGCGCTGTCTCGGGGCCGTCCTTCAGGAATCGGCCGTCCGGCGAGTAAGCGTCGTGGTTCGCCTTGATCGCCTCGACGAACAACGGCCGGTCGCCGAGCATGTATTCCTCCGGCATCATCCTGGCGATTTCTTCGGCGTTGTGCGACTGCACCCATTTCAGCCCGCGCACGAACGCGCTCACCAGTGCCTGGATGGTGTTCGGGTTCTTGTCCACGAAGGATTGCGGCGTGTAGAGCACCGCGGCCGGGTAGGGGCCCCCATAAACCTTGGTGGTGCCTTCGAGCGTGCGCGTATCGGCCACGATCTTGATCGCGCCGTCGCGGTCGAGCTTCGTGATCATCGGATCGGCATTCGAAATGCCGTCGACTTCGCCGTGCTGCACGGCCGCAACCACCGTGCCGCCCGAGCCGGTGCCGATGAACGATGCCGCGTCCGGCTTCAGCCCGGCCTGCGCCATCATGTAGAGCACCATGAAGTGCGTCGACGAGCCCGGGGCCGTGACGCCGATCTTCATGCCCTTCAGATCCTTCGGGCCCGAATAGTTTCCGGCCTTGTCCTTGCGCAGCGCCAGCGCGAAGCCGGGGAAGCGGCCGAGCTGCACCACTGCGACGATCTGCTGGCTCTTCGCCTGCATCTGAATGGTGTGATCGAACGAGCCGGTGACCACGTCCGCCGAACCGCCAATCAGCGCCTGCAGCGACTTCGCGCCGCCGGCGAAGTCGGAAATCTCCACGTCGAGGCCCGCCTCCTTGAAGTAGCCGAGCCGCTCCGTGATGGTGAGGGGGAGGTAATAGAGCGACGACTTGCCACCGACCGCGAGGCGAACCTTGGTGGTCTCGGGCTTCTGCGCCTGCGCCGAGACGGGCACGGCCAATGCAGCCGCGATTGCGGCCACGATCCAGAACTTGCGCATGTCTTCTCCCTGACCTGGCTTCCCTCGCGTCGACGTTAGCGGAACGCAGGGCGCGCGTCATGGGTGTCATTCCGGGGCCGGCCCAACGCCGGAGCCCCGAATCCATAACTACCACCCTCATGATACGGACAGACTCGCGGCTATGGATTCTGGCCCTCGCTTTGCTCGGCCGGAATGACGCGAGACATAATCTTCCGCCCCGCGAATTCCTCACCTTGCCGCAGCCCGCCCGCCATGCATCATTCGCTCAAAGCAAAGGGAGTACGCCATGACCTCGCCGTTCAGCCTCGACAACAAGGTCGCCATCATCACCGGCTCGAGCCGCGGCATCGGGCGCTCGATCGCCGAGCACTGCGCGCTGCTCGGCGCCAAGGTGGTGGTGTCGAGCCGCAAGGCCGACGCTTGCGAGGCGGTTGCGGCCGGCATCAAGGGCAAGGGCGGCGAGGCGACTGTCATTCCCTGCAACATCTCGCGCAAGCCGGAGGTGGAGGCGCTGGTCGCGGGCACCGTGAAGCAATACGGCGGGATCGACATTCTGGTCTGCAATGCGGCCGTGAATCCGTACTACGGGCCACTCGGCGGCATTTCCGACGAGCAGTTCGACAAGATCATGGCGTCGAACATCAAGAGCAATCTCTGGCTCTGCAATCTCAGCATTCCCCATATCGTGGAACGCGGCGGCGGCTCGGTGATCATCGTCTCGTCGATCGGCGGTATCCGCGGCTCGGAGGTGCTCGGCGCCTACGGCATCTCCAAGGCCGCCGACTTCTCGCTCGGGCGCAGCCTGGCGGCCGAATGGGGCCCGAAGAACGTGCGCGTGAACTGCATCGCGCCGGGGCTGGTCAAGACCGATTTCGCGCGCGCTCTCTGGGAGAACGAGGAGAGCGTCAAGCGCCGCAACGCGGCCACGCCGCTGCGCCGCATCGGCATGCCAGACGAGATCGGCGGTGTGGCGGCGTTCTTAGCCGGGCCGGCGGCGAGCTTCATCACGGGCCAGGTGATCGTGGCGGATGGCGGCGTGACGATTACGTGAGACGAACCCTGCACCCTCCTTCGTCATCGCCCGCGAAGGCGGGCGACCCAGTAAACGCAGGCCAATCGATCATTCTACCGTTGGTGTCTACTGGGTGCCCCGCTTTCGCGGGGCATGACGACAACTACTACTTCTTCTGACTCCGGTCCTCGTACTTGCGCAGTTCGAGCCTTGCCACCGCCTCCTCGTGCACCGCGTCCGGTCCATCCACAATGCGCATGGTGCGCGTGCGCGCGTACGCATAGGCGAGGTGGAAGTCCTGCGAAACACCGCCGCCACCGTGCACCTGAATCGCGCGGTCGACCAGCTTCTGCGCCATCTTCGGCGCCACCACCTTGATCATCGCAATCTCGCGCCGCGCCGCTTTGTTGCCGACCGTGTCCATCATGTGCGCGGCATAGAGCGTGAGCAGGCGCGACTGCTCGATCTCCATGCGGGATTCCGCAATCCATTGGCGCGTCACGCCCTGCTCGGCGATGCTCTTGCCGAATGCGGTGCGCGACATTGCGCGCTGGCAGAGCGATTCGAGCGTGCGCTCCGCGAGTCCAATCGTGCGCATGCAGTGATGGATGCGGCCGGGCCCGAGGCGCCCCTGTGCGATCTCGAAGCCGCGGCCTTCGCCGAGCAGGATATTGGAGGCCAGCACGCGCACGTTCTCGAAGGTTACTTCGCCGTGGCCGTGCGGCGCATCGTCATAGCCGAACACATGGAGCGAGCGCAGCACCTTCACGCCGGGCGTATCCGCCGGCACCAAAATCATCGACTGGCGCCTGTGCTTCTCGGCGTTATCCGGGTCGGTCTGCCCCATGAAGATGAAGATCTTGCAGCGCTTGTCCGGCGCGCCCGAAGTCCACCATTTGCGGCCGTTGATGATGTAGTGGTCGCCGTCGCGCTTGATCGAGGAGCGGATGTTGGTCGCGTCCGAGGAGGCGACCGCCGGCTCGGTCATCGCGAAGGCCGAGCGGATCTTCCCGTCCATCAGCGGCTCCAGCCACTGCTTCTTCTGTTCCGGCGTGCCGTAGAGGATCAGTGTCTCCATGTTGCCGGTGTCGGGCGCCGAGCAGTTGAACGGCTCGCCGCCGATCGGCGAGCGGCCCATGGTCTCGCAGATGCTCGCGTATTCGAGGTTGGTGAGCGAATCCGGATAATGTTTCTTCGGCAGAAACATGTTCCACAGGCCGGCCTTCCTCGCTTTGGCCTTCAGCTCCTCCATGATCGGCGGCGAGGTCCAGCGGTCGGCGCCCTTGTCGAGCTGCTCGTGATAAGCGTGCTCGGCCGGGATGATGTGCTCCTCGAGGAAGGCTTTCACCTTCTCGCCAAGCTCGATCGCCTTCTGGCTTGGTGGCGGCAGTACCGGAATGACCATTCTCTTCTCCTGATTACGCTTTGCCGATGACCCCGCCTATGCGGGCGAGCGCGGCGAGGTGGTGGTCGGCGTCGCCGAAGGTCTTGTCGATCATGGTGGCGCGCTTGAAGTAGTGGCCGACCTTGTACTCCATGGTCATGCCGATACCGCCGTGCAGCTGGATCGCGCCCTCGCCGACGATCTTCGCGGAGCGTCCGATCTGAACCTTGGCGGCGGAAATCGACTTGCGCCGCTCTGTGGCGTTCTCGTCCTCGCTCATCATAGTGGCGAGCATCGCCATCGAGCGGGCCTGCTCGAGTGCGATCAGCATCTCGCCGGCGCGGTGCTGCAGCACCTGGAAGTTGCCGATCGGAACGCCGAACTGCTTGCGCTGCTTGAGATAATCGACGGTGAGCTCGTGCATCGCACCCATCGCGCCGACCGCCTCGGCGGCCAACGCCGCGATGCCTGAATCCACGACCTGCTCGATCAGCGGATAGGCGTTGCCGGGCTCGCCGATGACGGCGCCGGCATCGACTTTGACATTCGAGAGCGAGACTTCAGCGGCGCGCAGGCCGTCCATCGTCGGATAGCCGCGCCGTGAGACGCCGTTCGCTTTCGCGTCGACCAGGAACAGGCCGATGCCGTTCTTGGCGCGCTGCTCGCCGGAGACGCGCGCCGACACGATCAGCCTGTCGGCCACGTCGCCGTGCACGGCCAAGCTTTTCTCGCCGTTGAGCACGTAGCCCGCGCCGTCCTTCTTGGCGGTCGCCGCGACATCCGCGAGGTCGTAGCGCGCCTGCCGCTCGATATGCGCGAACGAGAGCAGCGTCTCACCGGCCGCGACCTTCGGCAGTACCTCGCCCTTCACCGCATCGCTCGCGCCGCGCCGCAGGAAGCCTCCGCCCATCACGACGGTGGCGAAGTAGGGCTCGAGCGCAAGCGCGCGGCCGAAGGCTTCCATCACGATCATGGTCTCGACCGGCCCGCCGCCGACGCCGCCGTGCTCCTCCGCGAAGGGGAGCGCGGTGAGCCCGAGATCGACGTACTGGCGCCACATGTCGCGGCTCCAGCCCTCGGCCTCCTTCATGTATTTCTTGCGCGTCTCGAATTCGTAACGCTGCGTGCACAGCCGCTCGACCGAGTCCTTCAGCAGGCGCTGCTCTTCGGAAAGTTCGAAGTCCATCTACTTACTCCGTCATGCCCGGCCTTGTGCCGGGCATCCACGTCTTTCTTCTCATACAGCCAAGACGTGGATGGCCGGGCGACAGGGCGTTTACGCCCGTCTTCGCGGGCCATGCCCGGCCATGACGCTTTTGGCTGGCTGTGGTGTCAAAGCCCCAATATCGCCTTCGCGATGATGTTCTTCTGGATCTCGTTCGAGCCGCCGTAGATCGAGATCTTGCGCCAGTTGAAGTACTGCGGCGCGAGCGGCGGTGCGTAGTCCGGGCCGATCGGCGGCTCGTTCCAGCGGTCGTCGTGGCGGAACTGATCGGGCAGCGCGTAGGGGCCGATCGCCTCCATCAGCAGCTCCGAGATGTTCTGCTGGATCTCCGAGCCCTTGATCTTGAGGATCGAGGAGGCGGGATCCGGCTTGTTGCTGCGCCCGCGATTGCGCTCGTTTGCCACCACGCGCAGCTGGGTCATCTCCAGCGCTTGGAGCTCCACCTCGATCGCGGCGATCTTCGTCGCGAAGCGCTCATCCTCGATCAGCGGCTTGTCGCCGATCCGCTCAAACGAGGCGATCTCCCTCAAGCGCCGCACCTGCGCCTTCGAGGCGCCGACCCGCGCGATGCCGCTTCTCTCGTTGCCAAGCAGGAATTTCGCGCAGTCCCAGCCCTTGTTCTCCTCGTAGATGCGGTTCTCGACCGGCACCTTCACGTCGTCGAAGAACACCTCGTTGACCTCGTGGCTGCCGTCGATGGTCTGAATCGGCCGCACCGTGATGCCGGGTGTCTTCATGTCGGCGAGGATGAAGGTGATGCCCTCCTGCTTCTTCGCCGAAGTATCAGTGCGGCAAAGCACGAAGATCCAGTCCGCGTACTGCGCGGACGTGGTCCAGGTCTTCTGGCCATTGATGATGTAGTGATCGCCATCGCGCTTCGCGCTCGTCTTGAGCGAGGCGAGATCGGAGCCTGCGCCGGGCTCGGAGAAGCCCTGGCACCACCAGTCGTCGAGATTGCGGATGCGCGGTAGGTACTTCTGCTTCTGGTCGTCGCGGCCGAAGGCGATGATCACCGGCCCGACCATCATGGTGCCGAAGGGCAGCGGCTCGGGCGCCGGGGCCTGCTGTATCTCCTCCTTGAAGATGTAGAGTTGCACCGGGCTCCAGCCTGTGCCGCCCCATTCCTTCGGCCAGTGCGGCACCGCCCAGCCCTTCTTGTTGAGAATGCGCTGCCAGGTGACGATGTCTTCCTTGACGTAGCGGATGCCCTCCGCGGCCTTCTTGCGGATGTGATCCGGCAAGTTCTCCTTGATGAAGGAGCGCACTTCCTGGCGGAACGTGTTTTCTTCCGGTGTGAAGCGAAGGTCCATGTCTGGCTCCTGTCTCTCACTTGTCATTCCGGGGCGCGACGAAGTCGCGAGCCCGGAATCCATAACCCCAGTCCTATCGATTTGGCACTGGCGTCATGTCATTCGTCGTTTCGTGGTTATGGATCCCGGGCTCCGCGCTGCGCGCGGCCCCGGGATGACCAGCGTCAATGAATCTCAAACAACCCTGCGGCGCCCATGCCGCCGCCGATGCACATCGTGACGACCGCGTTCTTCGCGCCGCGCCGCTTGCCCTCGATCAGGATGTGACCGGTCATGCGCGCGCCGCTCATGCCGAACGGATGCCCGATCGAGATCGAGCCGCCGTTCACGTTCAGGATCTCCTGCGGGATGCCGAGCCGGTCGCGGCTATAGAGCACTTGGGATGCGAACGCCTCGTTCAGCTCCCACAGGTCGATGTCGTCTATCGACAGGCCCTGCCGTTCCAGCAGTTTCGGCACCGCGAACACCGGGCCGATGCCCATCTCGTCCGGCTCGCAGCCCGCGACCGCAAAGCCACGGAACGTACCGAGCGGGGTGAGCCCTTTCTTCTCCGCCATCCGGGCGCTCATCACCACGCAGGCGGACGCGCCGTCGGAAAGCTGGCTCGCATTGCCGGCGGTGATGAAGCCGCCATCGCGCACCGGCTTGAGCGAGGCGAGGCCTTCGAGATTGGTGTCGGGCCGGTTGCCTTCGTCGCTCTTGAGCAGCGTGTCCTCGATGCTCTCCGCCTTGGTGTTCTTGTCGACCACTTTCTTCTTCGTCGCGAGCGGCACGATCTCGTCCTTGAACTTGCCGGCCTGCTGGCCGGACGCAGTACGGCGCTGGCTCTCCAGCGAATACTCGTCCTGCGCCTCGCGGCTGACGCCGTAGCGGGCCGCCACGATGTCGGCGGTCTCGATCATCGGCATCCAGACTTCCGGCTTGTGCGACAGCAGCCATTCCTCGGTGACCGGCGGCTGGCGGCCGCCCTCCTGTGTCAGGCTGATGCTCTCGAGCCCGCCCGCCACGATGCAGTCGGCCTCGCCCGCGATGATGCGCTGCGCCGCCATCGCGATGGTCTGCAGGCCGGAGGAGCAGAAGCGGTTCACCGTCACGCCCGAGACCGTCACGGGCATGCCGGCGCGGATTGCCGAGAGGCGCGCGATGTTCGAGCCGGTCGCCTTCTCGGGCGTCGCGCAGCCGAGCATCACATCCTCGACCTGCCCCGGATCGATCCCGGCGCGCTCGACCGCATGCTTCACCACATGGCCGCCGAGCGTCGCGCCATGCGTCATGTTGAACGCGCCGCGGAACGCCTTGCCGATCGGTGTGCGGGCGGTGGATACGATGACGGCTTCGGACATAAGTCGCTCCCTGACTTTCGTTTCCGCTCGTCCCCGCGAAAGCGGGGACCCAGTTCTTTCTCATTTCTCGGCTCTGGATTCCCGCTTGCGCGGGAAAGAGCGAGCATGTGCAATCCTATGCGGCCTTCGCCGTGCCGTAGCCGGCGAAGGTGCCGCCTTCGTCGGCAAGCTTGTTGAGCAGCGCGGCCGGCTCGTGGCGCTTGTCGCCTGAGTCCTTGGCAAGCTGGCGCAGCCGGTCGCGGATCTTCGTCAGGCCCACAGTGTCGGCCCAGTGCATCGGGCCGCCGCGCCAGGCCGGGAAGCCATAGCCGTAGAGCCAGACCACATCGATGTCGCCCGAGCGCGTCGCGATGCCCTCTTCGAGGATGCGCGCGCCTTCGTTGACCATCGGATAGATCAGCCGCTCGATGATCTCTTCCTTCGAGACATTGCGGCGCTTCACGCCAAGCCGTACCGACGCGTCGACGATCAGCTTCTCGACCTCCGGATCGGGGCGCGGCGAGCGGCCCTCGTAGAGATAGAAACCCTTGCCGGTCTTCTGGCCGAAGCGGCCCTGCTCGGCGAGCGAGTCCGCGATCTCGGCGCGCACGCCGCGCTCCTTGCGCGAGCGCCAGCCGACGTCGATGCCGGCGAGGTCGCTCATCGCGAACGGGCCCATTGGGAAGCCGAACTCGGTGAGCGTGCCGTCCACGTCCTGCGGCAGCGCGCCTTCGAGCAGGAGTTTCTCTGCCTCAATACCTCGCGCGGACAGCATGCGATTGCCGACGAAGCCGTGGCACACGCCAACCACCACCGGCACCTTGCGGATCGCCTTGCCGACCGCCATCGCGGTCGCGAGCACGTCCGGCGCCGTATCCTTGCCGCGCACGATTTCGAGCAGCTTCATCACGTTCGCGGGCGAGAAGAAATGCATGCCGAGCACGTCGGGGACGCGGCTCGTCACGCTCGCGATCTCGTCGACGTTGAGATAGGAGGTATTGGTCGCCAGCACCGCGCCCTTCTTGGCGATCTTGTCGAGCTTGGCGAACAGCTCCTTCTTGATCGGCATGTTCTCGAACACAGCCTCGATCACGATGTCGGCGTCCTTGATGGCATTGAGGTCGGTGGTCGGCGTGAACAGCGCCATGCGCTTGGCCACGTCCTCGGGCTTGAGCGAGCCGCGCTGCACCGACATCTGATAATTCTTCTCGATCGTCGCCATCCCGCGCTTGAGCGCAGCCTCGTCGTTCTCGATGATCGTCACCGGGATGCCGACATTGGTGAAGTTCATCGAGATGCCGCCGCCCATGGTGCCGGCGCCGATGACCGCCGCCCTCTTGATCTCGCGCGGCTGGGTATCCTTGCCGATGCCCGGCACCTTGTTGGCTTCGCGCTCGGCAAAGAAGATGTGGCGCTGCGCCTTCGACTGGTCGCCGACGACCAGCTTCATGAACAGCTCGCGCTCCTTCTTCTGGGCCTCGTCGATCGGCGTATCGAGCGTCATGCGGATCGCCTCGATCGCCGCAGCCGGCGCGTGCAGGCCGCGCGTTTTCTTCGCATGCTGCGCGACGATCTCGTCGAACTTCGCCGGATTGGCGCGCACCTCTTCGAGCTTGTCCTCGCGATCCTTCACGCGCTGAAGCGGGCGCTTCGCAGCCAGCACGCTGCGGGCGAATTTGACCGCTCCGGCGACCAGGTCGCCCTCAATGATTTCATCGACCAGCCCCGCCGCCATTGCCTCCTTGGCGGGGATCGGATCGCCCGACAGGATCATCGGCAGCGCCTTCTCGATGCCGACGAGCCGCGGCAGCCGCTGCGTTCCACCCGCGCCCGGAATGAGCCCGAGCTTGATTTCGGGCAGGCCGAGCCGCGTGCTCGCTGCGGCGACGCGGAAGTGGCAGCCCATGGTGAGCTCGAGCCCTCCGCCGAGCGGCGTGCCGTGCACCGCCGCGATCGTCGGCTTCTTGATGTCGTCGATCAGCGAGATCACGTCCATCAGGCCGGGGGGCTGCGACGGCTTGCCGAATTCCGTGATGTCGGCGCCGGCCACGAAAGTGCGGCCCGCGCCGGTCACGACAATCGCCTCGACGCTCGCGTCGTCACGCGCCTCTTTGAAGCATTCGAGCAGGCCGGCGCGCACGCCATGGCGCAGCGCATTCACGGGCGGGTTGTCGATGGTGATGATGGCGACGTTGCCGTCGCGACGCATGCTGACTGGATTATCCACGAGCGCCTGTCCCTGAGATTTTCCTTATCTATAGCAAGCTTCCGATCTGCGCGCTGACTTTCACGCAAATCTAAATTCCGCGATGCGGAATGACGTTCTGCACGTTGACCCCGACGCTAGGGTGTGGTGGTCTGGCTTGTCAAATGCGCACGCCAAGATGCGCAACGCGCCTTCGCGGCGCTTGGGAGCGGGACGGTTGACCCTCGAAGTCGGTCACGAGTCATGGGACGTTGCGCCCGCGCATGGCGCGCGCGCCGCCGTTCATGGCGATCGCAAGTTCATCACCGCCTTGGCGCGCGGCCTTGAGGTGCTGCGCGTGTTCACGCCGACCGAGGGGCTGCTCGGCAATGGCGAGATCGCGGAGCGCACCGGGCTACCGAAGCCGACGGTGTCGCGCCTCACCTACACGCTGACCAAGCTCGGCTATCTCAGCCACGTCGAGCGGCTCGCCAAGTACCAGTTGGCGCCCGCGGCACTCGCGCTCGGCTACACGGCGCTCGCCAACATCCGCATCCGCCAGCTCGCCCGCACCCACATGCAGGAGGTGGCGGACTACGCCGGTGCCGTCGTTGCGCTCGGCACGCGCGACCGGCTCGACCTCATCTATCTGGAGCTCGCGCGTTCAAAGCACGGCGCGATGCTGCGCCTGATGCAGGGCTCGCGCATTCCGATCGCCAACACCGCGATGGGCCGCGCTATCATCGTCGGCATGCCCGAGAGCGAGCGCACCTGGCTGCTCGGCTACATCAAGCGGCAGGAAGGCAAGAATTGGCCGAAGGTGAAGGCTTCGATCGAGCGCGCCATCCGCGACTTCGAGGCGCGCGGCTTTACGCTCTCGGTCGGCGACTGGGAGCGCGACATCAACGCGGTCGGTGTGCCGTTGCGTTCGCCGGACGGCGTGTTCGCATTCAATTGCGGCGCACCGGCGTTTCATTTCACGCGCGACAAGTTGGAAAACGATATCGGGCCGCGTCTCGTCAATATGGTCCGCAACGTCGAAGTCGCCTTGAGCGGCCGCTAATAGGCCGCCGGAGATCAAGAGGGAACGTCATGGTTTGCAGCAACACAATCCCGCCCGGTCTCCATAGTCTAACGCTGCCCGTCTGACCCGCACCATGTCGGTGCAAGCTGTCATGGACAAGCCGCGTGTCGCCGTTGCGAACGCGTCGCTGATCGAGGTGCGCGATGTTTCGGTGCGCTTCGGCGGCATCGTGGCGCTCGACAAGGTCTCGTTCACGATCGCCGAGCATCAACTGCTCGGGCTGATCGGCCCGAACGGTGCCGGCAAGACCACGCTGTTCAACTGCTTCTCGCGTCTCTACACGCCGGTGTCGGGCGACATCGTGTTCGAGGGCCGCTCGATCCTCGACCGGCCGCCGCACCGCATCGCCGATATCGGCATCGGCCGCACCTTCCAGAATCTCGCGCTGTTCCGCACCATGTCGGTGCTCGACAATGTGCGCGTCGGCAGCCATCCGCTCGGCCGCACCGACTTCATGAGCAATGCGCTGAAACTCCCGTGGACCCGGCGCGAGGAGCAGACGCTCGCCGACATCGCCTGGGAGCTGATCGAATTTCTCGAGCTCACCGACGTGGCGCACCGGCGCGTCGCGGACCTGCCGTTCGGCATCCAGAAGCGGGTCGAGCTTGCGCGCGCGCTCGCCGCGCGGCCGACGCTGTTGCTGCTTGACGAGCCGGCCGGCGGCCTCAATCACACCGAGATCAACGGCCTCGGCACGCTGATCAAGCGCATCCGCGACGAGCGGCGGATCACTATCCTGCTGGTCGAGCATCACATGAGCATGGTGATGTCGATCTGCGACAAGGTGGTGGCGCTCGACTTCGGCAGGAAGATCGCCGAGGGCACGCCCGCGCAAGTGCAGAACGACGAGGACGTGATCCGCGCCTATCTCGGGACCACGAAGAAATGAGCAAGCTTCTCGAAGCGCGCGAGCTCTGCGCCTTCTACGGGCCGACGCAGGTCCTGTTCGGGTTCGGGCTCGAGGTCGAGGATGGCGGCATCACCACGCTGCTCGGCGCGAACGGGGCGGGCAAGACCACGACGCTGCGCTCATTGTCCGGCATGTGCCGCACCTCCGGCGAAATCCGCTACGACGGCAAGTCGATCGGCGGGCGCGCTACCGAAGACATCGTGCGGCTCGGCATCGCGCATGTGCCGCAAGGGCGCGGCACCTTCTCGCGCCAGACCGTCGAGGAGAATCTCCAGATCGGCGCCATGACCCGCTGGGGACGCGCCGAGATCGCGGCCGACATCGAGCGCGTCTACGGCTACTTCCCGCGCCTGAAGGAGCGCCACAGTCAGCAGGCCGGCACGCTCTCGGGCGGCGAGCAGCAGATGCTCGCGGTCGGCCGCGCCATGATGCTGCGCCCGCGCCTGATGCTGCTCGATGAGCCGTCGTTCGGGCTGGCGCCGCTGATCGTCGAGGAGCTGTTCGGCATCCTGCGCACGCTGAACAAGACCGAGAAGGTCAGCATGCTGCTGGTCGAGCAGAACGCGGCGCTGGCGCTCGATCTTGCCGACCACGCCTACCTGATCGAGACCGGGCGGCTGGTGATGGAAGGGCCGGCGCAAAAGCTCCGCGACGACGAAAACATCCGCAAGGCCTATCTCGGGTACTGAGAGCGAACATGGAACTGTTTCTGCATCAGGTTCTGGCGGGGCTCGCGACCGGCGGCATCTATGCCTGCATGGCGCTCGCCGTGGTGATGATCTACCAGGCGATCGATCATCTGAATTTCGCGCAAGGCGAGATGGCGATGTTTTCGACCTTCATCGCTTGGCAATTGATCCAGTGGGGATTGCCCTACTGGCTCGCCTTCGGTGCCACCATCGTGATCTCGTTCGCGGCCGGCGTGCTGATCGAACGCATCGTGCTGAAACCGCTGCATGGCGCACATATCCTGAGCCACGTCGTGGCGTTCATTGCGCTGCTGTCGATCTTAAACAGCACCGCAGGCTTCATCTGGGACTGGACCATCAAGAACTTCGCAAGCCCGTTCGGCTCGGGGCAGTTCATGGGGCAGAACCTGATCAACAAGCACGATGCCGGCATGATCGCCGTGACGGTGCTGCTGCTGGTGCTGCTGTATCTGTTCTTCCGCCACACCCGCATCGGCCTTGCGATGCGGGCGGCCGCGGCAAACCCTGAGTCCGCGCAGCTTGCCGGCATCAGCGTCGGCTGGATGAATGCGCTCGGCTGGGGCATGGCGGCAGCAATCGGTTCGGTGGCCGGCATGCTGATCGCGCCGGTCGTGTTCCTCGAGCCCAACATGATGCTGAGCATTCTGCTCTATGGTTTCGCCGGCGCGGTGGTTGGGGGGCTGACCAGCCCCGGCGGTGCGGTGCTCGGCGGGTTTTCGGTCGGCGTGATCGAAAACCTCGCCGGCACCTACATTCCGGTGGTCGGGCGCGAGATGAAGCTCTCCATCGCGCTCTGCATCATCGTGGCGGTGCTGTGCGTGAAGCCGAGCGGCCTGTTCGGCCGTCCGGTCGTGACGAGGGTGTAGCCGATGCTGCTGCGCCCCGAGACACGCGAACCGCCGGTCTATGCCGTCGCCGGGCTGACCCTCGCGCAATGGCGCGTGATCCTGCTGGGAGCCGGGCTCATCATCGCCGCCGTCATCCCGTTCGTGCTCAAGAATTTCTACATCTTCCAGATCACGCTCGCGATCATCTACGCGATCGCGATCCTCGGCCTGAATCTCCTCACCGGCTTCAACGGCCAGTTCTCGCTCGGCCACTCGGCGTTTTACGCGATCGGTGCCTACACCGCCGCGATCATGATGGAGAACCTCGGGATCAGTTACGTGTGGACGATTCCGGCCGCCGCAATCGTCTGCTTCGTGTTTGGTTTCCTGTTCGGGCTGCCGGCGCTGCGGCTTGAAGGCATCTATCTGGCGCTTGCGACCTTTGCGCTCGCGATTGCGATCCCGCAGGCGCTGAAGTCCACCGTGGTCGAGCACTGGACCGGCGGCGTGCAAGGCATCGTTATTATCAAGCCGGATGCGCCGTTCGGTCTGCCGCTCAATTCGGACCAGTGGCTTTATATGCTGACCGTCGTGGTGACGATCATCATGTATGTCTGCGCCGTCAATCTGGTGAACAGCCGCACCGGCCGCGCCCTGATCGCGATCCGCGACCATCCGGTGGCGGCGAGCGCGATGGGCATCAATGTTTCGCTCTACAAGTCGCTGACCTTCGGGGTGAGCGCGCTCTACACCGGAGTCGCGGGCGCGCTTGGTGCGATCGCCATCGCGTTCGTCGCGCCCGACAGCTTCACCTTCGTGCTCGCGGTCGCGCTGTTCGTCGGCCTTGTGGTCGGCGGCGTGGCGTCGATTCCAGGCACCCTGATCGGCGGGCTGTTCGTTCTGTTCGTTCCCAACGTTGCCGAGTCGGTCTCGAAGGGCCTGGCGGGCGCCGTCTACGGCGTGATCCTGCTGCTGGTCATTTACCTGATGCCGACCGGATTCGCCGGTCTGATGCGCTTGATCACCGCCAAGCTGATGAAACGCTGCTAGCTCGGAGGACGCCATGCGTCTGAAGCATCTGCTGATTGCCTGCGCCGCGCTGTGTCTCGCTTCGCCCGCCGCCGCGCAGAAGAAATACGACACCGGCGCGAGCGATACCGAGATCCGCATCGGCAACATCATGCCTTACTCAGGCCCCGCTTCGGCCTATGGCACCATCGGCAAGGCGCTTGCCGCCTATTTCAACAAGGTCAACGCCGAGGGCGGCCTCAACGGCCGCAAGATCACGTTCATCACCTACGATGACGGCTACGCGCCGCCCAAGACGGTGGAGCAGGCGCGGCGCCTCGTGGAGAACGACGACGTGCTGCTGATCCTCAACAGCCTCGGCACCGCCCACAACACCGCGATTCAGAAGTACATGAATTCCAAGAAGGTGCCGCAACTGTTTGTGGCGACCGGCGCGACCAAGTTCGGCGACCCGAAGAACTTCCCATGGACGATGGGCTGGCAGCCGAACTACCAGAGCGAAGGCCGCATCTTCGCGCAACACGTCCTGAAGACCCACCCGAACGGCAAGATCGGCGTCCTCTTCCAGAATGACGACTACGGGAAGGACTATCTCAAGGGCCTGAAGGATGGGCTTGGCGACAAGGCGAAGACGATGATCGTCACTGAGCTGCCTTATGAGCCGACCGATCCGACCGTCGACTCGCAAATCGTCAGCCTGAAGGCCTCCGGCGCCGACATCTTCTACAACGTGACCACCCCGAAGTTCGCCGCGCAGGCGATCAAGAAGGCGGCTGAGATCGGCTGGAAGCCCGTGCACCTGCTCAACAGCGTATCGGCGTCGGTCGGGGCGGTGATCCGCCCCGCCGGGATCGAGAATGCGCAGGGCATCCTCACCTCGCTGTATGGCAAGGATCCTACCGATCCGCAGTGGAAGGACGATCCCGGCGTGAAGGAATGGTTCGCCTTCATGGACAAATACTATCCGGACGGCGACAAGACCTCGAGCTTCCCGGTCTACGGCTACAGCATCGCGCGCACGATGGTGCAGGTGCTGCAGCAGTGCGGGGACAATCTCACGCGCGAGAACATTATGCGTCAGGCAGCCAGCCTGAAGGACTTCGAAACCGGCATGGCGCTGCCCGGCATCAAGATCAACACCAGCCCGACGGATTTCTACCCGATCGAGCAGATGCAGATGGGGAAATTCGAGGGCGAGACCTTCAAGCCGTTCGGCCCGATCCTGAACGGCGAGATCGGAAGTATGTGATCGAGGAAACAGGAGAAACGGCAAGGAGGCGGCAATGCGTGTGAACAGACGTGCGGTGTTGGTCTCCATCGCGGCAGGAGCGTGCGCGGTTGCAAGCCCCGCGCTCGCGCAGAAGAAATACGATCCGGGCGCAAGCGACAGCGAGATCAAGATCGGCAACATTATGCCGTATTCGGGCCCGGCCTCGGCCTACGGCACAATCGGGCGGGCGGAAGCCGCCTACTTCCGCATGATCAACGAGCAGGGCGGTATCAACGGCCGCAAGATCACGTTCATCAGCTACGACGACGCCTATTCGCCGCCGAAGACGGTCGAGCAGGCGCGCAAACTGGTCGAGGGCGACGAGGTGCTGCTGATCTACCAGTCGCTCGGCACGGCGCCGAATTCAGCGATCCAGAAGTACATGAACGCCAAGAAGGTGCCCCAGCTCTTCGTTGCGACCGGTGCGACCAAATGGGGCGATCCGAAGAATTTCCCCTGGACCATGGGCTTCCAGCCCAACTACCAGAGCGAAGGGCGCATCTATGCCAAATACGTTCTGCAGCACCATCCGGCTGGCAAGATCGCGGTACTGTTCCAGAACGACGATTACGGCAAGGACGTCCTGAAGGGTCTCAAGGATGGCCTCGGCAACAAGACCACAATGATCATCGCCGAGATGCCGTATGAGACCGGCGATCCGACCGTCGACTCGCAGGTGGTCGCGCTGAAGGCTTCGGGCGCCGATATCTTCGTCAATATTGCGACGCCGAAGTTCGCCGCGCAGGCGATCAAGAAGGTCGCCGAGCTCGGCTGGAAGCCGATTCACCTCCTCAACAATGTCTCGAGTTCGATCGGTTCGGTGATCAAGCCCGCCGGCTTCGAGAACGCCAAGGGCATCCTCTCGACCGCCTATCAGAAGGATCCGAGCGACCCGGGCCTGAAAGGCGATCCGGGGTTGAAAAACTGGACCGCCTTCATGGACAAGTATTTCCCCGAAGGAAACAAGGCCGACACCGGCAACGTGACCGCCTACATCACCGCCAAAACGATGGTGCAAGTGCTCAAACAGTGCGGCGATAACCTTACCCGCGAAAACGTGATGCGGCAGGCCGCCAATCTGAAAGATTTCGAGATCGACATGCTGCTCGACGGCATCAAGGTCAACACGTCTCCCACGGACTATTTCCCGCTCGAGGAGCTGCAGATGCGGCGTTTCAATGGGGAGAACTGGGAATTGTTCGGTCCGATCATGAGTGGGGAGATTGGAAGCTGAGAAAATGCTACTGATTGCGTCAATCGCCGCGCGAGCGGCCATCACTGGAGGAAGAAAATGCAACTGAATAAACGAATACTTTTGGCTACGATCGCGGCGGGTGTCGTCGCGGTCGCCGGTCCTGCGCTGGCGCAGAAGAAGTACGATACGGGCGCAAGCGACACCGAAATCAAGATCGGCAACACCAATCCGTACAGCGGCCCGGCTTCAGCCTACGGCACGATCGGCAAGACGATCGACGCCTACTTCAAGAAGGTGAACGCCGAAGGCGGCATCAATGGCCGCAAGGTGAATTTCATCTCCTACGACGACGGCTACTCACCGCCGAAGGCCGTGGAGCAGGTGCGCAAGCTGGTCGAGAGCGACGAAGTGCTGCTCGTGTTCCAGCCGCTCGGTACGCCATCCAACACGGCGATCCAGAAATACATGAACTCCAAGAAGGTGCCGCAGCTGTTCGTCGCGACCGGCGCCACCAAGTGGGGCGACCCGAAGAACTTCCCCTGGACGATGGGCTGGCAGCCGACCTATCAGGCCGAAGGCCAGATCTACGCCAAGTACATCATGAAGACCCACCCGAATGCCAAGATCGCGATCCTGTTCCAGAACGACGATTACGGCAAAGACTACGTGAAGGGTCTCAAGGACGGTCTCGGTGACAAGGCCAAGACCATGATCGTCTCCGAGCTGCCCTATGAGCCGGCGGACCCGACTGTCGACTCGCAGATCGTCTCGCTCAAGGGTTCGGGCGCGGACGTGTTCTTCAACGTGACCACGCCGAAGTTCGCCGCGCAGGCGATCAAGAAAGCAGCGGAAATCGGCTGGAAGCCGGTGCATCTCCTCAACAACGTGTCGAACTCGGTTGGCTCGGTGCTCAAGCCCGCGGGACTCGAGGCATCGAAGGATGTGCTCTCGACCGGCTACCTGAAGGATCCGACCGATCCGACCTGGGACAACGACGCCGGCAAGAAGGAATGGCTTGCCTTCATGGACAAGTACTACCCGGACGGCGACAAGGCTTCGAGCTTTACGGTCTATGGCTTCTCGGTGGCGCAGACGCTGCACGAGGTACTCAAGAAGTGCGGCGACAACCTCACGCGCGAGAACGTGATGAAGCAGGCCGCCAGCCTGAAGAGCCTGTCGCAGCCAATGCTGCTGCCCGGCATCACGATCAATACCAGCGACAAGGACTTCTATCCGATCGAACAGATGCAGATGCAGAAGTTCAACGGCGAGCGCTGGGAGCTGTTCGGACCGGTCATCAGCGGGAGCGGCGAGGGGAGCTGATCTAGTTCAGCCCTCAATCTGAGAAGCGATCCGAAGGATCGCGTCTCGAAGGAATGGCAACACGACGCCGCCGCCCTCGGGCGGCGGCTTTTTCTTTTGCGCTAAAGCTTGTGCGGGCTCATCCAATACGCGGCTGCGAGGATGCCGAGCCCGATCGCGGCCGGGAAAAGCGCGAGCCATGACCCCGCGACCGCGACGGCGGCGGTCGCAGCCCAGGAGATCGACGAGAAGGCTTCCGCGAACGTCGCAAAGCGCGACGCGGTCTGGCGGTGGCGGAAGTAGCGGCGCGTCGCCTGCTGGCGGAAGAAGAACTGAACCGCCGCAGCAGCAGCAGCAGCAGCAAAAATGCCGAGCGCCGAGGCAAGCGCGCCGGAGACCGAGAGAAACGCAAGCGCCGCGATGAACGGCGCGAACGCGATCGCGATGGCGCCGAGCACCGCTTCGATCTTCGCGCGCACGACAAGGCCGCGGCGGATCGGTGCGGTTGCCACGAGGTCGGGTGCATCCTCGCCGGAGATCGCCAGCCAGGCGAGCCCACCGGCGAGCTGGCCCGCGGCCATCACCAAAACCGGGACCAGCACGATCAGCGCGCCGGTGCCTTCGCCGTAGGAGCGCCACAGCAACAGCGCGGGCGGCAGCAGGTAGAGGATCTGCATCAGGGTCTGCGACACGAGCCACGGGTCGCGCGCGAGCAACGTCCATTCCTTCTGCCGCAGCACCCGTGCGGCGGTGCGGGCGCGGAAGCCGGAGCGTGCGGCCTGCCGTGCGC
>JBAVXH010000177.1:0-6387 GCA_049698215.1 Xanthobacteraceae bacterium | reverse complement strand
GGGAATTGCGACGCCATCATTGTTGCGACGATGAGCTTAAGGCTCGGCGACCACGTTTCACGCGGACCGAGCGGCGTCTTCGACCAGTCGAAGGCGGCGACGCGCGCCGCCA
Source organism: Xanthobacteraceae bacterium (assembly GCA_049698215.1). Lineage (GTDB taxonomy): Bacteria > Pseudomonadota > Alphaproteobacteria > Rhizobiales > Xanthobacteraceae > PALSA-894. Next base: position 6,275 of record JBAVXH010000177.1, on the reverse strand, counting down.
TCTCGCCGACCGGGCCGGCTGGCGCAACAGGCGGATCGTCGTTCGCGCTCGGTGCCATGAGTCCCGGCAAACTACTAGCCATTCGCGATAATAGGGAGAGGACGCCGCCCAACCCGTTGAAACGCGCGGGGGCGCAATTCCGTTCCGCCCGAGGCTCGGGGCTTCACGCCCGCATTCAACCTCATCGCCGCGACCATAAATTGTAACGCCTCGGTGGATGTGTTAGCTGTGTGGAGCCTGAAGTGCTGGCGCCGCAGCACGCTTCGCTTGCCGTAGTGGTTCAAGTCACAGGAGCGTTCACCATGTCCAATTCCGGTACGCAAACGAATTCCAACTCCGGCACCGCCGACATCCGCGCTTTCCTCGTCGGCCTCGCGACTGATGCATCCAAGCTGGGTTCATTTATCAAGGACCCCACCGCATCGATGGATGCGGCGGGCATCGGCCCAGGCGACCAAGCCATCCTCAAGAGCGGCAACGCCGCCGCCATTTATGCGCGGCTCAACATGCCGGCAACAGAGTCGACGGCCCCTCCTGCCGTGCTGCTCGTCGTCGATGTCGGCACGACAGATAACGGCCAGGCCGAAGAGACGCTATCGCTGCGGCTATCGCCGCAGCCCGTCGTAGCAGCGGCGCAAAGCCTGACCCCGTTTCTTCAGATTCACCCGCAGGTCGTCGTTCACCCGCAAATCCTCCCGCAGGTCGTCGTCCACCCGCAGATCCATCCGCAGGTCGTGCATCCCCAGATCCATCCGCAAATCCTTCCGCAGGTCGTGCACCCGCAGATCCATCCGCAAATCCTTCCGCAGCTGGTCGTCCATCCCCAGATCCTTCCGCAGGTGGTGCACCCGCAGATCCATCCGACCCCGGAAATCCTTCCGCAGTTGGTCATCCACCCGCAGGTGGTCGTGCACCCACAGATCCATCCGCAAGTGGTCGTGCACCCGCAGATCCATCCGCAAGTCGTGCATCCACAGATCCATCCGCAGGTGGTCGTGCATCCACAGATCCATCCGCAGGTGGTGCATCCACAGATCCATCCGCAAGTCGTGCACCCGCAGATCCATCCGCAAGTCGTGCACCCACAGATCCATCCGCAAGTCGTGCACCCCCAGATCCATCCGCAAGTGGTGCACCCGCAGATCCATCCGCAAGTCGTGCACCCCCAGATCCATCCGCAGGTGGTGCACCCGCAGATCCATCCGCAAGTCGTGCACCCCCAGATCCAGCCGCAGCTCGTCCACCCGCAGCTGGTCGTGAACCCGACGCAATGATCGGCCGGATCGCCGCGGCGATATCTGATGCCGGACGGCGCGGAGCCAGGGTTTCGCGCCGGCCGTATTGTGTTTTGTCAGTCCAGTGAACCATGTCGCGAGTACATCATGAGTACGGGATCTCTCATCGTCGTCGGAACCGGCATTCGCACGGTCGGGCACATGACGCTCGAATCGATCGCCTGGATCAAGCAGGCGGACAAAGTCCTGTACGTCGTCGGCGATCCCATCGCGGAAGCGATGATCAAGAGCCTCAATCCAAACGGGGCTGAGTCCCTGTCAGGCATGTATGCGGTCGGCAAGCCGCGTATCGACACCTACAACGAGATGATCGAGCGCATCCTGTCCTGTGTGCGCTCCGGCCTCCTGACCTGTTGCGCGTGTTACGGCCATCCCGGCGTCTTCGTCTACCCGTCGCATGAATCCGTGCGGCGGGCGCGCGCGGAGGGCTTCAGCGCCAAAATGCTGCCCGGCATCTCGTCGGAGGACTGCCTGTTCGCCGATCTCGGCGTCGACCCGGGCATCCAGGGATGCCAATCATACGAGGCGACCGACTTTCTCGCGAACGGCCGCAAGATCGATCCCACGAGCGCGATCGTGCTGTGGCAGATTGGCGTCGTCGGAGACTCGACCTTCAAGACCAATGGCTACGACCTGTCGGCGCTGCCCCTGCTGATCGAGCGGTTGATGGAATACTATCCGCCGACCCACCCGATCTATCTTTACGAGGCGGCTATCCTGCCGGGCTGCGAGCCGACCATCGTACCCGTAACGGTCGCGACCCTCGGATCCGTCCCGCTGTCGGCCGGCTACACCGCCTATATCCCGCCCGCCTACCAGACGATGGGCGACCCCAGCATGTACTATCGGATCGGCGCGATGACCGGCCGATGGGGGTGAGGCGGCGCGGGTGACCCGCATGGGCCGGCTGTGCAATCCGTATCTCGCGTTCTTTCGTTCGCTGCCGGACTCGTTCCGGCGTGACCCGTCGGTGCCGGTCAGCGAGGCCGAGCTCGCAATGCCGGACTGGCTCCACTTCAAGTGCGCGATCGCCACTCAATTCTCGTGGGCCGTACCGACCGATGAGGCGATCGACGTGATCGCGGCCCACGTCTCGCGCGTGGTCGAGATCGGTTGCGGAAGCGGCTACTGGGCCTGGCTCATGCGGCAGGCCGGCGTCACGGTGGCGGCCGTCGACGTTATGCTGCCCTCAGTCGCCTGGCACCCGATCGAGCGCGACAGCGAACTGGCCAGCGCGCGGCATCCGGACAAGGCGCTCTTTCTCTGTTGGCCGCCATGGGGCACCACAATGGCGGATCGGGCGCTCGCGAGCTACGCGGGACCCTGCGTTATCTATGTCGGCGAGTGGAACCGCGGCAGCGGAACGCCCGGCTTTTTCGCGCGTCTCGCAGGAGATTTCGCGATGATCGCGCATGTGCGGATCCCGCAATGGTACATGCGGACCGACAGCCTCATGGTGTTCCACCGTCGCTGAGAGCCGGTCGCTTTCCGCCGCGCGCCGCCTGCGCTAGAGAGACAGGAGGTGGCCGAAAGACCGCTTGATGGCGGCGGAGGAGACATGCGCGAAATCGGACATTTCATCGGCGGAAAAGAGGTCAAGGGGACGTCCGGCCGGAGCGGCGATGTGTTCAACCCGAACACCGGCGAGGTGCAGGCGAAAGTCGCGCTCGCCAGCAAAGCTGACGTCGAGAAGGCGATCGCGGACGCCGAGGCCGCCCAACCCGGTTGGGCCGCAACCAATCCGCAGCGCCGCGCGCGCGTGATGTTCAAGTTCCTGGAGCTGATCGCGAAGGAGAACGACAACCTCGCGCAGCTCCTCTCCTCCGAACACGGCAAGGTGCTGGCCGACGCGAAGGGCGACATTCAGCGCGGCGTCGAAGTGGTGGAGTTCGCGTGCGGCATCCCGCATCTGCTCAAGGGGGAGTACACCGAAAGCGCCGGACCCGGCATCGATCTCTACTCCATGCGTCAGCCGCTCGGCGTCGTCGCCGGCATCACACCGTTCAATTTTCCCGCGATGATCCCGCTCTGGAAGGCCGCGCCGGCGATTGTCTGCGGCAACGCCTTCATCCTCAAGCCGTCCGAACGCGACCCGTCCGTGCCGATGCGCATCGCCGAGCTGTTCCTCGAAGCGGGGCTGCCGCCCGGCATCTTCAACGTGGTGAATGGGGACAAGGAGGCGGTCGACACGCTCTTGAAGGATTCGCGCGTGAAGGCGATCGGGTTCGTGGGTTCGTCGTCGATTGCCGAATACATCTATGCGACCGGCTGCGCGCACGGGAAGCGCGTGCAATGTTTCGGCGGCGCAAAGAACCACATGATCGTGATGCCCGACGCCGACATGAATCAGGCGGTCGATGCGCTGATCGGCGCCGGCTACGGCTCGGCGGGAGAGCGCTGCATGGCGGTCTCGGTCGCGGTGCCGGTCGGCCAGAAGACCGCCGACGCGCTGATGGAAAAGCTTATCCCGCGAGTCGAGGCCCTGAAGATCGGCACATCGAGCGACCCGCAGGCCGACTACGGACCGATGGTGACGCGCGACCTGCTCAACAAGGTGCGCGGCTATATCGATACCGGCGTGAAGGAAGGCGCCAAGCTCGTGGTCGACGGGCGCGGCTTCAAGCTGCAGGGCTACGAGAACGGCAACTTCATCGGCGGCTGCCTGTTCGACGAGGTGAAGCCGGACATGACGATCTACAAGGAGGAGATTTTCGGGCCGGTGCTTTCGGTGGTGCGCGCCAAGGACTACGAGGAAGCGGTACGCCTGCCGTCGGACCACGAATACGGCAACGGCGTCGCGATCTTCACGCGCGACGGCGACACGGCGCGCGATTTCGCCGAGCGTGTACAGGTCGGCATGGTGGGCGTGAACTTCGCGATCCCGGTGCCGCTTGCCTACTACACCTTCGGCGGCTGGAAGCGCTCCGGCTTCGGCGACCTCAACCAGCATGGTCCGGATTCGGTACGCTTCTACACCAAGACCAAGACCGTGACGGCGCGCTGGCCGTCCGGAACGAAGGAAGGCGCAGAGTTCTTAATTCCGACGATGAAGTGACGCTGCAATCAGTACAGGGTCAATTCCGACGAGGGATGAACTGCCTTCACTTCTGGATGTTCTCGCGCGCGCTTTGGAAGGTCCGAGGGACCTTCAACCTCCACCGTTACGTCCCCGTCGACCGGGATCATCGGCGCATCCTCTTCCGCCGATGAGCCCGTCGCCTCAAGGATACGCTTGACGCTCTCGTGCTTGATCCCTGACTCGAGCGTGACAATCCATTTCATGCGGTCATCCTACAGCGGGCACCTGCTCTTTCAACAGCTGAAAGGCTTTGTCCGCATCGATAACGCCGTGCCCAAAGTCCGCGTTCCAGGCGGTGGCGCCACCCACCTTGCGCGCCGTCTGTATCAGCGAACTTTTGAGCTGGGCCGGAGCGACATTGTTGAAGGCACTGAGGAGCATCGCCGCGACCCCTACGGCAACCGGCGTCGCGGCCGAGGTGCCATTGTCGAAGTCTGGCGGCGTGCCCCCGGGACGTCCAGGACCGAAATTACCGAACATGTGGGAAAAGCAAGCAAGATCCGGCTTGCGCTGCTCGAACATACCGGGCCCCTGCGAGGAGTATCCGATCCGTTCGTCGCCGCTGTTCACCGCCGCGATCGTGATGACCTCGGCGAGACTGTTCGAGGCATGAATCGACTTGCCCGGGCCGATACCGGAGATGTGGCACTTGCCGCTCGGGCAGTCCGCACCGCAGTTGCCCGCCGCGAAGAAGCAGGCCACGCCCGCGGCCACGACCTCGAGGATCTTGCGATGAACCGGATGATTGATGTCGTGGATTTCGTGCTCCGGCATCTCCTCCTTTGGCGGGATCCCGACAAAACCGTAGCTGTTGTTGGTGATATGCGGCGTTCCATCCTTCCGCCGCTGATCAAGCACCGCTTGAAACATCTGCAGCGCCCCGCCGGAACGCGGCACGCCGAGAAACGGGTAGTCGAAAATCTTGGCCTCGGGAGCGGCAATCAAGATATCCGCCGCGCACATTGACCCATGGCTTTTGATTGCTGCCGCTCCCGGCTGAAGCGCGCTGGCTGGCCGGGAAAAACCTCCGGTGACTGGGTAATTTTCTCCGTTGACCCCTTCATCGATGATGCCAACCACGATGCCGGATCCTTTGAAGCCTTCGTCCCATGCCGCCTTCACGCCGAGCACGCGACGGATTTCGTCGATGGTCACCCCATTGCGAAATGGTCGGCAATCCACATGGCCCGCGGCAGCTGCTGGACCGTTGCCTAACAGGACCAACTCCGAATTCGCCCAGACAATCACGTCCTTGCGCGAACGCAATTCGTCCAATCGCGCATCGGTGACTTCGGCCGCAACGACAATAGAGGCGTTGGATGGCGCCGCCGCATTCGCCTCCACGCCGAAGCTCTCCAGACCACCCACGACGTCGCGATTGGCTGCCGCGTCCTCCGGCCTGTGACTGAGAAACATCGGAACCGGTGCGGTCAGCGGGTCAACGCGAATACCCTCAAGACCCAGGCTGCTCAGGGCTGTATCCAGTTGCGCACCGGCCACATCCAATGACGAAGCCGCCTCTGCGTGCGCCTCGAAGGGGGAGTCAGTCGCGCCCGGTATCTCGATCAAAACGTTAGTCGCCATTTTGTTTACCTCTGTGATGATTGCAGAGACTATTAGCTTCAACCTCCAAGGCAAGAGCGGAGTTAACGCAGGGGACTTGCAGGGCGCGCCTCCACTAGGAAGGGTTGCATGAGGACGCGGGGACATTCTATCCAGCATTTGGATCGAGGACCGTGGATGACACAACCTGCTCTCGGGCGGCGCGCTTGCCGCCTCTCGGTCGCCGCGATTTTTCTTCTGCTCACCGGCTGCGCCGGCGAGCAGGCGGTGACCGGGACGACCATGGTGCGCCCCGGCGCGCCGCCGGAGCCGATGGTGGGCCGCTGGGTGCTGGCGTC
>JBAVXH010000176.1:0-23581 GCA_049698215.1 Xanthobacteraceae bacterium | reverse complement strand
GTGTGCGAGCTTCCCGACCAGCAGCGGAATGTTGTCGCGTTCCTTGAAGGTCGGAACCACCACCGTCAGCTCCGGTGCTGGGTGCACCGCAGGAAGCTCCCGCTCTGCCGGATATGTATCGATCGTCCAGTCATGTGCGATCGCCGGTTCGACAAGAAACCGGGATACCCAGGACGGAACGCGCGCGCGCAGTTGAATTGTCACGCCGCCGTCCATCGATCCGGCCGCCGCGATCAGGCGCCCGGCAAAGTCGTGCGGCTCAAGCGAGGTGATCGAATTGTCGAAAATGTAGGCATGATCGACGCGCTGGAGAATTTCGGGCAGCAGGTCCATGCCACGCTGGTAGCGAGCGATGATTTTGTCGACCGGGACGTCGTGCCCGCCGAGCTCCACACGGGCCTTCACGCGTTCGAGATTGATCCGGGGGTCTTCGACGCCGACGAAATAGAGGAAAATCTCGAAACCGGCTGAACGCGCACGTTCGAGCAGAAGAAGCTTGCGCCGATCGGAGAATACCGTCTCGAACGAAAAACTCCGCCGCGCCTCGATTGCTTCAGCCCGCAGATTGTCCGCAAGGTCCTGCGCCTGTCGAACGCGGTGGTCGTAGGACCCTTCTAGTGTCGCCGCAATATCGTCAGGATTGATGTATGTTCCGAAATCGAAGCGCTCGCGCAGGTGTGCGGTCAAAGATGTCTTACCTGCGCCATTCGGTCCAGCAACGACGAGCAGGAAGGGGCGCTCGTCAACCATCAAGCAGTTTGACGCGCCTTGCGTCTACGCGCTCTTGTCTGAGCAGACTGGACGGCCTCACGCGGTGTTTCCAGCCCTGCGGCTTCTGCAATCACCTGCTGCCGACCGTCCGGAAAGATTTTCGTCAGGCGCTCGCCTTGACGTCCTACAACCGGGACACCGCGGTGCAAGCTTCGGCTCGCGGCGTCGTGCCATGCCTGCCCGGCCAGGCGGTCAAGGTCTTCCGCAGGGATATCGACGACCCGCTTCTTCATTGTGCCTGTATACGTCTCGCGTCCCGCGATCGCAAGCTTTCGCTCCGACGAAAAGGGTCTCACATTCAATAGGTTATTAGCCACATGCCTGCTTCCTTCGCGTGGACCGCACCTTCGGTGCGTGCCATAGAGTGCGCATGCCGGTCCCCCTCCGCGACAGCTTCAACGATGCGCTTGTGCGGCTCGTCGACGGGCTCGCCGATCCGGCGCGTCGGCGCCGCGCTGCGCTTGCCTTCGTGCTCGGCTACGGCGCGCTCTGGTTCGTCTACGGCGTGATCGCCAAGTCGAGCCAGGACCTCAATGCCGACATGGGCGAGATGGTGGTGTGGACGCGCGAGCTAGCGCTCGGCTATCCGAAGCATCCGCCGCTGCTCGCCTACATTTTGTGGGCCTGGTTCAAGGTCTTTCCGCTCACCGACTGGGCCTACATCCTGCTTGCGGTCCTCACCGTGTCGGTCGGGATCTTTCTGGTGATCGAACTGTCCGCCGAGTGGCTCGGACGCGAAAAGCTCGCCGCCGTTCCGTTCCTGCTCGCGACGATCCCGTTCTACAATTTCCTCGGCCTGAAGTTCGACCAGAACTCGGTGCTGATCCCGCTTTGGGCGCTCGCGATGTGGGCAATGCTGCGCGCGCTCGACACGCGCCACCTCGGATGGGCGGTGCTGGCCGGATCGGCCGCCGCGGCGGCGATGCTGGTGAAATACTGGTCGGTGTTCCTGATTGCCGCGCTGGCACTCGCTGCGTTCATGCATCCCAAGCGGCGCGCGTATTTCCGCTCAGCCGCGCCGTGGGTGACGGCCGGCGTGTTTCTCGTCGCCGTCGCGCCACATGTTATCTGGCTCGTTCGTGAGAACTTCCCGCCGATCACCTGGGTGGCGACACGACGCATCGCGATGTCGTTCGGTGACACGATCGCCTCCATGCTGGAGGCGCTCGGCGGCACCTTTGCTTATGCGGCGATTGCGATCGCGCTTGTTCTCGTCTTCGTGCGGCCAAGCCCCACGGCGCTGCGGGACGGCCTGTTGCCCCGAGACGAGCGGGGCGTGGCGGCCAACCTGTTCTACGTGCCGCTGTTCGCGCCGATCGTCCCTGCACTGATCAAAAACATCAACCTGCTGTCGCTCTGGAACACGCCCGCGCTCAACCTGCTGCCCGTGATGTTGCTCGGCTCACCGCTGGTGATCGTGCCGCGTGTGGCGGTACTGCGGATGGCAAGCGTCGTCACGGTGCTCACTTTGCTGATCGTCGCGGCCTCGCCGTTCGTGGCGTTCACGCTGCTGAAGTCTGGTGTCGAGAACGACGCCGCCTATGCGCGGCTCTTGATGGAGGCGACCGAGCGCGAGTGGCGCAAGGACACGGGCAAGCCGCTCAAGTTGATCGCGGGTCCGTTCGTGCTGGTGAGTACGGCGGCGTTCTACGGCAAGGACCAGCCGTCGACCTACGCGCATTTCTCGAATTATCTCTCGCCCTGGATCAACGATGCGCGCATCGCGCGCGACGGAATGGCGATCATGTGCCAGGACACCTGGCTGTGCCGCCATTTCACCAACGAAGTCGCGGCGCGCCATGGCGGCGCCTCGCACCAGGCGGACGTGACCCTGGCGCGGCGCTGGCTGGGCTTCGAGGGGCCGCCCGCGCGGTTCCTCATCGCGATCGTGCCGCCGCCATGACGCGCCTCACGCAACCGCTCGAGCGCATGCTCGATGCACTCACCGATCCGGGGCGGCGCGAGCGCGCGGTCACCTGGCTGCTCACCGCCTACTGCGCCGCGTGGTCGCTTTACGGCGCGCTCGCCAAGGGCAGCCAGGACGTCCACTTCGACATGGGCGAGATGGTCGCCTGGTCGCGCGACGCCGGCATCGGCACGGTGAAGCATCCGCCGCTCGGCGCCTGGCTGGTGGGCGCCTGGTTCAAGGTCTTCCCGCAGCAGGACTGGGCCTACTACCTGTTCGCGATGGTGCTCGCGACCTTCGCGCTATGGGTCGCGTGGCGGGTGTCCGAAGGCTATCTCGAGGGCGAGAAGCGCATCGCCGGCCTGCTGCTGCTCACCTTCATTCCGTTCTTCAGTTTCCATGCGCTGAAGTACAACGCCAACACGGTGCTGATCCCGCTGTGGGCGCTCGTTACCTGGTTCTTCCTGCGCTCCTACGAGACGCGCAGTGTGGTCTGGGCAGCGCTCGCGGGGGCCGCGGCCGCCGCCGCCATGATGGGCAAGTACTGGTCGATCTTCCTGCTCGCGGGGCTCGGCATCGCGGCGCTCGCCGACCCGCGCCGCGCGAAATATTTCGGCTCGGCAGCGCCGTGGGTGACGATCGCGGTCGGCGCCATCCTGTTCGCGCCGCATGTCGTGTGGCTGGTGCGCCAGGATTTCGCGCCGTTCACCTATGCGGTGGTGGCGCATCAATCGACGCTGGCGAGCGCCGCACGATCGGGCCTCCGGTTCCTGCTCGGCGTCGCCGGCTATGTCGCGCCGGCGGTCGTGCTCTCGGCGCTCGTGACGCGGCCGAGCATGGCCGCCATCGTGGAAACGCTGTGGCCGCGCGAGCCCGCGCGCCGTTTCGCGCTGATCGCGTTCCTCGCGCCGCTGCTGCTGCCGGCGCTTGTCACGGTGCCGCTGAAAGTCGAGATCGTCTCGCTCTGGACCATGTCGGCGATGACGTTGCTGCCGGTGGTGCTGTTGTCATCGCCACTGGTCACGGTGGCGCGCCGTGCCGCGGTTTGGCTGTTGGCTGCCGCGATTGTATTCCCGCTGCTGATGGTCGCGGCGTCACCGTTCATCGCGATCTGGATTCACCGCGAGGGCGTGCCGAATTACGCCACGCACTACCGGCTGCTGGCGCAGGCTGTCGACAAGACGTGGCGCGAAGAGACCAAAGCGCCGCTGCGCTACCTCGGCAGCTACACCAGCATTATCAATGGCGTGTCGTTCTATCTGCCCGGGCGCGTCTCGACGCTTGACATCGTCGGCCCGGCCTCAACGCCGTGGTCCGACGAAGCCAGCGTCGCGCGCGCCGGCATCGCGCTGGTCTGTCCGGAACAGGAAGCGATCTGCATGCATTTCCTCAATGCACGCGCGGCCGGCGTGACGCGCCACGCCGTCACCCTGTCGCGCACACATTGGGGATCCGCCGACAAACCGGTGCGTTACGTCATCGTGATCGTGCCGCCGAAAACATGATCTCTATCGGGGAGATTGGACGATGGACTTCGGAGTGCGTGCGCGCCCGAAGGCGCTGCGGAAATGGCCGAGACTGGTCGATAAGGTCGTTCTGCATGTCGAGAAGCTGGTCGATCGTCACCGCTACCGCACGTGGTACGAACGGGCCGACCTGACGGCGGATTGGACGTCGGGGAATTTTCCGCGATGGCGGCGGATGCTCGGCGTCTGGCGGGATCGCCCGTTGCGCATCCTGGAGATCGGCACCTACGAGGGGCGCGCGTCCATCTTCTTCCTCAATTTTTTTCCTCGATCCACCTTCGTCGGGATCGACTGGTTTGAAGGTGAACTTGGGACGCCCGCTGCAGCGCGGCTGGATCACAACATGGCCCCTTACAGCGATCGTGTTGAAATTTTGAAGATGGATGCGGTCGCGGCACTGGAACAGCTCGCCTCTGCGCAGCGCAAGTTCGACCTCATCTACATCGACGTGAGCCACTACTACGGCATCGCCAAAGCAACCACGCGCGCCGCCTGGTCGTTGACCGTGCCCGGCAGCGTCGTCATTTGGGATGACTACGCGTGGGGTCACGACCTCCCGCCAGAGCAGCGCGGCGCAACCGCAATCGACGAATTCCTGCGCGAGCGGGACGGCTCTTACCGGGTGCTCGGGAGCGGCTATCAGCTTGCGGTCGAGCGCTGCAGGTGAGCCACGCTCGACATCGTTGATCCGCCGTCGACGCCGTGGGCTGATGCGGCAAGCGTCGCGCGCTCGGGCGTTGCGCTGGTGTGTCCCGAGGCGGAGGCGATCTGCATGCACTTCCTCAACCAGCGCGCCGGCGACCTGCCGCGCCATGCGGTGACGCTCTCGCGCCGCCACTGGGGCATGCCTGACAAGCCGGTGCGCTACGTTATCGTGGTGGTGGGGCCGGCAAGCCGATCTGCTTGATCCAAGCGGTTGATGCAACGACGAACATCGCGTGATAAGTTGATGGTCATGGCCGGCGAGATTGATCCTGTCCTCACGCTGCGAGTGGCGCTCGACCCACCCAGTGCTGGCGTTTCCACATCAGCCGGAAGCGAGTTCGATGCGGCTGGCTTCAAGGTGGACTCCGTCTCGCCACGAGGGCTCCTGATCGCCGGCACTCGATCGCTGATGGAACAATTCTTCAGTACTCGTATTGATTTTAGAGAAAGAATACCTCAATTTAACCGAGAGCCGACGTTTGATCGGTTGCCGGGCGGTGTCAGCTACCGGGCGTATTTTCCACGGGAGCCGACATACTTTCCATAGCGGCAAGCGGGGGCGAGCATGGCGCAGAACGTTGTAGTGAGGTTGGTTCCTAAGTCTCGCAGTCGTGCACCGCGAATCGACTTCGGACTCGAATCGGTCCAGATCAAACCGCAGGAGTTTTCGCCGGATCCGGGTCGCCTGCGCTCCGCGCTGCAATTCTTCGGTGCGGACCCGGCCGTAGACGTCAAGCCGACCGAGAAGAACCGCGTCGAACTCGTGATGGGACGGCGCAACGTCAATGAGCTGTTCGGAGTTACCCTGCGCGAGGGAGAGTTCTCCAAACGGGACACCAATCGCGTTACGTCGGCGGATTCGTTTCTGGTACCGGAGAAGACGCTCGAGATTCCGGATGCGCTCAAGGATACGATCGATTTCGCCTACATTCCCCGGCCGATCGAATTCTACGGTCCGTCGTTTCGGCCGCCATCGGAGAGTACTCCGCACCTGCATCTGGAAGATGTGCGCGCTGCGCTGAATGCGCCCCGTGCCCATCGCCAGGAGCACACCGGACGGGGCGTCAAGGTCGCCATGGTCGACAGCGGATTTTTCCCGCATCCGTTCTTTGCCGCAAACGGCTATAAGCTCGTCGCTTCAGCAGCACCCGGAACTGACAACCCGGAGGATGACCCGTCCGGCCACGGAACCGGCGAGTGCGCCAATATCTTCACGATCGCGCCGGATTGCACGGTCTTCGGTGTCAAGAGCGGCCCAAGCGCCGCGACCTCACTCGAGGCCGCGATCGGGCTCGGGCCGGACGTGATGTCCAATTCCTGGGGCTTCGATGTCGACGCGCGATCGCGCGATCAGCTCAAGGATGCCGATCCCAACTTTTTCAACGAGCTCGTCGATATCGAGACGATTCTGTCGGATGCCATCCAATCAGGAATAGTCGTCGTGTTCTCGGCCGGAAACGGCCATCGCGCATTTCCCGGCAACATGCCGCAGGTGATCTCGGCCGGCGGCGTCACGGTGCTGGATGACGGCTCGCTCGAAGCATCAAGCTACGCAAGCTCGTTCCGCAGCATGATCTATCCGGGACGCAACGTTCCCGATGTCTGCGGCGTTGTTGGCTCCTCGGGCAACAAGCCGCAAAGTCACCACATCATGCTTCCGGTGCCGCCGACGGCCACGCTCGATGGCTCGAATTTTTCTTCAACCCGCAAGAAAACCGGCTGGGGTATCTTCTCGGGGACGTCGGCAGCCTGCCCGCAATTGGCGGGCGCTGTCGCGCTGATGAAGGAAATCCGCAAGAGCGTGAACGCCGAGCAGGCGCGCACCGCTCTGGTCAAGACGGCGACGGATATCACCAGCGGGCGCACCGCGCTGGGCGACAAGGCCACGGCAGGACCCGATCTCGCAACCGGAGGCGGACTGGTCAGTGTGAGGTCCGCCTGCGAGTTTATCGCAGGGACAAGCTGAGGCCGTTCACGCTGTCAGACATCAATACCGATAATGATCGCTCTTGAACGGGCCTTCCTTCGAGACGCCGATGTAGGAGGCCTGGTCGTCGCGCAGCGTGGTGAGCTTCACGCCGATCTGGGCGAGGTGCAGCCGCGCGACCTTCTCGTCGAGCTTCTTCGGCAGCACGTAGACTTCTCGTCTGTACTTGCTGTCCTTGTTGTTGGCGTAGAGCTCGATCTGCGCCAGCGTCTGGTTGGTGAAGGATGACGACATCACGAAGCTCGGATGCCCCATCGCATTGCCGAGGTTCACCAGGCGGCCTTCGGACAGCAGGATGATGCGCCGCCCGGACGGAAACTCGATCTCGTCCACCTGCGGCTTGATGTTGTTCCACTTGAAGTTCTTCAGGCTCGCGACCTGGATCTCGTTGTCGAAGTGGCCGATGTTGCAGACGATGGCGCGGTCCTTCATGGCGCGCATGTGGTCGAGCGTGATCACGTCTTTATTTCCGGTCGCCGTGACGAAGATGTCGGCGCGCGGCGCCGCATCTTCCATGGTGACGACCTCGTAGCCTTCCATCGCGGCCTGCAGCGCGCAGATCGGATCGACTTCGGAAACCATCACGCGGCAGCCGGCCTGCTTGAGCGAGGCGGCCGAGCCCTTGCCGACGTCGCCGAAGCCCGCGACCATCGCGACCTTGCCGGACATCATCACGTCGGTGCCGCGGCGGATGCCGTCGACCAGCGACTCGCGGCAGCCGTAGAGATTGTCGAACTTCGACTTGGTCACCGAGTCGTTCACGTTGATCGCCGGCCACAGCAAGGTGCCGGCCTTCTGCATGTCGTAAAGGCGATGCACGCCGGTGGTGGTCTCCTCCGAGACGCCCTTGATCGACTTCGCGATCTCGCCGAACCAGCCGTTTGGTTTGTCCTTCAGGCACTTCTTGATCAGCGCGAACAGGATTTCCTCTTCCTCCGAGCCGTGCTTGTCGAGGAACGCGGTATCGCCACCCTCGGCGCGCACGCCGAGGTGCACGAACAGCGTCGCGTCGCCGCCGTCATCGAGGATCATGTTCGGGTAGCCGCCGCCATGCCAGTCGAACAGCTTGGCGGTGTAGTCCCAGTATTCGGCTAGCGTCTCGCCCTTCACGGCGAACACCGGCGTGCCGGCGGCCGCGATGGCGGCGGCGGCGTGGTCCTGCGTCGAATAGATGTTGCACGACACCCAGCGCACGTCGGCGCCGAGCGCCTTCAGCGTCTCGATCAGCACGCCGGTCTGGATCGTCATGTGCAGCGAGCCGGCGATGCGCGCGCCCTTCAGCGGCTGCTTCGGGCCGTATTCCTCTCGCGTCGCCATCAGGCCGGGCATCTCGGTTTCGGCGAGCGAGAGCTCCTTGCGGCCGAATTCGGCGAGGCCAATGTCCTTCACGATGTATTCGGAAGCAGCGGCAGCCTTCGGCTGGGTATGAACGGTCATGACGATCCCTGTTGCGATGGAAATGCGGACGCACCGGGAGAAACCGGCCCGCGGCGTGGCGTGCCTATAGCAGGGCAGCCGGGGAGGGGCAAGAAGGATATAAAGATTTCTTTATATGACCTCCGAAGACCCGTCAGAACCTGTGCAAGATCAATGTATTATCGTGCATCAACCTGCTCGCGCAACGCCTCGAGCCGCAGCCACTCGTCCTCGGCCTGCGCAAGCTCGGCCTGTGCCGCGGCGAGGGCCGCCGAAGCCTTGTCGAAGGCCGTGCGGTCGCGCGCATAGAGCTCGGGATCGGCGATCGTCTTTGAATGCTTCGCGATCTCGGCTTCGAGCGCCGCGATCTGACCCGGCAGTCTTTCAAGCGCGTGCTTGTCCCTGAACGAGAGGCGTGTTTTCGCCGCCGCCGCCGCCGCCGCCGCAGCAGCAGCCGCAGCAGCAGCCGCTTCCGCCTTTTCGCGCGGAGGCTTGGTCTCCTTCGCAACCGTCCTCGAGATCACGCCCTCGCCGCGCTGCGCCACCATGTCGGAGTAGCCGCCCGCGTAGATGGTCCAGCGGCCGCCACCCTCCGCGACCACAACCGCCGAAACGGTGCGGTCGAGGAAATCGCGGTCGTGCGACACGAGCAGCACGGTGCCCGGATAGTCGTCGATCATCTCTTCGAGCAAATCGAGCGTTTCGAGGTCGAGATCGTTGGTCGGCTCGTCGAGCACCAGCAGGTTCGAGGGTTTCGCGAGCGCGCGCGCGAGCGTCAGCCGCCCACGCTCGCCGCCCGAAAGCGCCGAGACCGCCGTGCCGGCCTGCTCGGGCGTGAACAGGAAGTCCTTCATGTAGCCGATGACGTGGCGCGTCTGCCCGCCGGCGAATACCGAATCGCCGCGCCCGCCGGTCAGCGTGTCGCGCACCGAGGTATTCGGATCGAGCGCCTCGCGGCGCTGGTCGAGCGTTGCCATCTGCAGATTGACGCCGAGCGTGACGTTGCCGCCGTCCGGCGCGAGCTCACCGGTGAGCATCTTCAAGAGCGTCGTCTTGCCCGCGCCGTTCGGACCGACGAGCCCGATGCGATCGCCGCGCTGGATACGAATGGAGAAGTCGCGCACGATCGGCGTCTCAGCGAAGGATTTCGAGATGCCGTCGGCTTCGGCCACCAGCTTTCCCGAAAGGTCGGCGTCGTTGAGGGAAATCTTCACCTTGCCCTGGGCGCCGCGATGCTCGCGAAAATCCTTGCGCAGCTGTTGCAGCAAACCGACGCGGCGCATGTTGCGCTTGCGCCGCGCGGTGACGCCGTAACGCATCCAGTGCTCCTCGGCGACGATCTTGCGCCCGAGCTTGTGCTGCTCGCGCTCCTCCTCTTCGAGGACCTGATCGCGCCATTCCTCGAACGAGGCGAAGCCTTTCTCGATGCGCCGCGTGACGCCGCGATCGAGCCACACAGTGGCGCGCGAGAGCTTCTCCAGGAAGCGGCGGTCGTGGCTGATCAGCACGAGCGCCGATCGCGAAGCCACGAGCTCGTTTTCCAGCCATTCGATCGCGGGCAGGTCGAGATGATTGGTCGACTCGTCGAGCAGCAGGATGTCGGGCTCGGGCGCGAGCACGCGCGCGAGCGCAGCACGCCGCGCCTCGCCGCCGGAAAGGCGCGCGGGATCTTCGTCACCGGTAAGCCCAAGCTGTTCGAGCAGGTAGCGCGGCGCGTGGGTGTCGTCGCCTCCCGCAAGGCCCGCCTCCACATAGGCGAGCGTAGTGGCAAAGCCCGACAGGTCCGGTTCCTGCGCCAGATAGCGGACGGTGGCGCCGGGCTGCGCGAAACGCGTGCCGCGGTCGGCTTCCACCATTCCGGCCGCGATCTTCAGCAGCGTCGACTTGCCCGACCCATTGCGGCCGACCAAACAGACCCGCTCGCGTTCGCCGATGGCAAGCTCGGCGCCCTCCAGCAGCGGCGTGCCGCCAAAGGTGAGATGGGTGTCCTGCAGTGTGAGGAGGGGCGGGGGCATTTCGTTCTTCTTTCGCCACTCCCGCTTACGGGCCGAGGGAGAACTACTCGTCCTCGCCGAACCGGCTTGCGACCAGCGCGTCGAGCGCCTCGACGGCTTCCTTTGCCTGCGCGCCGGTTGCCGAGACGGTGATCGAGCTTCCGATACCAGCGCCGAGCATCATCAGTCCCATGATCGAGTCGCCGGAGACGGTTTCGTCGCCTTTGCTCACCTTGATCGATGCGGTGTCCTTGAACGTCTCAACCACGGCGACGAACTTGGCGGAGGCGCGCGCGTGCAGCCCTTTTTCATTGACGATCTTGAGGACGCGCGTGGCAGCGCCGTCGGCGTTCGGCGGCGGATTCATTTCCCGGCAAGCACGCGGCTCGCAACCGTGATGTATTTCTTGCCGGCTTCCTGCGCGGCCGCGACCGACTTGTCGAGCGGGCACTCGGCGCGCACCTTGGCGAGCTTCACCAGCATTGGCAGGTTGATGCCCGCGACCACCTCGACATTCGGCCGGTTCATCACCGAGATCGAGAGATTCGAGGGGGTGCCGCCGAACATGTCGGTGAGGATCACGACCCCGTCGCCGAGGTCGGCGCGCTTGACCGCCTCGATGATGTCGCGTCGGCGCTGCTCGACGTCGTCGTCGGGCCCGATCGTGACCGTCTCGATCTGTTTCTGCTCCCCGACCACGTGCTCCAGGGCCGCGCGGAATTCGACGGCAAGCCGCCCGTGGGTAACGAGTACCAGTCCTATCATTGGAAGTTCGGAAACTCCGGCCGGCGCAGCTCGCGCCCTACCGCTCAAAAGCGCGCCATCATGACCATGTCCGGGGCGAGCGCAAGGGGGTGGTCGGGCGCGGAGGCCAAATTTTGCGGTGCCGTAACGGCGCTCGGAAATCGGCCTCAGAGGCTGGAATCTGTAGTGTGCAATGCGAAAATCAAGAGCCGGAAGGGGTCCTCGCCGGGCGCGACCGCAAGTCGCGGGAGCACGACCCCGGCGACTTCCGCGACGGCGGATTTGCGCGCCGGCAGGCGCTCGGAATCAGGTGCGGAAAGGTCGACAACAAGGCCAACCACGGCCGCGGATTCAAATGGAACCTTGCGAATTCCAAGGCCACGCACCTCGATCAGGCCCGCCAGCGCCTCCGCTGGCCGAACCAGCAGCCGTTCGTGCGCCGCCTCGACATGGACGCGGTCGTCGCCAACGAGGCGGGTGAAGGACAGCCCGCCGGACGTGCCGGCCTGAAGCAGCGCCAGCGCCAGCCGCGACTTGCCGGAGCCCGCGGGTCCGCGGATGAGCACCGCACGCCCCCCGACCAGGACGGCGGAGGCGTGGATCGTCGGTGCACTCATTGCGCCGGGCGCGGACGCCGCAACAGCAGTGATGCGTTGAAGTAGGCGATCAGCAGCGCGAAGAGAATCATCACGGCGAAGTGGGTCCGGTCGACGATCGGAGAATTGAAAACATTAGGTGCGATCTGCCGCAACGCGTCAATCCGCAGGAACACCTCGTTCACGCCGCCACCGATCAGCATGTAATAGCTCGCGATCATGCAGGTGAGGTGCAGGTGCATCCACATTCGCGGCCGCCTGAAGTGTGCGAATGCGAAGCCGATGGTCGCGACGACAAGTGAAGCGACTGCGAACCAGTGCGGGAACCAGAACTTGTTGAGGCGATAGATCGCAAAGCTCGTCAGGCATGTGGCGATCATCGCCAGGACGTAGATCCGTCCGCGCAGCTTGTGTGCGGGTGTGCCCTTGGGACGGACGAGCACGATGGCGCCGGCCGCGAGCGCAATCAAACTGGCAATCGTGTGCACCCAGCCGATGGGATAGAGATCGAGGTTCATGCGGCGCCCCCCGCCGAGGTCAGAGGATTCTAGCCTACATCGCGGGCAGGCGCACCACGAAACGCGCGCCGAGCACGCGCGGCCCGTCGTGCTCCGACACGCCCATGCGGTTCTCGGCGCGGATGCGCCCGCCATGCGCCTCCACGATCTGGCGCGAGATCGACAATCCCAGGCCGGAGTTCTGCCCGAAGCCCTGATGCGGCCGATCGGTGTAAAAGCGCTCGAAGATGCGCTCCATCGCCTCCGGCGCGACGCCCGGCCCATAGTCGTCGACCGTGATCTCGACCGCGTTGCGCAGCCGCTTGGCGGTGACGCGTACGGTCCCGTTGGGCGGCGAGAACGAGCGCGCGTTCTCGATCAGATTGTCGATGACTTGTCCGAGCCGCGAGTCGTGTCCCGGTACAATGAACGAGGCCGGTGGGCCTTCGAAGAAGAGCTTGATCGTCACGCCGTCATCGCGGCGCACCTCGTTTGCCACCGTCGTCACGGTGTGGAGCAGGCGCACGAGATCGACCGGGCTCGCATCCTGCCGCTGCAGTTCGGCATCGAGCCGGCTCGCGTCGGACACATCGGAGATCAGCCGGTCGAGGCGGCGCACATCGTGCTCGATGACGGCAAGCAGCCGCGCGCGGCTCTCGGGGGTGCGCGCCAGCGGTATCGTCTCGACCGCGGAGCGCAGCGAGGTGAGGGGGTTCTTCAGCTCGTGCGCCACGTCCGCCGCAAAGCTCTCGATCGCCTCGATGCGGCTGTAGAGCGAATTGGTCATGTCGCGCAGCGCACCGGAGAGTTCGCCGATTTCGTCGCGCCGGTAGGTGAAGTCGGGAATCTCCTCGCGCGACTTGATGCGGCGGCGCACCGCCTCGGCGGCATCCGCAAGCCGCCGCACCGGGCCCGCGATGGTGCGCGCGAGCAGCACGGACAGCAGCACCATGACGGAGCCGAGCGCGAGGAACAGAGCCAGCACTTGCAGCCGCTCCGCCGCGACCGCGGAGTCGATCTCGCCGCCCTGCGTCGAAAGCAGGAGCGCACCACGCACCGCGCGGAAACGCTGGATCGGGACCGCGACCAGCAGGATGATCTCGCCGCGTTCGTTGACGCGCACGGCGCTCGCTTTCTGGCCGGAGAGCGCCTGCACCACTTCCGGATAGCCCTTGCCGTTCTCGGGGCCGAGATCGCGATAGAGCGGATAGCTCGAGCGGCCGAACCAGTTCTTGATCGCGATCCAGGCGCGCTCCAGCCGCGTCGGCCGGTCGTCCGGCGGGATCAGGTCGAAGCGCAGAACGTCGCCGCGGCCGTACAAATTGCGTGAGTCGATCTGCAGCGCGCCGTCACGGTCGTAGATGCGCGCCTGGGTGCGGGTCGGCTGGATCAGGCGGCGCAGCACCGGCGCGACGCGCTCGAGGTTGATCGGAAACTCGAGGCCGGAGAGCACTTCGTCCTGCGGGCCATAGCTATCGCCGGCCTGCAGCTCGATCAGCTTTTCGGGATCGATGGTGATGGTGTCGGTCTCGACTGTGGCCGAGGCGGCGATCGCGCTCGCGATAATCTCGCCCTGCACCAGCAGGCTTTGCACCCGCGCGTCGATCAGCCCGGCGCGGTATTGCGACAGATAAAGGATGCTGATCACCAGCACGAACAGGCCGGCGATGTTGAGCAGCACGATGCGCCGCGTCAGGCTGGATGACGCCTGCCGGTCGAGAATCCGGAAACCCCGGCGCAGTGCATCCACACTGCGGCGCAGCGCCGACCTGCGCGCAACGCGCGGCCGTTCGCCGGGCGCAGTCTCGGCGACGGACGTCAGATTGGCGGTTCGATCCAGCACCTTCGCTCAGCCCGCTAAAGGTTCGCGCACACCCTGTGCGCCGCGGATGTTACCGCAAATCGCCCCTCAGATCAGGCTTCCTTGAAACGATAGCCGACGCCGTACAGCGTCTCGATCATATCGAAGTCGTCGTCCGCGACCTTGAACTTCTTGCGCAGCCGCTTGATGTGGCTGTCGATGGTGCGGTCGTCGACATAGACCTGATCGTCGTAGGCGGCATCCATCAGGGCATTGCGGCTTTTCACCACGCCCGGACGGCTGGCGAGCGCCTGGAGGATCAGGAACTCGGTGACGGTGAGCGTCACCGGCTCGTCCTTCCAGGTGCAGGTGTGGCGCTCGGGGTCCATGCGCAGCAGCCCGCGCTCCAGCACCTTGCGGGCGTCGGTTTCCTTGACGACCGCCGCATCCTTCGGCTGGCCGCGGCGCAGCACGGCCTTGACCCGCTCGACCAGCAGGCGCTGCGAGAACGGTTTCTTGATGAAATCGTCCGCGCCCATCTTGAGGCCGAACAGCTCGTCGATCTCCTCGTCCTTCGAGGTGAGAAAGATCACCGGCATGTCGGTCTTCTGGCGCAGGCGGCGCAAGAGTTCCATGCCGTCCATCCTCGGCATCTTGATATCGAGGATGGCGAGATCCGGCGGCGACGTCTTGAAGCCTTCGAGCGCGGAGGCGCCGTCGGTGTAGGTCATGATCCGGTAGCCTTCGGATTCGAGCGCGATCGAAACCGAGGTCAGGATATTGCGGTCGTCGTCGACCAGAGCGATTGTTGGCATGGCGGCCTTCTAGCATGAATCAGCCGCGCGAAAACCCGCCCGGCCCCGGTTCCAAGCAGACTCCCACGACCCGGCGCAATTGTGGCAAAGGTTAGAAAAATCGTGGCAGATGAAGGGTTTGCAGTGCACGTGGTGAACGACTCTGGAGGCGTGGAATGACAGCACAAAACGCCGCCGCGCTGCCCGGCGCGATGCCGGACCGGTTGCCCGAAGGGGCTAGGCCGCCTGCCGATTTCGATCCCAGGGCGCTTGCCAGGTCGCTGCTGAGGGCGACGCGGGCCGGCTCCCTCGGCACGCTCGACCGCAACACCGGCCACCCCTTCGCCTCACTGGTGAACGTCGCGACCGATGTGGACGGCTCGCCGGTGATCCTCACGTCGCGGCTTTCGACCCACACGGCGAACCTCGAGCAGGACGGCCGCGCCTCCATCCTGCTGGCCGAAACCGGCAAGGGAGATCCGCTGGCGCATCCGCGTCTCACGGTGCTCGGGGCGTTCGCCCGGATCGAGAAGGAGAGCGCGGACGAGGCGCGCGTCCGGCGGCGTTTCCTCGCACGCCATCCGAAGTCGGAGCTTTATGTCGGCTTCGGCGATTTTTCGTTCTGGCGCATGACGGTCGCGTCCGCGCATCTCAATGGCGGCTTCGCGCGCGCCGCGGATCTCAAAGCGCAGGATATGCTGACCGATCTTTCCGATGCCGATGACATGATCGCCGCCGAAGAAGGCGCGGTCGAGCACATGAATAGCGATCATGCGGAGGCGACGCGCCTCTATGCGACGAAGCTGCTTGGAGCGGACGATGGCCCCTGGCGCATCAGCGGCCTCGATCCCGATGGCGCGGACCTGACCGCCGGCGACCGCACGGCGCGGCTCGCGTTTCCGCGGCGCGTCACATCGGCGAGCGCCTTGCGGCAGGTTCTGGTTGAGCTCGCTAAGCGGGCACGCGCGGGCACAAACACGTGAGTGGGACCTATGCGGCGATCGCGCTCGCACTGACCGGATTCCAGCGCGAAGCTTTCAACGATCGATCGGGTGCCTGGTGCGGAATTGAGCGGCACTACTCGGTGTCGTCGGGGCGTGCCGGCGTGAGCCGCATGCCTCTATTTGCGCTGTTGGCATTGCGCGTGGTTGCGCGTCGGGACTAGTCTTGGCGCAGCCCCACGAGCAACGGATGAGATTGCTCAAGGCAAGGGAGCGATGGCATGCGGATGAATTCACTAAGATCCAGTCTGTTTGCGTCAGTGGCGTTGGCGGCGTTGATCGCGCTGGCGGCCGTGCCGGCGAGCGCGCAGCAACCGGCCGCTCAGGCGGTTGCTATCGATAACGACGACATCGGCGGCGTCGTGACCGGTCCGAATGGTCCCGAGGCTGGCGTATGGGTGATCGCCGAAACACGCGACTTGCCGGTGCGATATATCAAGATCGTCGTGACGGACGACCGGGGCCGCTATGTCGTGCCCGATCTGCCCAAGGCGAACTACGACATCTGGGTGCGCGGCTATGGCCTCGTCGACTCACCGAAGGTGAAGAGCGAACCCGGCAAGCAACTCAATCTCACCGCCGTGCCGGCGCCGGACGAGAAGGCGGCCGCACAGTATTACCCGGCGATCTACTGGTACGCGATGCTGACGATTCCGCCCGCTGATCAGTTCGGACCGAAGAACGAGATCGGTCTCCCCGACAAGGTCAAGCAGTCCGACTACCTCAACGCCATGAAGAACAATGGCTGCGTCGGCTGCCATCAGCTCGGTCAGTTGTCGACCCGCACGATCCCAAAATTCCATATGGACCAGGGCAAGACGCACGAGGAAGCCTGGGTGCGCCGAATTCAGTCGGGCCAGTCCGGCGAGCAGATGACCAATCAGGCAGCCGGCGATATGGGCGGCGTGCCGTACAGGTTCTTCGGCGAGTGGACCGAGCGCGTCGAAAAGGGCGAGCTTCCGTTCGCGAAACCGGCCCGGCCGCAGGGTGTCGAGCGTAATATCGTCGTTACGCTGCGCGACTGGCACAATCCAAAGCAATACCTGCACGACCTGATCGCCACCGATCGGCGCTATCCGACGGTGAACGCCTACGGACCGGTGTACGGGCAATGCGAGCATGCCTGCAACGACATGCCGATCCTCGACGTGGTCAAGAACGTCGCGACCAACTTCGTGCTGCCGACGACGCCCGACATGCCGTACGCGCTCGGGCCCGGCAACGCCGGCTCGCTCAAAATCCTGCAACCGTCGGCCTACTGGGGCGAGGAGAATATCTGGGACAGCAAGGCCAACAATCACAACTCGATGTTCGACCGGAAGGGCCGCCTGTGGCTCGCCGCAACGGGTCACAAGCCGGACAATCCGGACTTCTGCAAGAAGGGCTCGAAGCATCCGTCGGCGGTGGAATTCCCGCTCAACAGCACCAACCGCCGCGTCACGATGTATGATCCCAAGACCGGCAAATACACCGCCTACCAGACCTGCTTCGGCTCGCATCACCTGCAGTTCGGCTACGACGAGAACGAAACGCTGTGGATGAGCACTGGTGGCGGCGGCGGCAATGTCGGCTGGATCAACACCAAGATGCTCGACGAAACCGGCGACATCGAGAAGTCGCAAGGGTGGACCGCGCTTGTTGTCGACACCAACGGCAATGGACAACGTGACGAGTACACCGAGCCCGGCCAGCCGCAGGACCCAAACAAGGACATGCGCCTCGGCCCGACGTTCTACGCCGTGATGCCGAGCCCGGCGGACGGCTCGATCTGGGGCACGCTGCGCGGCAGCCCCGGCTCGATCGTCCGCATCGATCCCGGCAAGAACCCGCACAAGGCGCTGGCCGAGATCTACACCGTGCCGATGCCGGGCTTCGGCATCCGCGGCGGCGACATCGACAAGCAGGGCCGCGTCTGGGTTTCGCTCGCGAGCGGCCACATGGGCGTGTTCGACCGCCGCCTCTGCAAGGGTCCGCTCAATGGCCCGAAGGCGACCGGCAACCATTGCCCCGAGGGCTGGGCGTTCCATCAATACCCAGGCCCCGGCTTCAGGGGCATCGGCGAGAACAGTGCTGAGGCGAGCTACTACTCGTGGGTCGACCAGCACAACACCTTCGGCCTGGGCGACGACATCCCGATGTCGACCGCCAACCTGATGGATGGCCTCGTTGCGCTGAACAAGGACGGCAAGATGGTGTCGATCCGCATTCCTTACCCGCTCGGCTTCTACGCCAAGGGCTTTGAGGGCCGCATCGACGACCCGAATGCCGGCTGGAAGGGCCGTGGGCTGTGGGCCGCCAGTGGCGACCGCACGCCGTGGCTGATCGAAGGCGGCAAGGGATCGAAGCCGCTGGCCGCGCACTTCCAGCTGCGGCCCGATCCGCTGGCGCACTGAGCGCCAATCGCTGAATGCTGCGATGGCCGGGCTTGTCCCGGCCATCGCATTTTCGGTGAGTAGGGGGATCGCGCCCACGCGTGCCCACCGTGGCGCACGCCACCGGGATCGGCGACAATCGACGAACAAGAACAAGGGAGGAGACGAATGCGTGCGCTGCTCGCACTCGCGCTGGGGCTCGTCGCGCTGCCGGCACTCGCGAACGACGACATCGTGCTGCGCGGCATGGGCTCGTTTCATGTCGGCGGGCGCATCGCGGAAGTGAGCGGCAAGGAGGTGCGCCAGATCCAGCGCCAGCCCGGCGGCCCGCTCACCAGGCTCGACCCGAATGGCCAGTACATGGTCGAGCAGATGTACGTGCAGTACTTCCTGCCGAAGAACCGCAAGGGCAAATATCCGCTGCTGATGTGGCACGGCGGCGGGCTCACCGGCGTAACGTACGAGTCGACGCCGGACGGCCGCGACGGCTGGCTCAACTTCTTCGTTCGCAAGGGCTGGGACGTCTACAACTCCGATGCCGTCGAGCGCGGGCGCTCGGGCTTTGCGAGCGGCGACGTGTGGTCCGATGCGCCGATCTTTCTCACCTATCAGGACCCGTTCGAGCGCTTCCGCATCGGCGACGGCGAGGGCTCGTGGAATGCCGACGCCGCGAAGCGCAAACTGCTGCCGGGCAGCGCGTTCCCGGCCGAGGCCTACGAGAACTACATGCGCCAGATGGTGCCGCGCTGGCTCGGCACCGACAAGGCGATCGTCGCGGCATACTTGGCGCTGGTCGACAAAGTCTGCCCCTGCGTGATGCTGCTGCACAGCCAGGGCGGCACGTTCGGCTTTCAGATCGCCGAGCAGCGGCCCGACAAGATCAAAGGCATTGTGGCGGTCGAAGCTGCTTCGCCTGGCAGAATCGAGAACGCACCGAAGCTGAAAGACGTGCCGGTGCTGCAAATCTTCGGCGACTATGTCGATCAGCATCCGCGCTGGTCGACATTCAAGAAGATGGACATGGCTTATGGCGAAGCCATCAAGGCTGCGGGCGGCAGCGCCGAGTGGATCAACCTTCCGGACATCGGCATCAAGGGCAACTCGCACATGGTGATGCACGACAAGAACTCGGATCAGGTCGCCGAGGTGATTCAGAAATGGTTTGTCTCGAAGGGACTGTCAGAGTGAAGGGAGAATTCTCATGCGCATGGTGCTCGCACTGATGGCGACGCTCGCCGCTTCGTCCGCGCTCGCGCAGAACGGCGGGCCGATCGCGCTGCGCGACATGGGCTCGTTCCATGTCGGCGGGCGGCACCTGGAGATCACCGGCCAGCCCATCAAGGAGATCGTGTTCACGCCGGGCGGCGTGCCCGCCAAGGTCGACCCGAACGGCAAGTATCAGGTCGAGCAGATGTACGCGCAGTACTTCCTGGTGCAGAACCGGCGCGGCAAGCTGCCGCTCTTGCTGTGGCACGGCGGCGGGCTCAGCGGCGTCACCTATGAGACGAAGCCCGACGGCGGCCCGGGCTGGCTCAATTACTTCCTGCGCCAGGGCTGGGACACCTACATCTCCGATGCGATGGAGCGCGGCCGCTCCGGCTGGACCGACAAGTTCAAGGGCGATCCGGTTTTCCTGCCGCTCGGCGATCCGTGGGAGCGATTCCGTGTCGGGCCGATCGGCTCATGGAATGACGACAAGGGCAAGCGCGCCACCTATCCGGGCGTGCAATTTCCCCTCGACGCCTATGAGCAGTTCATGAAGCAGGGCGTGCCGCGCTGGGTCACGACCGACGACCAGATCATCGCCGCCTACGTCGAACTCATCGACAAGGTGTGCCCCTGCATCGTGCTGGTGCACTCACAGGCCGGCTCGTTCGGCTTCAAGGCCGCGGAAGCGCGGCCCGACAAGGTGAAGGCGCTGGTCGCGGTCGAGCCGTCCGGCATCGGCACCAAGGACAAGGTCGCGGCGCTCAAGAACATCCCGATGATGGTGATGTACGGCGATAACGCCAAGGAGCATCCGCGCTGGGGCCGGATTCGGCAGAATGTCGTCGGCTACGCCGACGCGATCAAAGGTGCGGGCGGCAACGTCGACCTCGTCGACCTCCCGGACATCGGCATCAAGGGCAACACGCACATGCTGATGATGGACAAGAACTCCGACCAGGTGGCGGAGGTGATCCAAAAATGGTTTGAGCGCAAAGGCTTGGTTGACTGATGCAGCGCAACACACGCGGGGTGCGCGCACTAACCGTGCGGCTAACATTCTAGCCTACGGCGTCTTTGTCCCACGCCAATTGCCTTGGCAGGGATTAAGATGGCGATTATAGCTCCCGGCCTTGGCCGGGACCCGAACCGGCGTCCGCGGCGTTAACCAAAACGCCACGGAGGAGGCTCCAACGGAGCCGGATGCGTAGGCGGAGGTTTGCGTGAAAGAAACGGGTTTGCGGAACGGCGCTCACGGGCCTGAGAAATTCGGCTTCAAGGATCTGGCCGCGGTCCACTGGAATCTTCCTCCCGAGCAGCTCTACGAATTCGCGCTTGCCGGCAATGAAGGCCACGTGGTCGAGGGCGGTGCATTCTGCGCCGAGACCGGCATCCACACCGGTCGTTCGCCGAAGGACAAGTTCGTCGTCTGCGACGACTCCACCGAGAAGACGATCTGGTGGGAGAAGAACGGCAAGCTCTCGCCTGAGCAGTTCGATGTTCTGCTGAAGGACTTCCTCGAGCACGCACGCGGCAAAGAGCTCTTCGCGCAGGACCTCTATGGCGGCGCCGACCCGAAGTACCGCATCAAGGCGCGCGTCTTCACCGAGCTTGCCTGGCACTCGCTGTTCATCCGCTCGCTGCTGATCCGCCCCGAGCGCAAGGATCTGCCGAGCTACGTCCCTGACTTCACCATCCTCTGCCTGCCGACCTTCAAGGCCGACCCGAAGAAGCACGGCGTGCGCTCCGAGACCGTGGTCGCGCTCAATCTGACCAAGCGCATGATCCTGATCGGCGGCAGCTTCTATGCCGGCGAGATGAAGAAGTCGGTGTTCACCACGCTCAACTACTACCTGCCCGCCGAAAGCGTGATGCCGATGCACTGCTCGGCGAACGTCGGCAAGGATGGCGACGTCGCGCTGTTCTTCGGCCTCTCCGGCACCGGCAAGACCACGCTCTCGGCCGATCCGAACCGCACCCTGATCGGCGACGACGAGCACGGCTGGGGTCCGCACGGCGTGTTCAACTTCGAGGGCGGTTGCTACGCGAAGTGCATCAAGCTTTCGCACGAGGCCGAGCCCGAAATCTACGACGCGACGCTGCGCTTCGGCTCGGTGCTGGAGAACGTCGTGTTCAATCCGGACACGCGGCTCGTCGATTTCGACGACGAGTCCAAGACCGAGAACACGCGCTCGGCCTATCCGCTCGAGTTCATCCCGAATGCCTCGCGCTCGGGCCGCGCCGGCCAACCGACGAATCTGGTGATGCTCACGGCCGATGCCTACGGCGTGATGCCGCCGATCGCGCGGCTCACTCCCGCGCAGGCGATGTACCATTTCCTCTCGGGCTACACCGCGAAGGTCGCCGGCACCGAGAAGGGGCTGGTCGGCGTGCAGCCTGAATTCTCCACGTGCTTCGGCGCGCCGTTCCTGCCGCGCCACCCGACGGTTTACGGCAACCTGCTGCGCGAGCTGATCGCCGTGCACCATGTCGACTGCTGGCTGGTCAATACCGGCTGGACCGCAGGCCGCTACGGCGTCGGCCGCCGCATGCCGATCAAGGTGACCCGCACGCTGCTCACTGCCGCGCTCGACGGCTCGCTGCGCAACGCCAAGTTCCGCACCGATCCGTATTTCGGCTTCTCGGTGCCGACCTCGGTGCCGGGCATCGAGCCGCACCTGCTCTACCCGTTCAAGACCTGGCAGAACAAATCCGAGTTCGACAAGACCGCGCGCGAGCTGGTCGCGATGTTCCAGAAAAACTTCGTGCAGTTCGAGACCCACGTCGAGGCCGACGTGCGCGACGCCCAGCCGGAAGTGCGCATCGCGGCGGAGTAGCGCAAAACCTCTCCCGCTCATGCCCGCGCAAGCGGGCATCCAGCTTTTACTTTTTAGCAGGACTGGGTCCCCGCTTTCGCGGGGACGAGCGGCAATGCGTGCTGATACGTTGCCTCAAGAACAATCGGGAGGGAGTCTGATGGCCGAAGCGGTGCCTGCTGCGCATGCGGCGAACTATCTTAGCGTTCGCCAGGACTGGCTCGACCGCCGCAAGGAAGAAATCCTCGAGCCCGCGCTGCCGATCATCGATCCGCATCATCACCTGTGGGACCGGGGCGGCTGGCGCTATCTACTCGACGAGCTGCTCGCCGACACCAACTCGGGCCACAACATCGTCGCGACCGTGTTTGTGCAGGCGCGTGCCTTTGTTCGCGCCGACGGGCCGGAGGAGATGAAGCCGGTCGGCGAAACCGAGGTGATGAACGGCGTCGCCGCGATGACGGCGAGCGGCATCTACGGAAAGATCCGCGCCTGTGCCGGCATCGTCGGCAACGCGGACCTGATGCTCGGTGGCCGCGTCGAGACGGTGCTGGAGGCGCTCGCGCGCGCGGGCGGCGGGCGCTTCCGCGGCATTCGCCACATCGTCGCCTACGATCCCGATCCGCAGGTGCGCAACCCGGCCTTCTCGTCCCCGCCTGGAACGATGGCTGACGCAAAATTCCGCGAGGGGTTCGGCGCGCTCACGCGCATGGGCTATTCGTTCGATGCCTGGATGTACCATCCGCAGCTCGACGAGCTGACCGATCTCGCGACCGCATTTCCCGACGCGAAGATCGTGCTCAATCACTGCGGCGGGCCGGTCGGCATCAACGCCTACAAGCACAGCGAAGTCTTCCCCGGCTGGAAGACATCGATCGAAGCGCTCGCCAGGCGCTCGAACGTCTATGTGAAGCTTGGCGGGCTCGGCATGCGTATCGGCGGCTTCGGCTTCGACAAGCTTGCCGATCCGCCGTCCTCGCAGGCGCTGGCCGACGCGTGGAAGCCCTACATCGAGACCTGCATCGCGGCGTTCGGGCCCTCGCGCGCCATGTTCGAGAGCAACTTCCCGGTCGACAAGGGCTCGTACAGCTATCCGGTGTTCTGGAACGCCTGCAAGATTCTGGCGAAGGGCGCGAGCGCTGCCGAGAAGGCGGATTTGTTCTTCGGGGCGGCGAAGCGGTTTTACAAGCTCGACGGCATCGCTTCGTAGGGTGGGCAAAGGCGCGGTAAACCGCGCCGTGCCCACGCGCGTTTGTACTCGCTGAAAGACGCGTGGGCACGCCGCTGCGCGGCTTTGCCCACCCTACGGATTCGGGGCGAGATTTACGCCGCCTTCGCCTCGACGGTGCACGCGAAGCAGATCTGCTCGAGATGCCGGTGATCGGTGCCGCAGCAGCCTCCGAGAATGGTGAGTTGCGGAAAGCGCGAGCGCAGCGCGCGATACTGCGC
>JBAVXH010000175.1:0-10304 GCA_049698215.1 Xanthobacteraceae bacterium | reverse complement strand
CCTGCGGCCTTGCCGGCGGCATGGACCTGCCGACCACGGTCGCGCCGTTCATCCTGCGCGCGGTTTCGCTGCTCGGCATCGACTCGGTGATGTGCCCGCAGGCGGTGCGCCGGGAGGCCTGGAAGCGCTTGGCAACCGACCTCGACCGGGGCAAATTGCAGACCATGACCAACGAGATTCAGCTTCCGGGAGTGCTGGTTGCGGCCCCCGCGATCCTGGACGGCCGCATTCGGGGCCGAATCGTGGTCAAGATCGGGTAAACGCGTTCAGGATTTGGCGACAATCTCCGGGCATTATGCCTCGGTTGGGAATGGTTAACGGGGAGTGACTTCATGGTGTTGCGTGCCGCTGTCGCGTTGGCAGGCTTGTTGGCCGTTGCGCCTGCGTTCGCCGAACCGATGAATGCCGAAACCGCGCGCCGCTTCGTCGCCGGCAAGCTGTTCGCGTTCACCTGCTTCGAGGGCTCGACCGGAACCGGGCGCATCTTCAACGATGGTTCGGTCGCCGGCGTGATGCGCATGAAGGGCAACGGCAACACGCGCTTCATGCATCTGCCGGCCGGCACGCTGTTCCCGAAGGAGGGCCGCATCTGCTCGCAGGTGAAGGGCGCGTTCTTCAATCCGTGCTTCGAGCTGAACAAGACCAGCGACAAGAGCTTCCGCGGCTCGGTGTCGGGCTTTGGATTCGCCTACTGCGATTTCACGCGCCGCGGTCACGAGGTGATGCAGGCCTCGGTCGCGCCCGATGCGGCGGCCGCGATCACGCGGTCGATCCGGCGCGGAGCAAAGCCGCATCATGAGAAGCCGGCCGCAGCGCCGACCACGCCGGTCACTTCCGCGCCGCTTCTCTCCGTCGAGCAGGCCGCGATCCGGAGCAGCATCGCGCCGTAGCTGTGTCCGGGGCGCGGCGCAGCATGAAATGATGCGCCGCTGACCCGGGATCGCCAAGAACTCCGAGTTTGTTCGATCCCGGATCGCCGCTGCGCGGCGTCCGGGATGACTGCCTTCGGCAGTCATTTCTTCGCCGGGAAAATCACGCACGTCGTGGTGCCGTGCGCGAGCAGGTTGCCCGCCGCATCGCGGATGTCGCCTTCCGCCGTGCCGGTGGTGCGGCCGCGATGAATCAGCCGGCCGGTCGCGCGCACCAGGCCCGTCTCCTTTGTGATCGCGCGCACCAGGTTCACCTTCACCTCGAGCGTCGTGTACATCTCGCCCTTGCCCAGCGTGGTCTGGATCGCGCAGGACATGCACGAGTCGAGCAGCGTCATCGCCAAGCCACCGTGCACCGTGCCGATCGGATTGTAGTGGCGGAATTCGGGAACGCACTCGAACACCGCCTTGCCGGTCTCGGCTTCGACGATGTCGAAGCCGAGCAGGTCGGCGATCGGCGGCTTCGGCAGCGTGCCGTCGATGATGGCTTTGAGAAAGCCGAGCCCGTCGTAGCCGAGAATCTTTTCGACCGGCGTGACGCCGATGTTGCGCATGTCGTCCACGTCACGCTCCATCCTGGTTGGCCTTTGGCAAAAAAGCACGATCGTTCGATTTTCTCAAGTCACGCATGGTCTCTCGTTCGTCATCACCCGCGAAAGCGGGTGACCCAGTACACGGCGCCCTGCGAGAAACGCGATGCCGGTGGTTACTGGGTGCCCCGCTTTCGCGGGGCATGACGACTCGAGAAGCTTCGCCCGTCCACGAAGGCCGGCCGTCGCAATCATCCCACCCCCTCCAATTCCTTCCGCCGCTTGGCAATCTCCGCGCCCGCGAAATCCATGAAGGCGCGCACGCGCGCGGTCGCGCGCAAGTCCGAATGGGTGAGCAGCCACAGTCCTTCCGCCATGTCGGCGATCGGCGGGGTGAGCCGCGTCAGGCCTTCCGTCGCGCTGCCGATGAAACAGGGGAGGAGGCCGAAGCCGATTCCCGCCGCGGTCGCCTCGGCGAGACCCAGCACCGTGTTGATGCGGTAGACGACTTTGCCCCCGTGCTCCTTGAGCCACTTCGCGGCTTTCAGGTTCGCGAGATTGTCGCCGAAGCCGATCCACTCGGCGTCGCGGCCGTCGCTTTGCGGGTCGAAGCGTCCCGGCGCCTTCGCGGTTGCGGCGAACACCGCCCACGCGATGCCGGCGATGCGCCGGCCGATCAGCGTTTCGGGCGGCCGCTCGGTCGCGCGGATCGCAACGTCCGCGTCGCGCTTGGAGAGATTCAGCGCCTGGTTCGCCACCACGACGTCGAGCGAGATCTCCGGATACGCGCGGCGGAAGCCCGCGAACACTTGCGTCATCAGGTAGATCAGCGCGGTATCGTTGGTGGTGACGCGTAATTCGCCCGAGGGGCGCAGGTCGTGGCCGGTGACCTGCCGCTCGAACGCCACGATGTCCTCGCCCATGCGCTCGGCGAGCCGCACCATCTCCTCGCCGCAGGGGGTGAGCGCATAGCCGCCGCGGCTGCGCTCGAACAGGCGCGAGCCGAGCCCGCCCTCGATCTGCGCCAGCCGGCGGAACACGGTCGAATGATTGACCGAGAGCTCGGCCGCGGCGCTGCCGAGCGAGCGCGTATCGGCGATTGCCTTCACGTAGCGAAAATCGTCCCAGGAGAGCATGGATGGCGTTTGCGCTGTTGCAATCCGGATCTGGCTTGGTCGGACATCGTATTGCATTTTTCGGGTGAGCGCTGCGGTGCGTCGAGGACATGCTTTTTCGGATCATGCGCCAGCCAACGCTTCGCCGCCCGGTTCTTGGATGTTCGGGCCCCAGGCAGCCCGCCGTGTCCCGCTTACCTTTTCCCCGAAGGGAATGGAGCGCCGGGAAGCGCCTGGGGGTTTGCGAGACCCCCCGTGGGGCAATCTTAGGAGTGCGAGTCCCGCCCCTGGCCGTAGCCGCACGCCAGAAGGACGGGATTGCGAGTTCCGTCCCAAGACGCGCCCTCGGGAATCCCATCCGGGTGCGAACCGGGCGGAAAGGCGAGGAGGCGCCTCCCGGCGCTCCACCGCGGCCGTCGTTGTCGGACCGCCGCTCCTGGCTCAAGCCTCGCGCCGCGTCATGACGGGGGCGCAGACCCCTTGCCGGGATGCGCGGACAAAAGCATGTGGGAGGATTGTTGTCAAGAACATTTCGTGAACAGAGGCCCAAGACAGCGGACCCCCGCGTCGCTGAAGGTCTGACCAAGGGTATTGACGAAATAGAAATACAGCTATGAATTGTCCGGTTGCAGAGTTCGGGGGAAACTCTGGCGGGGACGATTGCGAGCCGATCGCAGTGCATAGGTGGCCGACATGTCGAGGCTGATCAAGACGCTCATCCTTGCAGCGCTATGGTCGCTGCCTGCCTCGTATTCGCACGCGTCATGTACGACGGATGGCGTTTCGGCAAAAACCGACACGACCATCAGCATCTATTGGGATGTCTCGGGTTGCAACCGCCTCAGCGCGTACGCCACGTTCAGAATATGCTGGAAGTACGCCGGAAACACCGGCAATGCGTGCATACCGCCCACGATCGATAACTACGGTGAAAGCGGAACGACTACGCTTACCGGATTATCGCCAGCGACACCCTACAGAATCAGGACGCTGTGGCACCACCGGTCGTGGGGATGGCTCGACGTCAACACGCGAACCGTGACCACGAACGCAGGACCCGCGTTCACGTTAAGATACGAGAAGGGCGGCGGCCATCCTTACTGCGTCTACTTCTATTGGAAGAATGTTCCTGCCGTGCAGGGGCCCAGGAAAACCGTACTTATCCTGGCCCGCAAGTTTCTCAGTGGCTGGTTTATCGAGGGACAGTCGCCCGACGTGTCGAACGCCGCATTTAATATCTTCACCGGAGAATATTATTCCTCCTGGTGCAAATTTTACGAGAGCAGGACCTATCGAGCGATCATCAACCTTGTTGTCGTTGACAATCACGGTAACGAGAGTGTCGCCGCCAGCACCAACCAAATCCAATGGCATTAGCAAGTAGCCCGCATGAGCGAAGCGATATGCGGGGAAGGGGAAAGGGTTTTGCTAGTCCAGCATGTCGCTACACTTATGGGTTCTACAAGCGATGGCCTCATTCCGCCGCCGCTTGATGGTCTATCTGCGCTCGGTCCGCGAGAGCGCTCATCAGTATCATCCAGGCTGCGTTGAACCCCGCGTTCCAGTGCTTGCCCTTCTTCGGCGTCCTCGAAGCGAGCAGTGCATCGAGGATGGCCTGGCGCTCCTCCTGCTTCGCTCTTTTAACCGCGTCTTGAAAGCAGGCGACGACAGGCTCGAAGGAGAAGCCTTTCACGGGCACGCCGAACAGCGCCTCGTGCAGCGCGTCCTCGATGGTTTTCGGGCCGGGCATGCGCTCTCTTTCCGAGCGCGTCATAACTCAAATTACGATATTCTGTAAACCTGCTACTTGGTGCGCTTGATCAGCCGGATGGCCTCGACCGGATCGAAGCCAATGGCCTCCGCGATCTGCACCAATTCCACGGCGTCGATGCGCTTCTGGCCGCGCTCGTAGTCAGTGATGAATGATTGATAGCGGCCGAGCTTCTTGGCGATCTGTACTTGCGTCAGGTCTGCGTCGTTTCGTTTTTTCTTGAGAAAAGCAACAAGCGTCGCGTGGCGCTTGGTGGCGAAGGTGCGTGCCATCCCTTCCCCTCTTGTGAGGGGCGAGGACATAAAACTGAAGTTCCGTTTAACTCAAAACGACGTATTTCCCGTCATTTCAGCATTCACACCAATGACCCCGCATCGCGCGCGGAGTGGCGGGCCCGCTCGCCCCGCTCACGGGGCCAGCTTTGCCTCTACGGTTTCAAGCCCGACACCGCGTCAGCGCAGGCGCTTGCCCGGCTCCGCTTTGGCGACCGCCTTGAGTTGCCCCGTCTTCACGTCGACGACGTGTGCGGCCGCGAGATCGATCTCGCGCGGGTTGACGTGCAGGAAGGCGGCGCTGACGGACGCCTTGCGCGCGTGCGCGGCTTGTTCCAGCGCCTCCCTCTCGATCGCCTGCGCGTCCGGGTGCACCGCGCCGCGCGCGGTCACCACCTGGTGCGAGTGAACGATCGCGCCGCTCTTTGGATCGTAGAGCACCACCATGCTCCAGTGCTCGTCGTCGCCTTGAACATCGCCGGCTGCCATGATGGACCTCGTCTCAGCCCAGGATCTGGGCGATGCACACCGCTGTTGCCGACGCCGCGCCAGCGACGACAAGGTTATAGGTAACGCTCGTGCAATTTTTTCGCTTCAGCTTCATATGGTCCGAGTAATGCACGCCCAACACGTCGACGCATTTCGTCACCTTGACGACCGCGCTCGCATCGTCATCGACGGGCGAGAAATGTTGCAGGCAGCCGTACGCAAGAATGAGAGACGGGGTGAGGAAGTTGTGCGTCACGCTGGCGGTCCTGCCGACGATCGTCCCGCCGGTTTCTGTAGCGATGGGAGTGGCCCAAATGTCGACGATGGCCATGCGGCCCTCCTCCGGACGTGAGAACGGGTTCCCCCAGAAGTTGATTTACCGCATCTGCCAGCAGAATGCAATCTATGATTTAGGAACAAGGCTAAACGCATTCTGGATGAAGAGATGCGCGTCATGCCGGGCTGTCTGCTCCACCCCAGCTGCCCGCACGCCCAACAGTCTAAGATTGTACGACTCAGCCGTTGCGCGTATACGCTCGCGCCCATTCCGCCGGCGATCTGCTCGTGCGGCGGTCACGCGTGAACACCGGGGGAGGCCATCATGATGGCGCTGCTGTTCACTCTGGTCTTCGGTTTCTTGTGGTGGGTCATCTATTCGACCGTGGGAGCGAGCCTCACTTATCTGGTGATCCTGGGCTCCGTGCTTGCGGTCTGCGTCTGCTGCTGCAAGCACAACGAGGGCGACTTTCAGCCGGGCGACGGCGGATTGCTGAGCTTCAACTGGGACAAATACTGGGCGTGCCTGCGCCGCTGCCGGATGGCGACGCTCATTCTGATGCTCGGGCTCGCGCTGATCGGCGTGGCGGTCGTGTGGCGCACCACCATGGCGGCGCCAACAGCGGCCGAGATCACGAATATCCTGATGGTCGCGATCGGCGTGCCGTTCTGCATTCGGCTGATCTGCTGCGCCTACGAAGCCTGAGGTTGAGGCTTTAGTCCCTGCTCCCCCCAAGTGGGGGAGCAGCCCCTCTGCCGTCAGCGGGAGAGGGCAGGACGAGCGCGCGCCTTCGCGGACGGAAATAATCAAGACCGTCTCAAGCAAAAATAAAGGCAGTCTCAAAGCCAAGACGCGGTGTCTCCGGCATCCTCATCGGCGATCGAACGGGACTGGGCGAGGGCCTGAGCCGTTCCGATCGACTTTCGGTTCGTCATCGCCCGCGAAAGCGGGCGACCCAGTAAACGCAATCTCTCGAATCGCGCCGATGCCGAGGGTCTTGCGTGTACTGGGTCCCGGATAGCCGCTGTCGCGGCTTCCGGGATGACGAATGAGAGACAACCTGAGGGAGCGACCCATGACGCGTCTTGCGATTGCGATTGCCTTGAGCGTTCTTAGCACCGCGGCGTCGGCCCAGCATGCCGGCGGCGCCCACACGATGGTGATGCCGACCGACCTGAAGTGGGCCGATGTGCCCTCGCTGCCGCCGGGCGCCAAGATCAGCGTGATCGAAGGACCGATGAATGAGGCGGTGCCGTTCACGATCCGCCTCAAGTTTCCCGGGAACTACACGATCCCGGCCCATTCGCATCCGGCGATCGAGCGCGTGACGGTCCTTTCCGGCGCGTTCCACATGGGCACCGGCGACAAGCTCGACAAGACGAAGACCATGGCGCTGACGCCGGGCGCGATCGGGATCATGCAGCCCGGCACCAACCACTTCGCGTGGACCGCCGAGGAGACGATCGTGCAGCTCAACGGGAATGGCCCGTGGGGCATCACCTACGTCAATCCGGCGGACGATCCGCGCCGCACGCAATAGGCGGCGGGCTGGGCCGATCGTCTTCTTTGAGCATGATCTTTTCCGAAAACCGGTACCCATCCCCGATCGGGGTCGAGGACATGCTTTTCGGGATCATGCTCACTCGGCGGCGGCTTGGGCGTGCTGCTGCCGCACCAGCTGCATCAGCTGGTCCGCGTTGACCGGCTTGGTGGCGATGCGCACGTCGTGCAGCGCGATCGCGTCGAGCACCTCGGAGCGGATGTCGCCGGTCAGCACGATCGCCGGGATGTTCTCGCCAAGAGCCTTGCGCAGGGCCTGGATGGATTCGACCCCGTTCATCCGGCCGGGCAGGTTGAAGTCCGACAGCACCAGCTCGGGCCGGACGCGCTTGGCGGTGACCATTTCAAGCGCCTCGTGCCCGTTGGCGGTGCCGACCACGTTCAAGCCTTCGGCGGCGAGCAGCAGCTCGATCCCGCTGCGCACGAAGGAGTCGTCCTCGATCACCAGGATCGTGCCGCGGAATGCGGCCCCCGCCGGCGGCTCGGGCATCGTCGCCACACTGCTCGCTGCGCTCACGCCCTCCGCGGCGAGCGGAATCTCGATCGAGAAACACGAGCCCTCGTCCAGCCGCGATCGCACCTCGACGCGATGCCCGAGCAGATTGCCCAGCCGCTGCACGATCGCGAGGCCGAGGCCGAAGCTGCCGAGATGGGTGCGGTCCTCGACCTGATAATGCTCGTCGAAGATGCGGCCGATATGGACTTCGGCAATGCCGATGCCTGAGTCCCACACCTGGATGCGCACCTGGTCGCCGACGCGGCGGCAGCCGAGCAGGATCTTGCCGCGCTCGGTGTAGCGCAGCGCGTTGGACAGGAGATTGCGCAGCATCAGCTCGAGCAGGCGCCGGTCGCTGTGCACCGCGAGCCGCGAGCGGACCAGCCGCCACTCGAGCCCGCGTTCGGTGACCGCGGCGTAGAACTCGTCTTCCAGCGACTCGAACAGCTCCAGCAGCGAGAAATTGCTCTTGGAGGGATTGAGAACGCCGGTTTCCAGCCGGTTGATGTCGAGCAGGCTGTCGAGCACGTCCTTCATCACATCGAGCGAGCGCGCGATGCGGCCGATCAACAGGTGTCCGCCGGCAGTCTGCAGGTGCGGCTTCAGCGCGTTGGCGAGGAGCGTCAGGCTCTGCAGCGGCTGGCGCAGGTCATGGCTCGCCGCGGCAAGGAAGGCGGACTTGGCCCGGTCGGCGGTCTCCGCCACCTTGCGCGAGGCCGCAAGCTCCGCCTCGGCGCGCTTGCGCTCGGTGACGTCGCGGGTCAGCCCCACCACCTTCACGAGGCGCCGGGCGGCATCGAACTCGGCCCGTCCGGTTTCCTCGAGCCACATCTCCTGACCGTCGGGACGCCGCCAGCGAAAGGTCACGACATAGGAGGGATTTTCGGGACTGACGTCGTGCAGGTAGGCTCTGTAGCGCTCCTGATCGTCGGGATGAATATGTTCAAGGAACGCCGCCGGGAGGAAAGGCTTGCTGGGATCCAGGCCCATCATCTGCGTGGCGTTCTCGCTACGCTGGGTCGAGCCCTGGCGCACGTCCCAGTCGAAGGCCATGACACCGCCGATGCGCATCGCGCCCTGCAACCGCGCTTCGTTCTCGACCACGATCGCCTCGTGCCGGCGCCGCTCGGCAAACAGCGCCGCGAGGATGAGCGCGCCCAGACTTGTCGCCAGGATGATGGCCTGCGCGGTCAGCACGCGCTCGCGTATCGGCAATTCCGGACTGCCGAACACGCCGGTGCCATAGGTTGTCGACCACACGACCGTGATGGCCACGATGGAAACGGCCGCAGCGGCGAAGCCCGGCTGGCAGCGCGCGGCGATCCAGAGCGAGAGCGGGAAGAACAGGGCGATGATGACTTGGACCGCCCAGGCTTCGCTCGGAAGGCGGAGGATCAGGATTGCGAGCGCTGCCACGCACACAAGGGCGAGCAGGCCTTCGAGTGCTTCGCGCGGCGGCGGCCGGCCGCGCAGCGCGGTGAACACGCCGATCATGAGCGGCGCGATCGTGATGATGCCGAGCGCATCGGAGACGAACCAGGTTCGCCAGATCGTCAGCACCGGCGCAGGCGAGGCGTAGAGCGTCTTGTAGGCGACGGTCGCAACCACTCCCGAGAGCGCGGTCGCAACGATCGCGGCAGCCACCAGCCCGAACACGCGTGTGACCGACTCGAGACGGAACGGCGAGCCGAACAAACGCTGGATCATGAGCGCGACGACAACAGCCTCGCCCGCGTTGCACAGCGCGAAGACGAGTGCGGTCCAGGCATTGCGGTCGCCGAGCATATTGGCAAGGATGGTTGCCGCCATCGTTCCGGCAATCACCGGCAGCCGCGCCTTCGGACCGAGGCCGATCAGCACGCCGGACGAGATGCCTGCCGCGGGCCAGAACACCGCAACGCCATCCGGCCGCGAGATGAGCGCGAGGCTCAAGCGCGCGGCCAGGAAATAGATGACGCTGACCGCCGCGGCGAGGCCGAGCCACATGGCCCAGGGCGGAATGGCATTGTCCGAGAGAAGAAACGCCCGCTTCGACTGGAACCCCATGTCGGGCAGCATAGGCGCTCGCTGTCGGGGAATCTATCAGTCCGCGTTCCGGCACACGCAGGCCGACTTGCGTAAGGGAAGTGACAGCCAGGCCGCCAATTCTGCCGGCACCATCTCGGCGCAGTACGTCGTGTCTGCATTCGAATAGACTGCGCCGCCACAATTCCCCAGGGACTGTCTTGCATGCAGATCGAAGCCGTCGACTTCTTCTATCTCGCAATGCCCGAGGTCACCGATGAGGCGGACGGCAGCCAGGATGCACTGCTGGTGCGGGTTGCTGCCGGCGGGCATATCGGTTGGGGGGAGTGCGAGGCGGCGCCGCTGCCGTCGATCGCCGCGTTCGTCTGCCCGAAGTCGCACGGCGTGTGCCGGCCGGTCGCGGACTCGGTGCTCGGCCAGTGCCTTGATGCGCCGGCCGACATCGCGCGCCTGTCGGCGGAGGTCGCCTACAACTCGATGGACCTGCTGCAGGCGCCGCACACATTTTCCGGCATCGAGATGGCGCTGTGGGATCTGCTCGGGAAGGCGCGTGGCGAGCCGGTGTGGCGCCTACTCGGTTACCCGAAGAGTTTCCCGAAGACGCCCTACGCCTCAGTGCTGTTCGGCGAGACGCCACAAGACACGCTCGCTCGCGCCAAGGAGATGCGCTCGCGCCATTTCATCGCGGCAAAATTCGGCTGGGGACCGATCGGGCGCGCCGATGCGCGCGCCGATGCGGACCAGATCGCGGCGGCGCGCGAGGGGCTGGGGCCGGACGGCATGCTGCTGGTCGATACCCGGCAGATCTTCATCGATGACGTGGAGCGCGCGGCCGAGCGG
>JBAVXH010000174.1:0-19216 GCA_049698215.1 Xanthobacteraceae bacterium | reverse complement strand
CCGTTGCGCAGCCGATCCGCGCGGCAGGCGCGGCGGCGCTCGCCCGGCATGCGGATCTCATCCACACCGGGCAGCCGCTTCGACTCCTTCAGCTCGCGCACGTGCCGATCGACCTCCGCCTTGTAGTCATCGAGCGGCAGGAAGCGCGCGATGTCGAGCGCGAGGATGAAGTGGCCCGTGTTGGTCTCGCTCGCGTCATCGGCATTGAAATCGATCACGTCGCGACCGAACACCGCGCGGTTGAGCGGACCGGCGATCAGCCCGAGCATTACGGCAAGCCCACTTCCCTTGTAGCCGCCGATCGGCAGCAGCAGGCCCTCCGCGCTTTTCTTCGGGTCGGTGATGTCTTCGCCGGTCGCGGTATTCACCATCCAGCCGGGCGGCAGCGGCTTACCCTGCAGTGCGTAATTCTTCACCGTGCCGTAGGAGACGACAGTCGTCGCCATGTCGAGTACCATCGGGCCCGAGCCGGACGGCACGCCGATCGCCAGCGGATTGGTGCCGAGCAGCGGATCGGCGCCGCCCCACACCGCCATGTGGTTCGCGTTTGCCACCGCCGCATAGATGCCGATCATGCCCTGCGCGGCCGGCATCTCGGCGTAGAGTCCCGCCGGTCCCGCATGATTGGAACGCCGGACGCCGACCCACGACACACCCGTCTCGCGCGCGATGGAGATTGCCGTCTCGGCGGCGCGCGACATCACTAGGTGGCCCATCGCGTTGTCGCCATCGACCAGCGCGGTGGCGGGCGCCGAGCGCTGCACCGTGATGCTGGGCCTCGGATTGAACCCGCCGGCCTTCAGCCGCCGCACGTATTGCGGCAGGCGGAACACGCCATGGGCATCGGCCCCGGTCAGATCGGCTTCCCCCATCAGTTCGGCGCACTTTGCGGCGTCCTCGCGCGGCAGGCCGGCCGCCGCGAGCGCGTCCGTGATCAAACCGCGGATCGCTCCGATCACCACCTTCGATTGGCTCATGCGTTTTCACCCCGGGCGCGGTTTCGTTTATCGTATCGACGGGTTGCCGCTATCCGGCCGATAGCAGACGAGGCGT
Source organism: Xanthobacteraceae bacterium (assembly GCA_049698215.1). GTDB lineage: Bacteria > Pseudomonadota > Alphaproteobacteria > Rhizobiales > Xanthobacteraceae > PALSA-894. The sequence goes on along the minus strand of JBAVXH010000174.1, from coordinate 18,163 downwards.
TGCGGCTCCATATAAGATGAAGGCTTGGTCCTACGCGGAGATCGCCATGACCAACCCGCGTGTCGTTATCGTCGGAGCCGGCTTCGGCGGGCTCTCCGCTGCGAAAGTGCTGGCCGGAAAGCCATTCGACGTCACCGTCATCGACCAGCACAACTATCACCTGTTCCAGCCGCTCCTCTATCAGGTGGCGACCGCAGGTTTGTCGCCCGCCGACATCGCCTCCCCGATCCGCGGCATTCTCGCCCGCGAGCAAAACGTCAACGTCATCCTCGGCAAGGTCTCAGGCATCGACACGGAGCGGCACGAGGTTGTCGCCGACGGGCGTCACGTTCCCTACGACACGCTCATTGTCGCGACCGGCGCCCAGCACGCCTATTTCGGGCACGGCGAATGGGCTGCCAGCGCCCCGGGGCTGAAAACCATTGACGACGCGACCTACATCCGCCGCCGCATTCTGCTCGCCTTCGAAAAGGCCGAAACCGAGACCGACCCGGCCGAGCGGGCGCGGCTGTTGAATTTCGTGATCGTCGGCGGCGGCCCGACCGGCGTCGAGACGGCAGGTGCGATCGCCGAGCTGGCAAACCGTGCGCTTGCCAAGGACTTTCGCTCGATCGACCCGCGCGCCGCGCGCATCATCCTGGTGGAAGCGGCGCCGCGTCTGCTCACGCCATTCGACCCGCCGCTCTCGGAAGCCGCCCGTACCTCGCTCGAACAGCTCGGCGTCGAAGTACGCACGGGTGCGCCTGTCACTGCTCTCGACGACGCCGGCGTGTCGGTCGGCCAAGGATCTGAAGCGACGCGCATCGAGGCGCGCACCGTCGTGTGGGCGGCCGGCGTGATGGCGTCGCCTGCGGGTGAGTGGCTCGGTGCCGAGACCGACCGCGCCGGGCGCGTGAAGGTTGCGCCGGACCTTTCGGTGCCGGGGCTGCGCGATGTGTTCGTCATCGGCGACACCGCGGCGCTCGACGATGCAAAGGGCAATCCGCTGCCCGGCGTCGCGCCGGTCGCGAAGCAGCAGGGGATCTATGTGGCGAAGCTGCTGCTGGCGCGGCAGAAGGGCGAGGCACTCCCGCCGTTCCGCTATCGCGACTACGGCACCCTTGCCACCATCGGGCGCAAGCGCGCGATCATCCAGATGGGCCGCTTTCGGCTGAAGGGCTTCCTCGCGTGGCTGATGTGGTGCGCGGCGCACATCTATTACCTGATCGGCTTCCGCAACCGCTTTGTGGTTGCGATCTCTTGGCTGTGGAATTACCTCACATTCCAGCGCGCCACGCGGCTGATCACCGGTATGTCCGGATCGCGCGTTGAGGAATTGCCGATGCCGGCGGAAGAGAAAAAGATCGTGCGCCGCGCATCGTGATCGCGCGTCAAGCCCGCCACACCTCGGCACGCCAGCGCAGCGCGATAATCATCGTGAAGATAAGGCCGATCGTTGCGTAGAGCGATGCGGTCGCCCGCCAGCTGAACCAATCGATCAGCGGGCCGGCCGCCAGCAGTCCGAGCGGCAGGCTGTAGATCGCCATCATGCGTACGCCCATCACGCGGCCGCGAAACTTCTCGCCTGCCGCGCGCAGCAGGATGATCGAGAGCGGCACCATGCAGAACGTCTGCATGAAGCCGGCGAGGAGCAGACAGATCGCGCCTCCAATAGCCCCCGGCATCTGCGCAAAGATGAGCAGCAGCGCGTACCAGACGAGCGTGCCAACGATCATCAGGCGCGGCAGGGCGACGTTTCCGCCTGCATGACTGAGAACGATGGAGCCGACCAGTGCGCCGCTCGCGAAAGCTGCAACCAGGAGCCCCAGGCCTGTCTGGTCGATCGCGTAGATATTCTTCGCCACATAGGGAAGCAGCCCGTTGGTGAGCGGAAAGGCTGTGAGATTGGCGAGGAACGCCAGCGATACGAGTGCCAGCAGCGTGGGTGTGTCGCGCACTTTCACGACACCCGCCTTCAGGTCGAACCAGGCCGAGGGATTCGGATCGCCGGGCGTCATGGCGAGCGAGACCTGCCGCACCGGCTGCGGGACGCCGAGCATCAGCAGCGCGCCGAGCACGTAGAAACACGTCACCATCACGTAGGCGGGAGCCAATCCAAACGCTTCGAAGATGCTGGCGCCGGCGAGCGCACCTGCGACGCGCGCGGAATCGCTCGTGGTGCGGGCGATGCTCATTGCAGGAATCAACCGGTCGGGAGGCATGTTGTCTGCAACAAGCGCGCTGCGCACGCCGAGATCGGACGGGCGCACCATTCCGACGAAGCACGAAATGACGAGGACAACCAGCGGCGTCACCGCGCCCGCAAGCGCGAGCATCAGCAGGGTGCCGGCAAACACCGCGTATGCGACGCGCATCCCAAGCAGCACGTTGCGATGCCCGAGCCGGTCGCCGGCGACACCGAACAGCGGCGCAACCAGCGTGCCGAGATAGAGCACCGCGCCGAACATCGTGAGCCACAGCACGGAGCGCGTCTCGACCAGCACGTACCAGCCGAGGATGATCGTCTCCATCTCGAACGCCCACGAGGTGAGCAGATCGGCGGACCACTGGAAGCGGAAGCTGCGAATCTGGAACGGCGCGATGACCGAAAAGCGACGGCGCGCCGGAGGGGCGGCCGCGCGGATCGGTTCGATGGCGGGGGTCTCGGTCCGGTCGAGCATCTTCACGCGATGGCACCGGACCTCACCGCCCGGCAGAAGGCGACATTAGCCTATTCGCACGCCCTCGCGACCGGCAAAACCGCATGGGGGTGATGCGCGGCTCTCTCCCGCCTCAAGTGGTTCGCCCGAGGACGTTGCCGAGATCGTTGTAGATCGTGTGCAGATGCTGCGCTTCGGAATCGACCGATCCCAGCTCGATCACGAAATTGTCGCCGATCACGCGATAGCCGAACGCCTTCTCGGGCGTGTTCGCGCCATACCAGGCGAAATGCACCGCCGCCTGATCGCCGGTTCGCACGCGCGCTTTCTGCGCGGCGGTCAGCGCAGGCGTGAGGTAGTCGACCGAAAAGGTATCGACGAGTTGCCACAGGAGGTCGCGCTGTGCGGTGGTCAGGTTGGCGGCGGCAATCCCCACCTTCTGGGCATTGGCGCGTTCGCGGCCCGCATAGGACATGATGTTGTAGAGCGGCTGCTCGGACTGCTTCACGCGCGGCTTGCCGGCGAGGTCTGCGAAGAGCTTGCGTGCCAGCGACTCTTCCTCCTTCAATGTGACGAGCCCGGCATGCTTGCCCGAGGTGACGCGGTTCGGGATCGCCGAGAACGACGACGGCGTCACCGAGACGATCCGGTTGTCACGCACGCTGAACGACTGCGTCAAGTGATGCCCTTCGAGGCGGAAGCCCCACGTGCCGGTTTCCGCGGGCGTTCCGAAGAATGCGAACGAGAATCGCTCCGATGAGCGCTGCCCGGCACCGTTCCCGCTGGCCGCCAGGATATCCTGCAGCGTCATCACGTTGCGGGTCTTCTCGATGCCGCCCGGCGAGAACAGCACGCTCAGCAAAGCCCAGGCGGCTTCTTTCTGCGCGGCGCTCATCTGTTCGAGCCGCAGGCCCGGCTTGATGAAGCCGCCCACGCCGAAATAATTCCAGCTGCGCCATTCGGAGCCATCCCAGGCAAACGACGCGGCCTTCCGTTTGTCGGGCTCTAGGCTTGCGAGGAATTTCCGCGTTGCGGCGAGCAACTCGGCGGCCGAACCGAGGCCGTCATTCGCGGCAGCCACGTTCGGCAGAGTCGCGGCGGCAAGGAGCGTGGAGCCAGCCAAGACCACGTGGCGGCGGTTCAATGAGGAGCCGGAAATCTCGTTCGCCATGGCGGCCTCCAATCTTGCGGTATTGTCCGCCCCAATCGCACGCAGCCCAAGGCGCGGCGATGTCGCTCTCACGTGAACGTGAATTAGAATGCGTACTCACAAATCGCGACCGCTCACGTTCGCCGACTGATGTCCGCTTCGCCCCCACGAGCGGCGGAAAAGCGGATGTGCCGGAGGTCCCAGTCGGGCCAAAAGGCGACATCACACGATCATTCTTTCTCGTCAGCGACTTTGCGACTTTCGCGGGCAGCGTCGACGAAAAACTGCGCCACCGTGGCCAGCGTTTCGAAGGTAGAGACAGGCGGGACCCAGCCTAAGCGGATCAAGCGCGATGGATCGCCGACGAGAGGTCCAGCGAGCCGCTCATAGAGCTCCAAACGACCGGTGAGACGGAATATCTTTTCCAGCATCACAGGAGAGACGGATACCAAGCCTGGTCTGCGCCCGAGCCCGGCACGCATCGCTGTTATCATCTCGGGCACCGTAACAGGCGTTGGATCAGCGACAATCAGCGGACAGTCCAAACGTCCGGGGGCATTCAGAACAGATTGAACGGCCATCGCCAGATTGGGGAGCGACAATAGCGAGCGCCGCGCCGGGAGCGCCCCGAACGGCAGTGGATAGGGCGAGCGAGCAAGCTCGATAAGTCGCGCCATGTTACCCTTCACGCCTTTCCCACAGACAAGTGCGAGGCGAAGCGCGACCCAATCGAGATCGAGTTTCGCGAGCTCTTCTTCGGCGGCACGCTTGGACCGTCCATACGCGTCGGTCGGTTTCGGCTCCATCTCCTCGGTCAGGACTTCCTTGTTAATCGGGCCAGCCTGAGCTCGCAGAGAGGACATGAAGACGAACCGCCGCACACCAGCTCGTCGTGCAGCCTGTGCAAGGGCCGCCGTCGCTTGCGTATTCAACAGCCGGAAATCCTCCTCCGGCGCGCCAGACATTGTCGGCGTCAGCGCCGCCGAATGAACCACTGCGTCCACGTCAGCGAGGGCGGTTGCCATGTTGATCGGACGCGTGAGGTCGCCGATCACAGCGTTGGCGCAATCGATAGGCAGTGTCGTTGGTCTGCGCAGCAAAACGCGGACGCGGAATCCGAGTCGCGGAAGCTCCCGAACCAGATACTGCCCGATAAACCCTGTTGCTCCGGTCAACGCGATAAGAGGTTTGTTCATGTGCTCACGTAGCGTGTTAACTGACCCCAGCGACCCACGTTTCCAGCACTTTTGTTCTTCTCGGGGTCCAAGGCCGCGATGTCGGCGCGCAGGGCCCGAGCGTCGCACAGCCGGGCCGGGCAGTGCGCGCCGGCTCGTCCGGGTTCAGCGTCCACAGCGACACCCGCATAGTTACATAACTCGCGAGAACGAGTTTTGATTGAGCGCGTTGGTATCGAATGCCCGGAGTAACGCAATGAGTACCGAACGTCCCAGCCCCCGTTATTCGGAGATCGACTCCTGGGAGCCCGGGGATTCGCTCGAAGCGATGATTGAGGGGCAGTTTGCCGCCGTGGCGGCGGTACGCAGTGCACGTGCGTCGATCGAGAATGCCGCCAAGGCGATGGAAGTGCGGCTGAGATACCGCGGCCGATTGGTCTATGTGGGTGCCGGCACATCCGGGCGCCTCGCCGTCCAGGACGGCGCGGAGTTGATGCCGACGTTCAGCTGGCCGCTGGAACGGCTATTGCTGGTGATGGCAGGCGGCCCCAACGCGTTCACGCGGTCGATCGAAGGTGCAGAAGACAAGGTCGACGATGGTGTGCGCCTTATCCGAGAGTATAGGGTCGACTCCAATGACGTCGTCGTCGCTGTCGCCGCCAGCGGTACGACCCCCTTTACGGTCGCCTGTCTGCAAGAAGCCAATCGCTGCGGCGCACTCACAATTGGAATCGCAAACAACCAGGGAACACCGCTTCTGAACGAAGCGAATCATCCGATTTGGCTGGATACCGGTTCGGAGCCAATTGCCGGGTCCACGCGATTGATCGCGGGCACGGCGCAGAAAATCACACTCAACTTGCTCTCCTCGCTCCTGATGATCCTGCTCGGCCGCGTGTACGGCGGCTTGATGGTGGATGTGCAGGCAAGCAACGAAAAACTACTGCGAAGAAGCGAAGACATGCTCATCCGGTTGACGCGCTGTAGCCGCGAGGAAGCGCGCGATGCGCTTGGGCGCGCGCGTGGAAGCGTCAAGATTGCCGTCATGCTGTTGAATGGTTGCGATCTGGAGACCGCCAAAGCGTTGCTCGACCGCGCGCACGGCCAGCTCCGCAAGGCGCTGGCCCTGATCGGGCAGCGCGGAATGGATGCCGCATAGGCGATTGCCGTGAGGCAAGTGATCAACCGGGTAAAATGGAGTGTTGAGTATCAATCGAGCGCCGATTTGACATCGAGCCCTACTGCCCGACCATCTGCCCCTTCATGAGTACACGCCCTGGCTAGAGGAGCTTCTCCTCGCGCAGCACCTCGGCCGCCACGCGGTGCGCCTCGTTCGCCGCCGGGATGCCGCAGTAGAGCGTGAGCAGGAGCAGGACCTCCTGGATTTGTTCCGCGCTACCGCCGTTTTTCAGCGCGCCCTTGAGGTGCACGCGCAGTTCGTTCGGATGCCCGGCGGCCGCCATCATGCCCACCATGACGAGCGACTTGGTGGCGAGCGGCAACGCCGAGCGCTGCCACACGTCGCCATACGCATAGGCATTGATGACGTGCTGCAGCGGCTTGCCGAACTCACCGAATGCATTCATGCGTTTCTCGACGGCCTCGCGGCCGAACAGCTCGGTGCGTAGCGCGAGCCCGCGCTCGTGTTGCTCCTGAATATCCATGTCCTGCTCCTCGTGATCGCAGCACATCATGCCACGAACACCGATCAGGAGGAGCGGCGCCGACGCACCATCAACACCAGCACCACCGCGAAGGCGGAGGTCGCCGTGTACATCATGAAGGCGTTCAGATAGCCGATCATGGCCGACTGGCGATTGATCTCCGTCGCAAATTTCGCAAGCCCCGAGACCGTGTCGAAATTCCACATGCCGGTCATGCTTGGCATCGTCAGCGCCGGATTGAACGGCGTGATCATCTCGCTCATGCGGCTGTAGTTGGCGCCAGTGGTGCGCACGATCTCGGCGATCGAGAGCGAGATGAAGAAGCTCGATCCGATGTTGCGCAGCAGATGGAACACCGAAGACGCCTCGGCCCGGTCCTTGGCGGCAAGCGTGTCGAACGCCACCATGGTCATCGGCACCCACACGGTGCCGACCGCGAACCCCTGCACGGCGCTATTGAGCAGCAGCGTCTCCATCGAGACGTTCAGGTCGAAGGTCAGCATCCAGAGCCCGGCCACGGTCTGCAGCCCGAAGCCGAACCCCATCCCGATGCGCGGATCGATTCGGCTCATCAGGCCGGCCATCATGAAGCCGAAGGTCATGCCGACGCCCCGCGCGCCGATCACCTGTCCGACCAATGCGTCGGGAAAACCGATGTGCGTTTGCAGCAGCGGCGGCAGCAGCACCATCGGGGTGAAGTTCAGCATGCCGTAGATCGTCACCAGGACGAGGCCGATCGCGTAGTTGCGATCCTTCAGGAGACTGAGGTTGAGGAACGGTTCGCTCGTGGTGAGGCAGTGAAAGAGGAACACGTAGAACGCCACGCCCGCGATCAGGCATTCGATGATGATCTCGGTCGAGTCGAACCAGTCGAGCCGAACGCCGCGCGCCAGCACAAGCTGCAAGGCCGCCAGCGCGATCGAGAGGGCAATGAAGCCGGTCCAGTCGAAACGTGCCTTCCCGGGCGGTCCGTCGGCGCGCAAGGTCAGTTGCATGCCGACGAGCGCCGCAACGCCGACCGGAACCAGCATGTAGAACGCCCAGCGCCAGCTGTAGGCTTCCGCGAGGTAGCCGCCGAGGATCGGCCCGAACACCGGCGCGACCGCCACCGCCATGCCAAAAAGGCCGAGGACCATCTGATGCTGCCGGCGCGGGAAGGTGTTGAGCAGGATGGTCTGCGACAGCGGCACCACCGGCGCGCCGGAGCCGCCCTGGACGATGCGCCAGATCACCAGCGTATCGAGTGACTGGGACATCCCACAGGCCGCCGTGGCGAGCGTGAACAACCCGATCGACCACACCATCACGCGCTTTTCGCCGAATCGCGCCACCAGCCAGCCGGTCATCGGCGTCACGATCGCGGTGGCCAGGATGTTGAAGGTCATGGCCCAGGCGATCTCGTCCTGGGTGGCCGACATGGCACCCTGCATCTGCGGCAGGACGGTCGAGGTCGTGAGCAAGGCCGTCCCGTAGAGGGAGGACGCGAGCACCACCGTCGTCAGCGTCAGGGCACGCTGCGCCGTGGTGAGGCCGGATGCCGCACCGGGATCGAAATTGGCCGTCGTGGTCATGTGCCGGGCGCGCCCAAGCGATGCAATTGTAACCTAGCTTACTAATTCGCCGCCGGCTACAATCCCCGCCATGCCCAATACCGAGGACTACGTCGGGGTCGTCATCTCCGACGTCGCACGGCTGTTGCGCACCGCCTTCGACCGGCGCGTGCGCGAGCTCGGCATCACGCGCGCCCAGTGGCTGGTGCTCACGCGTCTGCATCGCCACCCCGGCGTCTCGCAGTCCGAACTCGCCGACCTGTTGGAGGTCGAGCGCGCCAGCGCCGGCCGCATGATCGATCGGATGGAGGCGAATGGCTGGGTCGAACGCCGCGCGCTCAACGGCGACCGCCGCGTCAAGCGCGTCTACCTCACGGCGGAGGCCGAGCAGGTGCACCGCCGTATCTGGCGCGTCGCCGAGGCGACGGTCGAGGGTGCGCTCAGCGACCTGTCCGGCGTGGAAGCCGCGCAACTGATGAACCTGCTGGGGCGCGTGAAAAAGACCCTGGTCGAAGACGTCGACCACCCGCCGGCCCGAAATGGCGCCGCCAACGGCAAGGCGGCACGCGACAGACGCCACCTCGCGAGCTTGCCGCCATGATCCGGCACCTGCGCCCGCTCGCGCTGATCGGCGTGCCGCTGCTCGTGGTGGCGGCTGCACTGATGTTCTGGCTCTCGGGCGGCCGCTACGCCGCGACCGAGAACGCCTTCGTCAAGGCCGACATCGCGCAGATCGCCGGCGAAGTCCCCGGCCGCATCGTCGAGGTGCGCGCGCGCGATCATCAATTGGTGGCGGAAGGCGAGGTGCTGGTGCGGCTCGATCCCGAGCCCTATCGGCTGGCACTGGCGAAAGCCGATGCGGAGGTCGACTCCGCCCGCGCCATCGTCGAGGCGCTCAAGGTGAGCCTGCGCGAGACCCGCATGGACGCGCGCGAGACCGAGAACCGGCTCGCCTACCTGGAGGTCCAGGCGAAACGCCAGCGCGAACTGTCCGGCCGCGGGGTCTCATCGGCGGCGCGGGTCGAGCAGGCGGACAGCGAGGAGCAACAGGCGCGCGATCGGCTGGGAATGCTGCAGCAGCGCATTGCGCGCGTCGAGGCGGCGCTCGGCGGCAATCCGGACAAGCCAACCGACGAATACGCGGCGGTCCGTGAAAAGATCGCGATCCGCGATCGCGCCGCGCTCGATCTGGCGCACACCGAGATCAAGGCGCCGCGCGCCGGGACGGTGGTGAATTTCCGCCTCCAGCCGGGCGAACAGGTGAAGGCGCAGACCGCGCTGTTCTCGCTCGTCGCCGAGCGGCGGCCGTGGGTCGAGGCGAATTTCAAGGAAACCGACCTCACCCATGTGAAAGTCGGACAGCGCGCCACGGTGGTGCTCGACATGCACCCCGACGTGACCTGGGAGGCGGAGGTCGAGAGCATCAGCCCGGCGACCGGCGCGGAGTTCGCGATCCTTCCACCGCAAAACGCCAGCGGCAACTGGGTGAAGGTGGTGCAGCGCCTCCCGGTCAAGCTGCGGCTGATCGAGCGGCCGGGCGAGCCGCCGCTGCGCGCCGGCATGACGGCTTACGTGAGCATCGACACCAAGCGCCAGCGCAGCATCGCGGCGCTGTTCGGCAACGTGGCCGCGGAGGCGGCGAAGCCGTAACGCTCCGGCGTCATCGTCATCCTGCGATCTGTCGAGCGCCGCCGCAGGCCGCTGCTCGCACGTCTACACAAGCTCCATCCGCAAATTGCGGCCGACCGCCTGTGCGGCGCGCGTGAGCGTGCCAAGCGTCACGGATTCGTTTTCCGGGTCGAGAAGGCGGTCGAGCTGCGCGCGGCTTGTTTTCATGCTCTTGGCAAGCTTGGTCTTGGAGATGCCCTGTTCCTGCATCAACGCATCAAGCTGGCGGGCGATCACGCGCTTGATGGCGCGCGCCGTCACTTCTTCGTATATGCCTTCCTCTTTCAGAAAGTCGTCGAACGACGATCCGATCCGTCCCTTTTTCTTCTTGGTCATGTGATCTCCCTCATTCGCTTCAACGCCAAACCCCGATCCGCGTCCGGTGTCTTCTGCGTCTTCTTGATGAAGGCGTGCAGCAGCACCATGCGGCTCTCACGAATGCAGAACAGCACGCGGGCGATGCGGCCCTGCGTCAACGTGCTGCGAACCTCCCAAAGTCCCTGGCCGAGGCGCGCACAACCGGCATCCCGATCGGCCAGGAGAACTCCACATCCTTGATGTCCTCGCCAATGATCTTGCGGTCGGCAACATCGAGGCTTCTGATCCAGTCGCGAACCGGCGAACGGCCCGAAGGTAGTTCGTAAAAGAGAGCGGGGAGCCGCTTCACGCTGTTCTCATTCCGATAGGATCGGACCAAATTTGGTACGTCTTCGCAAGCGTAGAAACGCTCTGCAAATCAATGGGGGTTTCTCGCGAGGAGGCGCGAAGCGCCGTCTCGAAGGATGGCGGCGAACTCCGAGCTCATGGCCATCCTTCGAGACGCCCGCCTCCGGCGGGCTCCTCAGGATGAGGGTTTGAGGCGAGCTACTTCCGCTCGATGCCTGCCGCCTCGCGGACGCGATCCCAGCGCGCGTATTCGTCGGCGAGAAATTTCCCAAAACCCTCGGGCGTCGAGCCCTGCACCACGACACCGGCCTTGGTCAGGCCCTCGGCGATCCCCTTCCCGGCGATGATCTCCATCAGCGCCTTGTTGAGCTTCGCGACCACGGCGGGCGGCATGCCGCTGGGGCCGAATACACCATACCAGCTCGTCACATCGTAGCCCGGCAGCACGCCGGACTCGATTGCGGTCGGCACATCCGGCAGGACCGCAACGCGGTCCTTGCCGGTGACCGCCAGCACCTTGAGCTTGCCCGCCTGCACCTGCCCGAGCAGCGCCGGCACCGTGTCGAACAGCACGTCCACCTGGCTGCCGAGCAGCGCCGTGATCGCCTCCGGCGAGGTGCGGAACGGCACATGCAGCATGTTGACGCCCCCGGTCTGCTTGAACAGCTCAGCGGCGAAGTGCTGCGTCGCGCCGAAGCCGGGACTCGCGAACACGATCTTGCCGGGCTCCGCCTTCGCGGCGGTGACCAGGTCCTTCACCGAACCGGACGCGAAGTCCGGCCGCGTCACGATCAGAAAGCTTCCCGTCGCCACCAGGGCCACGGGATCGAAGGCGGTGAGCGTATCGTAGCGGATCGACTTGTTGATGGTCGCCGCGATGATCTGACCGGCCGTCATGATGCCGAGCGTGTAGCCGTCCTTCTCGGCGCGCGCGATGAACTCGTTGCCGATCGTGCCGGCAGCGCCCGGCTTGTTCTCGATCACGACCGGCTGGCCGAACTTCTCCTGCAAGGCTTGCCCGAGAATGCGGCCGACGACATCCGAGCCGCCGCCGGGACCGAACGGAATGACGATGCGGATCGGCTTCACGGGGTAGTCCTGCGCGGCGGCTGGCAGCGCGATCAGCGCGCCGGCGAGCGCGGCCATCATGAACCTGAGCATGCGGCTTCCTCCGGACGCGCTCTGAGGCGCTTGTGCAGAGTTTGCCGGGTTGACCGGCAGTATGTCGAGAGCATCTGTGGCCGCGGGTAGGAAGGTCGACGATGCACCCTCTCCCCTTGAGGGGGATGTGCGCGTTTGGCGGGGCGAAAGGAGGTGAACATTGCGGGCCGTTTCAATAGCCTAAGGCGGCTATGATGAAGTCCCCCAGCCAAAATTTGGAGAAAACCATGATCCACGACGCACCATCGCTACGCCTCACGCTTGGCTTCGCCGTCTTCGGATTCAGCCTTGCGGCACTCGCACCCGTACAGGCTCAAGCGCCTAACACGACGCCGAATGCGCACATGGAAATCATCCACCACCCGAATTACGACAAGACCGTCAACATGCCGTTTCCGCCCGCGATCAAGATCAAGAGCGGCAAACTTCTTTGGCTCGCCGGTACGACGGCGCTACCGGTCTATCATGATCATCCGCACAAACGCGATCAGATCCAGCAATATATGGAGAACGATCTCGAAGCACAGACACGACGCGCGATGGATGGAATCAAGCAAACGCTCGAGGCCTCCGGCGCTTCATTCAAGGACGTGGTGCATTTCTTTGTTTTCCGTGCCCGGCCGCGCATCGGCGATATCGGGAAGGCGAGTGCGGTCATCGGCTCTTACTTCGCGCCTTACAATCACAAGCCGACGTCGACCAACGTGGCGGTGCTCGAATTGGGCGAGCCGGAGCAGCTGATCGAAATCCAGATGTTCGCCGTGGTGGATTGATAGTCGAAACATCATAGGCCGTTCGCCGGCGCCCCGGGGGCCTCTAATCTCTCGGGGCTTCCGGGCGAGCATCGGAGCCATAAGTCGGCCCTGGCGTTCCAACGAGAATATCGGTGTTTGTGATGATGCCAGCGCGTTCACCACTCAGAGAACGACGCTCCGCATCATCCCGGTACGCGTCGTAGAGGTCCCGCGTTGGAAACTTGAGCACGTGGACCTCGAAAGGCTCGCCTGCCCCGTCGTCCGACGCCTTTGACGTCCGGATGGCGCGCTCAATGACGCCGCCGTAGCGGGCCATGATGCGCGACACTTTGCGCTCGTAGGCCTCGAATTTCGCCTCGAGACCCTTGTGAATCCATAGTCTGACAAGGATGTAGAGGGGCGGGGTCGCCATGTTCACCTCATGGGCCTCTCAATCCAGCTGCTCGATCCCGAGCTCCTTGATCAGCACGCCAAACTCCTTCGCAGTGTCGTTGATCAACACGCCAAGTTCATCGACCGACGACGACACCGGGATCACGCCGGTCTTCTCGATCACGGTCGTGAACTCGGGCGACGCCACTGCAGCCGCGACATGCTTGTTCAGGGTCTCCAGCACCGGCTTCGGCGTACCGGAGGCCGCGCACACGCCCCACCAGCCGTAGTTCACGATGTCGGTGCCTTGCTCCTTCAGGGTCGGCACATCGGGTGCGATCGCAAGCCGCTCCGGGCTGGTCATGCCGATCACCTTCACCTTTTTGGCCTCGTGCAGCGGCATCGTCACCGCGAGCGGCCCGACCATAAAATCGAGCCGCCCCGCCGCGACCTCCTGAATGGCGGGTCCTGTGCCGCGGAAGGTCACGCCGGTCATCTGGATGCCGGCAGCCTTCTCGAACTGCTTCGCCAGCAACTCGGTGACCGAGCCCGAACCGACCTTGCCGTAGTTGAACGCGCCGGGCTTGCTCTTGGCATGCGCGATGAAGCCTTTCAGGTCGCTCACCGGATACTCGGCGGGAATCGTGAAGGCGTAGTACGCCTTCTGGATCAGCGAGACCGGCGCGACGTCCTCGAGCCGGTAGGCCACCTTCTTGTAGAGCAGCGGATTGATTGCATCAATGTAGGAGCAGAGCAGCAGCGTGTGCCCGTCGCGCGGCTGCGCCAGCATCTCGTTGAGCGCGATCATGCCGGCCGCGCCGGTCTTGTTCTCGACGATCACCGGCTGGCCGAGCGCGACGCGCAGCTTCTCGGCGATGATCCGCGCCGGCACGTCGCTTGGGCCGCCGGCCGGGAAGCCGACCAGCATGCGGATGGTCCGGTTGGGAAAATCCTGCGCAAAGGCCGGCGATGCGAGCATCATCAACAGTGCCGTCAATATTGTTCGCATCGTTCCCCCGTTCTTTGTCGCGCGGCCTTATGCATTATAGGGCTCGTCTACCGGAGAGAAACAAAGCGCCATGACGCCGCAGGAATTGAAGGCCGCCGTCCCACGCGGGATGCTCTCCTTCCCACTCACCGATTTCGACGCGAGCGGCGAGTTCGACCGGGCGGCCTGCGCGGCGCGGCTCGAATGGCTTTCCGGCTATCCGTCGTCCGCGCTGTTCATGGCCGGCGGCGCGGGTGAGTTCTTCTCGCTCACGCCCGCCGAGTTCAGTACCGTCATCGATACGGCGGTGAAGGCCTGCGGTGGGCGCACGCCCGTCATCGCCGGCTGCGGCTACGGCACGCGGACCGCGATCGCGTATGCGCGCGAGGCCGAGCGGCTCGGCGCGGACGGGCTGCTGCTGATGCCGCCTTATCTGGTCGAGGCCTCGCAGGAGGGCTTGCGCGCGCACATCTCGGGCGTCTGCCGCGCGACGAAGCTCGGTGTGATCGTCTACAACCGCGCGAACTGCCGGCTCGCACCCGCGACCACGGCGCGGCTTGCCGCCGATTGCCCGAACCTGATCGGCTTCAAGGACGGCGCCGGCGACCTCGAAGTGCTGGCCGCAACGCGCGCCGCGGTCGGCGACCGGCTCCTCTTCATCAACGGCATGCCGACCGCCGAAACCTACGCGGCGGCGTTCCGCGCGGCGGGTGTCGTGACCTACTCGTCCGCCGTGTTCAATTTCATTCCGCGCACCGCGCTCAAGTTCCACGCCGCCATCAATGCGCGCGACGACGCGACGGTCGATGCGTTGATGCGCGATTTCTTCGTGCCCTATGTGCGTCTGCGCGCACGGCAACCCGGCTATGCGGTGAGCATCGTGAAGGCGGGCGCCGAGATCGTCGGGCGTGGCGCAGGCCCGGTGCGCCCGCCGCTATCAGACTGCACGGCGGAGGAAATTCGCGAACTTCGCGCGCTGATCGAGAAGCTAGGGCCGCAGGACTGACTTGCCGGAACTGCGTTATGGCAAGGCGCCGGGTTCTGGCGAGACAGATCTGACCGCGAGCGCGAACGACGTTGTTACGCTCTCCCCTTGTGGGGGAGGGCATCTCGAAGCTTCAACAGGAAAGGTTGGGTGAGGGAGCCCTCACCCATCGGAGCACGTTGAAGCATAGGCGTTGCCCTCTCCCACAAGGGGCTTTGCACAAGTATGAGTGACTGCACAAAAACCAAATCGGCTGCACAAAAACTCATTTAGATTGGTTGCTCAGGCCTTCGCCTCCAGGACTGCGCGGTTGCGAAACAGCCCTTCGTTGAAAGGCCGATCTATTGTCGACCGGAGCCCCACTCGACTGTGTTGAAGTCGGAAGGAGCAGGCATCACCTCCGGTTCATCAGTCGACTTCCTTAGAATCGTGTTTTCGCGATTGCCATCGACCAGCTCGATGGGAATGCTTTGCTTGTCTACGGTCAGGACACCTAGCAAATCCGGCGAAGCTGCTAGTATGTACTTTTCGGCTTGGTCGATCAGCTTGAGTGCTTCATCGCGTATGAACGCTGCGGTCCAATCAGCAGGCAGCCCCTTCACTGCCGCAAACTCTTCCGCAGGAATTGACAGAACATGTCGGCGCATCTCGTCAATCGTTCGTTTCGGGGAAAAGTTTGGCGGCTTCCCGGCCGCTGCCAGCACTAGCGGGCCTAGCGGGCAGTAGTCGCGGCCAATAGCGACGAGGTCTGCGATGTCACGCGCTTTCGATCGTCCGGCGGCAGCTAGAACCTTATTTACCGCGAGGTCTGCTTGATGGAGGCGGGCGCCCCACTCTTCATCCCTAACAAGAGGGAAGAAGCGCCTCTTCGTCTCTGCGAACCATTGGATGACCGTTGAAGAGTGACCATCAGAGACGGTGGCGTCAACGGCTCCGTAAACGACAAAGTCTTTTTGTGTTTTGAATCCGGCCGCGTCCAATGTGGCAAGATCGGCGTTCGCGGCGCCGACAACTTCTTCATCGCTATCGTGGAAGATATCGATGTCGTCGGAGCGGCGTTTCCAATTCTTGTTCAGCATCAGGCCGCCTGCCAAGTAACTCGTCTCCGAGCGGTTCTTGGCAAGGCAGCGGAGGATGTCACTCTGAAGCTGGGTGAGGGCCACTCTATGCTGCTCCTACGCGGTCGAGCATCTGACGTCCCATAGCAAAGGCGCGAGCATCGCCACGGTCCATCATCGCGCGCGCCACAACAGCCGCGCGTGATGGAAAATCCGGAAGCCGGTCAAGGTCCACATTGTCAAGAATGCGCGCGCGATAGGACTTAAGCGCACTATCGTAGAGCGACCTAAGTTCCTTGTTGTTGCGATGCTTCAATCGCAGTCCAGCGGCCATGGCTAGAATCTCGTCTCGAGCGAATGGAGGGATAAGAACTTCCACTCGAACGAGATCGGCTGCACCCCCTTCATTGCGATACTTTTCGATGCGCTGACGAGCGGGCTTCATGATGCGAGACCTCTATGATTGATGGCTATATGGCATGCGTATCCCGGTTACGCAATACTATATCCGGGATACATGTAGTTAATTGATATATAAAGATATTTTCCTTATGCCGCTTGCTGAACGGCTTGGCAGATCATGTTGCGGGCGTTAACATCGCCCCTGTCCGAACCAGATCCCAAACCCCATCTTTCCAGGACGTGGCGCCGCATTCCGGGAGCGGGCGCGCGCTATTTTGACTGAGGAACCAGCATGAAATTCGGCGTTGGCCAGCCTGTACGGCGTTTCGAAGACCAGACCCTGATCACCGGCAAGGGCCGCTATACCGACGACATCACGCTTCCCAACATGGCGCAGGCTTACGTGCTGCGCGCGCGCGTCGGCCATGCGAATATCCGCAAGATCGATACGAGCACCGCAAAAGCGATGCCTGGCGTGCTGCTGGTGCTGACCGGCGAAGACGTGAAGACCGATGGGCTCGGCGATGTGCCCTGCCATGCGCCGCTCAACAACCGGGATGGCTCGCCGCGCCACGACACGCCGCGGCCTGCGCTCGCCGTCGGGAAAGTGCGTCACCTCGGGCAGCCGGTCGCCGTTATCATCGCCGAGACGTTGCCGCAGGCGCAGGACGCCGCCGAGGCGATCGAGATCGATTACGAGGAGCTGCCCGCGGTCGCCGACGCGCGCGCCGCAATGGAGACCGGCGCGCCCCAGCTCTTCGAGGGCATTCCCAACAACATCGTGTTCGACTGGGACAACGACACCTCGGATTTTGCCGCGACCGATGCCGCCTTCGCCAAGGCCGCGCACGTCACCACGCTCGAAATGGTCAACAACCGCGTGGTGGCGAACTCGATGGAGCCGCGCAACGCAATCGGCGATTGGGACGCGGCAACGGGCCGGCCCGTACTCTACACCGGCACGCAGGGCTCCCACTTCGTGCGCGATCCGCTCGCTGAAATCGTGTTGAAGGTGCCGAAGGAGAAGTTGCGCGTCGTGACGCCGCCGAATGTCGGCGGCGCCTTCGGCATGAAAGCGTTCGTCTATCCCGAACAGGTGCTGGTGGTGTGGGCCGCCGGCAAGCTGAAGCGGCCGGTGCGCTGGCAGTCCGACCGCTCCGAAGGCTTCATCTCGGACAATCAAGGCCGCGATCACTTCACGCGCGCCGAGCTTGCGATGGACGAGAAGGGCAAGTTCCTCGGGCTGCGCGTGTCGCTGATCGCCAACGTCGGCGCATACCTCTCGCCGATGGGCCCGTTCATTCCGACGCGCTCGACCGATCTCGTCTCGGGCCTCTACACCACGCCCGCGATCGCCATCAACGTAAAGGGCGTGTGCACCAACACCGTGCCGGTGTGCGCCTATCGCGGCGCCGGGCGACCGGAAGCGTCATACCTGATCGAGCGCCTAGTCGATGCGGCCGCGCGCGAGCTCAACATGACGCCGGATCGTATCCGCAAGATCAATCTGATCCCGAAGAAGGCGATCCCCTACACGTCGCCGACCAAACTGACGTTCGACAGCGGAGAGTTCGTCGAGATCATGCAGGCCGCGATGGAGAAGGCCGACTGGGCGGGCTTCAAGGCGCGCCGCCGCGAAAGCGGCAAGCGCGGCAAGCTGCGCGGCATCGGCATGGCGACCTACACCGAGCGCTGCGGCGGGGGATTCCCCGAGACCGCCTCGATCGAATTCAAGGACGACCGCGTCGATCTGGTGATGGGAAACCAGGAATACGGCACCGGGCTCGTCACCTCGTACAAGCAGCTCGTCTCGGACCGGCTCGGCATCGATGCCGACCGCATCGACGTGGTGTACGGCGACTCCGATCGCTCGCCGCGCGGCCTGACCGGCGGCTCGCGCGCGCTGCCCGTGGGCGGCTCGGCGCTGCAC
>JBAVXH010000173.1:0-4074 GCA_049698215.1 Xanthobacteraceae bacterium | reverse complement strand
GAAGGCCGCGCCTGATACCGAGGACGAGCCCCCCGCGCTGCCCCGGCGCGATACCGCGCTCGCCCAGCTCGCCCGCGGCATCGTGCGCCGGGCGCAGGGATAAATCGAATGCCTTGCCTTCCGCTCGTCCCCGCGAAAGCGGGGACCCAGAGCCACGCGAAGAAAGAACTGGATACCCGCTTGCGCGGGTATGAGCGAAGAGAAATCCGTTCTCCATGACAGTCCCGATCCTGACCGACCACTTCTCCGCGCTTGCGCCGAACTACGACGCGGTGCTCTCCGACGTGTGGGGCGTCGTTCACAACGGCGTTGCCGCAACGCCCCCCGCCTGCGAGGCGCTGACGCGCTTCCGCGAGCAGGACGGCACGGTGGTGCTCATCTCCAACGCCCCCCGCCCCGGCGCGCAGGTGCGCAAATTCCTCGATCACCTCAAGGTGCCGCACTCAGCCTACGACGCGATCGTCACATCGGGCGACGTGACGCGCGACGTCGTGGCGAAACGCGCCGGGCAGAAGTTCTATCTGATCGGCCCGGAACGCGATCACACGATCTTCACCGGCCTCGACATCCCGCCGTTCAGCACGCCCGAAGACGCCGCGTATGTCGTCTGCACCGGCTTGTTCAACGACGAAGTGGAAGGCCCGGACGACTATCGCGAGAGCTTGAAGCAATTGCGCGCGCGCAACCTGTTCATGCTGTGCGCCAACCCTGACGTGGTGGTGGAGCGTGGCGACAAGCTGGTCTATTGCGCCGGCGCGCTCGCGGACGCTTACGCCGAGATGGGCGGCGAGGTCTACTACGCCGGCAAGCCGTATCGGCCGCTCTACGATCTCGCACTCGCCGAGACCGAGAAGGCGCGCGCGGCGCGCGCGCTCACCGGCGCGCTCGCGCTCAAGCGCGTGCTGGCGATCGGCGACTCGGTGCGCACCGATTTGAAGGGCGCGAACGATCTCGGGGTCGATTGCCTGTTCGTGACCGCCGGCATTCATGCCGAGGAGCTCGGCAGCCGCGAGGACCCGGACCTTGCCGCGCTCGGCACGATCTTCGCCGCGGCGGGACAGATGCCGAAGGCGGTGACAAGGAGATTGGTGTGGTGACGACTTTCCCGCTTACGCAAACAGCTCGTCGACCTTGGACTGGTCGACGCCGCCACCGGCAAGCTGCGGCCCGTGCAGCAACAGCTTCTCCCTGCGTTCCGCGCGCACGCGCTCGCTCTCGCTGAGGAAGCCCTCGATGTCCTTCGCCTGCACCACGTTGGCGAAACGCGACACGCGCTCCTCGATGTGTTGCAGGGTCTCGACCACCTTGGCGATGCGCTGGCCGGTGATGTCCTGGAACGAGCAGGCCTCGAAGATCACCAGCATCTTCTCATCGACCAGCGCCTTGTATGCGGCGGGATCGCTCGCATCCGCAGCCATCACGGCCTCGGCGCATTCCATGATCGTGTTGGTCGCGTCCTCGGTCGCCTGCACGATCGCGCCGAGCTCCTCGCCGGCCGCCGGGATGCGGCTATTCTTCAGGTCGTTGACCTGCAACGCACCGATCTCATGCCGCATCGACTCGATGTAGCGCGCGATTTCGCGCAGCTCGCCATAGACCTTCGCGTCGAGCGCATGGAAGAAGCTCTGCAGCGATTGCGCGGAGATTTCCGCCAACGCGATGATGTCGTGGAAGGTGACGTTGTCGCGCTTCTGCTTCAGGAAATCGACCAGCCGGTCGAAGTGACTTGCATCCGCCAGCGCCATGGAACTCTGCCCCCTCGCCCCGCGCGTCGCGGGTCCCTTGCGGCACGCGTTCGCCCGCGCACCTCTTGTTAGTTAGCGCCGCGATGTCACTATTCGGCGAACACCGCCTCGATCTTGGTCTTGAGTGTCTGCGCGTTGAACGGCTTGACGATGTAGTTGTTCACGCCGGCTTTCTTCGCGGCGATGACGTTCTCGGTCTTCGACTCGGCGGTGACCATGATGAACGGCGTCTTGGCGAGCCCGGGGTCCGAGCGCACCTCCTTCAGCAGCTCGTAGCCGGTCATCGGCTCCATGTTCCAGTCGGAGATCACCAGCCCGTATTTCTTGCCGCGCAGCTTGGTCAGCGCGGCGGACCCATCGGACGCATCGTCCACGTCCTCGAAGCCGAGCTGCTTCAAGAGATTGCGGATGATGCGGATCATCGTGTTGTAATCGTCAACCACGAGGACCGGCATCGACATGTCGATCGACATCTTCCACTCCCGTCCGCCGGCGCGCGCCTTCTGCGCCGCGCGACCACTGGCTCAATGAAAGGGCCTGAACCCCTCTCCCCACGCCGGCGGACCGTAACAACCGCTCTTGAATATCCGGTTAATCCAGCAATTCTCAGGGTTTGCGCGAGCAAAAGCCCCGCCGCACATACCTTGGCGGCAGCCATCCAAAATCTTCTTGCGTCCCGCGCTGAAACAAGCGCCCTTCCCGGCGCGTTAAGATTTGGTCAAGCTGTCGCCCATGAACGCCCCCCCGCAGCCCACCATCGACCCGCGCATGCTTCGCCTCCTCGCCTTCGAGGACCTGCATGCAGGCATGCGCGAAAGCCTGATGAAGACCGTGATGGATTCCGACGTGGTCGGCTTCGCGCGCCTCTCAGGCGACGACAATCCGCTGCATCTTTGCGACGTTTACGCCGCGGAGACCCGCTTCGGCCAGCGCATCGCGCACGGCCTCTACACCGCGAGCCTGATTTCGGCGGTGCTCGGCACGCGTCTGCCGGGCCCCGGGGCGGTCTACCGCTCGCAGACGCTCAACTTCCATGGGCCGGTCAAGATCGGCGACGTCGTCGAGGTCACCGTCGAGGTGGTCGAGCTGACAGCGAAGGGCCGTATCGTGCGGCTACACTGCGAGGCAAGCGTCGACGGCAAACTTGTGCTCGACGGCGAGGCGGTCGTGTCGGTGCCGGCGCGACCGGCTCCGAAGGGTTGACTTCGCGCCGCGACGCACCGCAGGGTCGGCGCTCAAGCATCCTTTCCGATGACCACGCCTTTCCCATCCACCAAGCCCATGCTGGTCGCCCGCGATGACTCGCCGCGCGTCGCGCAGTTTCGGGGCGCGGTCGCGGCAATCGGCAATTTCGACGGCGTGCATCGCGGCCACCGCGCCGTCATTGACGCGGCAACCTCTCGCGCGGCCGCGCTCGACGCGCCGGCGGTCGCCATCACGTTCGAGCCCCACCCGCGCAAGATCCTACGGCCGTTCGATCCGGTGTTTCGCTTGACGGATGAAATCTCGAAGCTGCGCCTGCTGGCCGCGACCGGTCTTAGCGGCGCACTTGTGCTCACCTTCGATGCGCAATTCGCCGCGCTGACAGCGGAGCAATTCGTGGCGCGCATCCTGGTCGGTCGCCTCGGCATCTGCGGTGCCACGATCGGGTTCGATTTTCATTTCGGTCATACGCGGCGGGGCTCACCGAAATTCCTTGCCGAGCAGGGCGAGCGCTATGGTTTCTCGGTCGAAACTGCGCCGCCACTCGAGGACGAGGGACGGCCGGTTTCGTCATCCTCGATCCGCGCGGCGCTTGCCGACGGGCGCGTGGTCGAGGCCGCCGAACTGCTCGGCTATCCTTGGTTTGCCTCCGGTCCTGTCATTCCGGGCGACAAGCGCGGACGCGATCTCGGCTTTCCGACCGCGAACATCGCGCTCGACCCGGACTGCGGGCTCAAGCACGGCATCTATGCGGTGCGAGTTGGCATCGGCGGGCTGATCCGCGACGGGGTCGCGAGCTTCGGCACGCGGCCGACGTTCGACAACGGTGCACCGCTCCTCGAAGTGCATGTGTTTGATTTTTCCGGTGATCTCTACGGCGCGCCGCTCGATGTCGCCTTCTTCGGTTGGATCAGGCCGGAGCTGAAGTTCGACTCAGTCGAGGCGCTGGTGAAGCGCATGGACGACGACGTGCGATTGGCGCGCGCAGCGCTGGCGCGCGCCGGCGATGTTTTTCCGCCGCTCGGCGAGATCACCCGCTGATTATCGCCGCACGGCCGCGAAGCACATCAACGAAATCACCGCGAAAGCCGCCACAACAGCAAGCGCCACCGGATCGGACGCGCGC